>JBKPSF010000380.1:0-5790 GCA_046734875.1 Actinomycetota bacterium | reverse complement strand
CCTCTATGCTCCTCCATCGAAGAGAGCATGATGCCAGAATACGCACCCTATCTACAACTGTAGTACTAACCCGGAAGCCGCCGAGCAAGCGTACCCTTACGGCCTCGCGTTTCTCGCCCGTCTCAGTACTACTCGCAGGCTTCGAGCCAGAAAACCCCATCCTCATCCTTCCCCTCACTTAGGGGTAGCGCTTTCTTACACCCTTCTCGCCCATTCTCCTAGAAGATCGGGGCACACGCCAATGGATCGACGATGACTGGAGGTAGGAGAGTGGCATCGGCAGCCATTCCACTGGCGCGCAGGATCGGCTTCAACCTCGTGTGGAGCACGAGATGGTCGGCGTCCTTGTAGGGGGTGTATGTTGACGTTGGCGAGGTGCATCGGTATCGCTCCGGCAGAAGGATACACGTGGAGCGATCAGAGACCATTAGGTAAAGCCCCAGGAAAATATCGACCGCACCGACCGCAATAACCAACGGAGAAGAGAAAGTCCTGCAAAACGGCCCATTTCCGGGCGTCGATCGGCGGTGTCGGCGTCGGTGGTCGAATCCGATTCAGGAAGGCGAAGATACTTGGGGTCTCAAGAGACCACGATCCCTCTGCCGAGCGCAGCCAAGACGTTCCTGGGCTATCTCTCCGTACGAACCCTTGTGCTCATCGTCGGGTTTGTCGGGTTACGAAAGCAGGGAGAGACGCAGAGCTTAAGGGAAGGGCGCGATGCCAACTTGACGTTGGGGCTCAACGACCGACGAGAACTCACCTGGGGACCTACAGACCAGCTAGGAGGCCATCCAAGCCGAAGCCGGGTTCGGAAGCCCGAAGTGCCACAGACATCGTACGTGCGCTAGGAACGGCTTGGATGTGCACATCCATGTCAGGACGGCCGGACCTTCGTAATCCCCCGGGGACCTTATTTCCTCCTACCCTCGGTTGAGTCCTCTCGAATACTCTTAGACGGATCCCAAGGTTAGGCAGAGGAAATTGCATGAGCAATCCTGCTCGGTTCGCAGTCGTCTCTCGCTGGTAAACTGCAGCTTGCGGTGAGAAATACCCCGGGACGGAGACAACGCCCATGAGCACCGAACCCACCGAAACGCACGACTGGGGTGAACAGGAGGACACCGAGAAGCCGGGCGTGGACAGCATGTTCGCCGCGCCCCCACGAAGCGCGGTAGTGCCGCTCGAAACGCTCCGCCGGAACGACCTCGAGCGGGTTGGTGGAAAGGGGGCCAACCTGGGCGAGCTCATCTCGGTGGGGCTGCCCGTCCCACCCGGCTTCTGCGTGACCACCGCCGCCTACCGGCGAGCCGTCGCGGAGACCGGTCTAGCCGAAGCGATAGACGGAGCGCTAAGGGACGTCCGAGATGAAGAACTCGCCTCCGCCGAAGCCGCGTCGGCGGGCATCGGCACGCTCTTCGAGGACCTGCCGCTGCCTGACGACCTGGCCGAGGCGATCCTGGCCGCCTACCGTTCTCTGGGCGCACCGCCGGTTGCGGTACGCTCCAGCGCGACCACAGAGGATCAGCCAGGCGCCAGCTTCGCCGGCCAGCAGGCAACATGGTTGAACGTCCAGGGTGAGGGCGAACTGCTTAGCGCGGTGCGACGCTGCTGGGCTTCCCTCTGGTCGGCGCGCGCCATCGCTTACCGGAAGCGTCAGGGCTTTGACCACGAGCGGGCCGCCGTAGCCGTCGTCGTCCAGCGGCTCGTCACCGCCGAGGTCTCGGGGGTCCTATTCACCGCCAACCCCGTGACGGGAGCGCGGCACGAGCTCGTTGTTAACGCTGCTTTGGGTCTCGGGGAGTCGGTAGTCGGCGGTCTCACCACTCCCGACAGCTTTGTCCTGGACCACGCGACCTTAAAGGTATTGGAGCGGCAGACGGGGCGGCAAGATGTGGAAACCGTTCTGACGGAGCGGGGCACGACCGAGCGTCCGCTCGACCCGGATCAAGCCGTCCTCCCGACGTTGAACGATGCACAGCTAGCGCGATTGGGCGAGGTGGGGCTTGCTACAGAGCGCCACTTCGGCGACCCACAGGACATCGAATGGGCCTACGCCGACAGGCGCCTCTGGGTGCTCCAGGCACGACCGATCACCAACTTGCCGCCCCCGCCGCTCGAAGACATACGCTGGGAACCACCCTTTCCCGACTCCGCCTGGTGGCGTCGGCAGGTGGTCGAGAATCTGCCGGAGCCGCTCTCGCCGCTCTTCGACGAACTGTACGTGGGCGAGGGCCTCGAGCTCTCGATCGACGCCATGATGGGGTTATTCCGACTGACGTCTTTCCGGCTGGAAGACATTACCGACCGGCCTTTCTTCGCCACCGTAAACGGCTACGCCTACTCGCGGGCCAACTACAAGCTCAGCTGGCGCACGGCTCCAGCGCTCTTGCGCGTCACGCTCGAGGAGTTTCGGATCCTGTTTCGAGAGGCGCCCGCGTACTGGCGCGAGCAGGCGTTGCCCGCCTACCTGGACATGATCGGGCGATGGAAAGCGCTGGACCTGGCCAACACTCCCGACGAACGCCTCCTGGCGGGCGTGCGCGAGTTGGCCCTGGAGGACGCCCGCTACTGGTTCGCCTGCGCCCTGGTGATAGGAGACGCGAAGATAACGGACTCGCTGCTGGGTCGCTTCTTGACGGTGGCGGCACCCGGTCGTGGTCTGACCAGCGGGATGTTCCTGCGCGGCTTCCCGTCCCCGACGGTGGAGGCAGAGGCCGAGCTGGAGGGGTTGGCCGAGCGTATCCGTGCCTCAGACGAGTTGCGAGCACTCGTTGCCGCTACGGCTGCTGCGGATTTGCTCGAAGCGCTGAGGAGTACGGCGCTCGGTCAAACCTGGCTTGCGGCCTTCGCGCGATACCTCGACCGGTACGGCCACCAGATCTACAACCTCGACTTCGTCGTGCCTACGCAGGCCGACGATCCCCTGCCGGTCCTACTCAGTCTCAAGGCGATGGTGAAGCAAGCCGGCCACGACCCCCGAGCCCGCCAGCGAGCTATCGTCGCCGAACGCGATTTGCTCATAGAGGAGACGGCGCATTCTCTCGACCCTCTCCGCCGGAAACTGTTCCGGATTTTGCTCGGCTGGGCGCAGCGCTTCGGCCCGTACCGCGAGCAGGCGCTCTTTTACATGGGCGCCGCCTGGCCAACCCTGCGGCGATTGGCGCTTGAGCTGGGGAGGCGGCTGGTCGAGATAGGCTCGTTGCTTGCGGTCGAGGACGTATTCTTTCTCGAGACCTCCGAGCTCAGGGAGGCCGCAACAGCGCGGGCTGCCGGTCAGGCCAGGCCCCAGTTCGCGCACTTAGCGCGTGAGCGGCACGAGTTGCGCGAGGCCCGCAAGCGACTGCATCCGCCTCCGGTGGTACCGCCGGGACACAAGCTGCGGTTCGGTCCGATCGACATGTCGGCCTGGGAGACGCAGCGGCACAACGAGCCAACCGGCGCGGTCTTGAGTGGTTTCGCCGTCAGCCCCGGCCGAGCGAGTGCCCCGGCCAGCGTAATCCACTCACCGTCCGACTTCTCGCGGATGGAGCCGGGCACGATCCTGGTGTGCCCTACGACTACGCCGGCTTGGACGCCGCTCTTCTCCCAAGCGAGCGGACTGGTGACCGACGTGGGCGGTGTTCTGGCCCACGGCTCGATCGTCGCCCGCGAGTACGGCATCCCTGCGGTGCTGGGGACGGGGCAGGCGAGCCAGCGGATCCGCCACGGCCAGAGCGTAACCGTGGACGGCGATCGGGGAGAGGTGCTCCTGGAAGACTCAGGACAAAGATCTAGAAAGGACCCGTTCATGGCTAGGAAGCGGTGGAGAGATCTCACGGATTTGCAGAAAGGGGCCATCGTGCTCTCGAGTGCGGTCCAGGTTGGGCTGCTGGCGGCGGCGCTCGTGGACATCTACCGGCGTCCGCAAGAAGAGATCCGGGGTAGCAAGCCGTGGTGGACGGCGGTGTCTTTCGTCAATTTCGTCGGCCCGGTATCCTACTTCCTGTTCGGACGCAAGCGGTAGGCACGACCGAGAAGAAAGGGCGAAAGTGGGGCTTGTGACGCGTCCGGAGCAGAGAATGCAGCCTGACGAAAGTTGGGCGTAGCGCTACCGACCCACGGGTCGGCAGAGGTAACTGAAAGCATTCTCCAGAAAACGTCTTAAAGCCGCTTACGTCTCACCTTGATTAGAGCCTGGGCGCTAGTCTAGGCCACTTCCGTGAAGAGGTCTCATAGGAACATCGCGTCTTACTTCAAGACTTTAGCCTTCTTCGGGCACCTCTACCATGGTTGCGAGCGCTCGCCTCGCTACAGCGCCCGAGGGCTCACCCAAAGTTCCAGCCTGCGACTTCAAGCCAGTAGCACACGAGACCCATAAAAGTATCGACCGTATCGCCCGCAGCTTCCACCATGGAGCAGAAATACCTGCAAACAACCACATTTCTACGCGGTCGATAAGCGGACGGTAACGATGAGGACGGTCGATAACCTTCCGCCTTCGGGCGATAACCAACAACATCACCGCCCGCACGAAAGTCCTGCAAAACACCCCATTACGGGCGGTGCGGTCGATGCGGGCGGTACTTCGCGCCGCGTATTGGGAACCTCGCTCGCTTCTTTGGCAGCATGCTTACCGACCGAGCCCTTTTAGAGTCCCCTTGAACGCGTTTGTAGCCGAGGATAGGGCTCTCTCGAGGACCTCGGGGCGTAATAGGTTCTACGAGTCTTCAAAGCGGCTTCTACACGCATCGAGTCCAGGCGACCGGGCTTCTGGCGGCACATCGGGCGCTTAACTCCTGCTACCCCTCCCCCGCTTATCTTTTTCGCCGCCCTGAGGGAGGGAGTTGCGGCAGAATGATTTCCAGCTAGGCTCTGTTGGGTAGATAAAGGGTGTGCGAGAGTTCGAAGAGAGACGCGCTTCACGGGGGGTAAAGTCGAGTCTGAGAGTCGGAACCGTCGTGCCATTGGCGACCGGTTTGGCGATCGGTTCTTCCGGGTTCCGAAGAACTATTTGAGGAGGATGTCTCTTGGGAGCGCAGCGTCCTCGTCGCTGCAGCGGGGGAGCTGCTCGCTTTACGTCCGTGCCTTGGACCTGGCGCCAGCCAGAACTTTCTTGACGCCAGGCAACGGAGTCCTAAGCTCGCTCAGGTAGTCCTGCCTCACGTTACTCCTCGCAGGGAGAAGCAGTCTCACACTCGGTAGCTCCTCGGAAGAGGAGCCCGCTTGCACGTCTAATCCCCCGTCCGCTGAGACAATGGTGCTTCCTCCGACGAAATTCAGGTCTCCTGCCGGACCGACCTGGTTGACGTAGACGTGCGGCAGCCCGTTTTCCAGCGCCCGCGCCGAGCAGAACACCGCGTGGTCGTTCCCGAAGGGCTCCATGTTGGCCGAGATCGTGACAAACAAATCGGCCCCGCCTCGTGCGAGGGCCCTCGCGACCTCAGGGAACTCCACGTCGAAGCAAATCATCATCCCGATCTTCACCCCGCAGAGCTCAACGACTATCAGCTCCTCGCCCGCTACGAAGGCGCCGCTCTCGTCCCCACCGAATAGCTGGACCTTCCGGTATACAGCTGCGACCGTCCCACGCTCGTCCACGCAGAAGGCCGAGTTTGCCACCCCGCCCTCCACGCGCTCCGGCGCGCCGAATATTAAGGCGGTGGAGTTCTCCCGCGCTATGTCCGCGATGCTTTGCAGCTCGGGACTGTCCGGGTGGAGGGCAAGTTCCTCGATGCCGTCCAGCACGTACCCGCTCACGTAGAGCTCCGGGAAGACGATCAGGTCGGCCTCCGGGTAGTCGGCGACGACCCT
>JBKPSF010000379.1:0-24928 GCA_046734875.1 Actinomycetota bacterium | reverse complement strand
GGACCACATCGCCCCGAACGCCCACTCGGACCTCGTGTACAAGGGCGCTTTGCGCGACGAGTCCCTCGCCGTCTTCAGCGGGCTCATCCGGGTCGAGCCTGGGGCGCAGAAGACCGACGCTTACCAGACCAACCGGAACCTTATACTCGGGACCGACGACGCGTTCGCGGTGAGCCTTCCGCGCCTGGAGATACTGGCTGACGACGTGAAATGCTCCCACGGCTCGACAACGGGGCAGGTGGACGAGACGGATCTCTTCTATCTCATGAGCCGCGGCATCCCGCGTCGGGAGGCGGAGAAGCTCGTTGTTTTCGGGTTCTTCGGGGAGATCACGAGCCGTATTCCCTTGAAGGGTTTGAAGGACAAGCTGGATCGGGCGATAGAGGGCAAGATCGGGCTCGGCTTCGAGGAGCGGGCCGCCTAGTGGCAGAGTTCCACAAGCTGGGTTCGGTAGACGAGGTCGGTCCCGGGGAGATCAAACAGTACCTGGTCGAGGACCGCTTCGTCGCCCTGTGCAGCGTCGAAGGCGAGTTCCACGCCTTCGAGGACATCTGCACGCACCAGTTCACCCACCTGAGCGAGGGCGAGTTCGACGACTCTCTGGTGACGTGCCCCCTGCACGGCGCTAAGTTCGACGTAAAGACCGGCGCCGCGAAGAGCCTCCCCGCCGTCAAACCCGTCCCGAAGCACGAGGTCAAGGTGGAGAACGGCAACGTCTACGTCGCCCTCAACCCGAAGCGGGTGAAGGTCGGCGGACGTAGGAGAAGGTAGCCGGGCTTGCTGGTCGAAGGCTCCTGCCACTGCGGCGCGGTGCGCTTCCGGGTCGAGTCGGAAACGCCGTACCCGTACCAGGCCTGCTACTGCTCCATCTGCCGCAAGACCGCAGGGGGTGGAGGTTACGCCATCAACCTCGGGGCCGACTCCAACACCCTGGAAGTAGAAGGTGCCGAGAACCTCTCCGTCTACAACGCGAAGCTCTACGACGAGGGCGAGCCTGATGAGGTGCCCATCAGCGAGGTGGAGCGTAACTTCTGCCGGTTCTGCGGCAGCTTCCTCTGGGTTTACGACCCGCGGTGGCCCGACCTCGTCCACCCCTTCGCCTCTGCGGTTGACACGCCGTTACCCAAACCGCCGGAGCACGTCCGCCACATGCTGAACTACGCAGCCCCGTGGTGCGAGATCCCAACCGGAGAAAACGAGAAACACTTTCCCGAGTTTCCCGAGGAGTCACTCGCGGAGTGGCATCGTCGCCACGGACTGAAAAGCTGACAAGCCTGCGAAGCAGGCGTGCCGACAAGGCGCGAAGCGCCGTGCTGACACGCTGAAGTGCTCTACAATGCTCAAGGTAGTCCAGCTTTCGGGGAGCAGGCGGGATGCTTTGGTGGCTGTTGGCGGGAGTGGGCGTGTTGGTGCTGGTGGCCTGCGCGCTGATTTACAACCGTCTCGTGAGGTTGCGAAACAGGGTGGATAACGCCTGGTCGCAGGTCGACGTGCAGCTCAGGCGGCGCTACGACCTGATCCCCAACCTCGTCGCGACCGTGAAGGCTTACGCCGCCCACGAGTCAGAGACCTTTGGGGCGGTCGTTGCGGCCAGGGACGGCGCCCGTTCGGCGGCCACGATCGGGGAGCGGGGCAGGGCCGAAACCGTCCTGACGGGAGCCATCGGAAACCTACTGGCCGTCGCCGAGGCTTACCCCGAGCTGCGCTCCGTGGAGAGCTTCACGGATTTGCAGGAGCAGCTCGCGAAGACAGAGGACAAGATTTCCGTCTCCCGCCACATCTACAACGACACCACGCTCAACTACAACGATGCCATCACCACTATTCCCTCGAACCTCATCGCCGGCCTCGCAGGCTTCTCCAAACGCGACTACTTCCAGGCCGAGGAGAGCTCCCGCCAGGCCCCGGAGGTGCAGATGTGAAGATCTCGAGGCTGATTCTTGCGCTTCTCTTTGCGGTCCTCATGGTGGGACCGTTCGCCGCCCCGGCCCAGGCCAAGAGCTTCGAGTTGCCGCGGGCGACGGCGACGGCCGACGTGCAGCCCGACGGCTCCGTCCTCGTCACGGAGAACATAACCTACGATTTCGCCGGCTCTTTCGAAGGCGGGTACCGTGAGATCCCCCTCAAAGAGGGGATGAGCGTGGGCGACGTCTCCGTGAGCGAGAACGGCAGGCAGTACGCGCCCGGGGCGTCCGCGGAGCTTGGGTCGTCTGGGGCGCCGGACACTTTCGGCGTCGCGGATCTCGGGAACGCGTACAGGATCGTGTGGCACTACAGGGCCACGGACGAGGAGCGCACGTTTACCGTCAGCTACCGCCTGAGTGGCCTGGCCGTGGCCTACCGCGACGTGGTCGATGTCTATTGGCAACCGTGGGGCGACGAGTGGCAGGAGCCCCTGGGCTCGCTCCAGGCGACCATGGTCCTCCCCGGGGACCCCAGGAAAGGCGAGGTCAAGGTCTTCGGGCATCCAGCGTCGGTGAGCGGGGAGACGAGCCTCGGGCCCGGCGGGGTCTCCCCTACGCTCGTCGCCAGCGACGTGCCGCCCGAGCAGTTCGTCGAGATGCGGGTCGTCTTCCAGAGGGATTTGCTCACTTCGACGGGCGGGGCCAGGGTGGCGCAGGGGGATGGGCTGCAGAAGATCATGGACCAGGAGGCCGCGGAGGCCAGGACCGATGCCCGCGAAGTGTGGCTCCAGCGCCTGCAGCCGGTTTTCGCGTTGCTGCTCGTCGTCCTGGCTGTTGGGATGATGGCGCTGGTCTACGTGCGCTACGGTCGGGAGCCCAGGGTGGACTACTACGGCGCGCGGTACGAGCGGGAGCCGCCCACAGAAGATCCACCGGCGGTGGTGAGCGCGATCGTCAGCCAGAAGCCCTCGGTGGGGACCAGGGAATTCACCGCCACGTTGTTCGACCTGATCCGGCGCGGCGTCCTGCAGGGGCAGCCGGTCTCGGTAAAGCAGGGCAACTTCCTGGGCGAGAAGACCATAACGGACCTCCGCCTGGACCTCGGCCCCGGCGAGTCCGGTCCGCTCAATGCCTTCGAGCGCAGCGTCTACGAGGTGGCCAAACGCGTGCTCTCCCGCGGCCCGGTCAACCTGACGGACTTCGAGGAACGCATAAAGGAGGACCGCGAGGCCAACCGCTCGTCGTACGAGTCCTTCACGGACGAATTGAAGCGGAATGTCGAGGGGAGGGACCTCGTCGAGCGAAGCGCCGGGAGATGGCTTGGCCCGATAGCTTTCCTGCTGGGGTTGGCCGGCGTAGCGTGGTTCGTGCTCTCCCTCTTCGGCATCGGCGTAGGGGCAATGATCGCCCTCGCCTTCTCCAACTTTATCTTCCTTGCCATAGGGATCACGATTCTCTGGATTTTCTCCCGGCGCATTTTCGGCAAGACCGGCTCGGCCCTGAACCAGCTCTGGGTGAGACGCACGCCGAAGGGCGCCCTGCTGAACGCCCGCTGGCAGGCCTTCCGCCGTTACCTCACAGACTTCAGCCGCATGGAAGAGTCTCCCCCCGCCTCGCTGGCCCTGTGGGAGCAGTTCCTGGTCTACGGCATCGCGCTCGGCGTGGCCGAGCAGGTCCTCACCGCCGCCAGGCTCCACGCCCCGGCAGAAATCGCCCAGGGCGGCAGCTTCTACAGCCCCGGCTACGACGGTGCCGTCGCAGGACCCACCGGTTTCTCCTTCTCCGACCTCGAAAACGGCTTCTCCAGCGCCTTCACCCCTCCATCCTCTTCGGGCTCCGGTGGTGGCTTCAGTGGTGGCGGTGGTGGAGGCGGCGGAGGCGGTGGCGGCGGAGCCTGGTAGCCACAGCCGCCCCACTCGCCCTCCTGATACAATCTCCCGCAAGGTGATGCAGAGCTTCTACAGAGAGATCGTGCTGGATCACTTCCAGCGACCGCGCAACCGGCGCGAGATGGAACATGCAGACGTCGAAGAGCACATAGACAACCCCCTCTGCGGTGACCAGGTCACGGTCTACGCGAAGGTGCAAGATGGCGCCTTCGAAGAGGTGAGCTTCGTCGGGCGCGGATGTTCCATCTCCCAGGCCTCGGCCTCGATGCTCACCGAACAACTAATGGGCGCAAGCCGCACCGAAGCCGAAGAAAAAATAGAAGCCTTCCTCGAGATGATGCGCACGGAGGAAAACGAAGACCTCGGCGAGCTCGCCGCCCTGAAAGGCGTCGTCCAGACCCCCAACCGCACCCGCTGTGCCACCCTCGCCTGGGAAGCCATGCGCCGCGCCATGAATTAGAACAATGTAAGGGCGCTTCGCGAGGCGCCCAACCGCGATCCACCGCTCGAAGGGATTTCGATGGACCCGGATATCAGCCGTCCTACCTTAGCCGGCGAGGTGGCCGCGCAGCGCGGCCGGCTCGACCGGGCGCTCGCCCGGGCCAGCGATGCGCCTCTGAGGGAGGGCAACCGGCTGGAGCTGCTCAGGAACGGTCCTGACACCTACGAGGACTGGCTCGCGGCCATCGCCGGGGCGAGGCGTTGGGTGCACCTCGACAATTACATCTTCCAGGACGATGAGGTTGGGGAAAGGTTCGCGAAGGCCCTTTTCTCCAAAGCCGGGGAGGGCGTGAAGGTCCGCGTGCTCTACGACTGGTTCGGCTGCCTGGACGTGCGGCGCTCGTTCTGGCGAGAGATGCGCAAGGCCGGCGTGGACGTCAGGGCCGTCAACCCGCCCGCCTTCGGTGGTCCGCTCGGGGCCATCCGGCGCGACCACAGGAAGTTGCTCGCCGTGGACGGCGAGTACGCTTCCACGGGCGGCGTGTGCATCTCCGAGGGCTGGCTCGTGACCTCCCCCGAGACCGGACTTCCTTACAGGGACACGGCCGTCGGCATCCGCGGTCCGGCCGTCGCCGAGGCCGAGCGGGCCTTCGCGGGGCTCTGGGGCGTCACCGGCGAGGCCCTGCCAGAAGACGAGTGCCCTGACCCCGAAAACATTCCGCGTGCCGGCGGGGCTTCGGCCAGGGTCGTCGTGCAGGAGCCGCGCAGGATGCGGACGCTCAGGATGCTGCAGTTGCTCACCGCGGGCGTAGAGCGGCGGCTCTGGATCACCGACGCCTACTTCCTCTCCATGGCGATCCTCTCCCAATCCCTGATGTCCGTGGCGCGAGACGGGGTGGACGTGAGGGTGCTCGTACCCGCGACCAACGACCTGCCCTGGATCGGGGCTCTCTCGCGCACGGGCTACAGGCAATTCTTGGAGGCGGGGGTCAGGATCTTCGAGTACGGCGGGCCCATGATCCACGCCAAGACCGTGGTCGCCGACGGCTGGTGGTCCAAGGTCGGCTCGACGAACCTGAACGTCGCGAGCCTGGTCGCCAACTGGGAGATAGACCTCGTGGCAGAAGATCCCTCTTTCGCCACGAAGATGGAGAACCTTTTCGAGGAAGACCTCTTCAACGCCCGCGAGGTTCGCCTCGCCGGAACGGCCGCTCACCCACGGGTGCGTCCCGAGCGCCCGATAGTAACCTCAGACCGCGACGCCCGCAGGGGCGTCGTGGGAAGCGGCTCGGGTGGAACCGCCACCGTCCTGCGCGTCGGCAGCACGGCCCTCCAGAAAAGCGGCTACCCGCTCGCTACCCACGAAAAGGCCCTGGCCGCAGCAGCGAGCGGCGCGTTACTCGGGGCCTCTGCCCTGATCCTCCGCTTCCCGCGCCTCCTGGCCTGGCCCCTCGCCGCCACCGGCGCCCTCTACGGCGGCCTAGGGGTGCTCCGCGCCGCCCGCTCGGTCCTCTCCGACCGAAAGCCGTAAAGCCCGCATCCGAAGATGAGCACCGGCGGGTGCGCCTTGCTTGTACGTCTGGCATCATGGAGAGGAACGGGGAGCTCGAGCGACGCAGAAAGCGAGGAGGCGGTTATGCCAACGTACGTGGTGCTCGTGAACTGGACCGAGCAGGGGATAAAGAACGTCAAGGAAACCATGGAGAGGACCGACGAGGGAACCGAGCTCGCCAAGAAGCATGGGACCGAGTTCAAGCAGGCCTTCTGGACAGTAGGGCCCTACGACATGGTCGCCGTCTTCGAGTCGCCCGACGACGAGACACTGAGTGCACACCTGCTGGAGATCTGCGCGTCGGGGTACGTCAGGACGACGACAATGCGCGCGTACGACCGCGAGGAGATGGCGGGCATCCTCGAAAGGTTTTGAGAAGCTGACCGCTCTATTGCAATACCCAGGTGTCCTTCATCCTGCCGCCGCTTGAAATGTTGACCAGCTTGTTGCCAGGAGCGGCGACGCGCGTCATGGCGCCCGGCACGACTTTAATGGTCTCTGCGTCCGGGGCGAGGGCGTGGATGCGCAAATCGGCGTGGGCATCACGCAAGAGGAAGGCATCTTCCTCCGTCTCGCAGAGGACGTGGGTGGAGAAGTCTATAGTCTCCTGGGCCACGTACTCGACCGGGTTCTCCTCCACTTGCCTGCGGAACTCCTCGATGTCCTCTTCAGACTCCTGGGAGGCTATGAGGACGTCCTTGCCGCCCCATCCGCTGCGGCTCTTTACGACCAGCTCCTCGAAGTGGTCCATGACGTAACGTCTATCCTCCTCGACGGCCAGGGAGTATGTGTCGATGTTGGCGAGCACCGGCTCCTCGTCGAGGTAGGTACGGATCATCTGTGGCACGAAGGGATAGACGCCCTTGTCGTCGGCAACGTCGAGGTTGGGTGCGAAGACGGCATTGACCAGGCCTTTGGAGTGAGCCTCTACCAGGCCGGGCACGTCGTCGTAGATCCTGCCTGTCTCGATACGCTCGTAGACTACATCGATGCGCCGGCCGCTGTCTTTGTGGACCAGCGTTCCGTCGCTTTCGAGCCCGACCTCGTGACGCTCGGCCAGTATCGCCCCGAGCTCCGCGGCGAAGACATTGTGGTCGATAAAATACTGGTCGTCGGGACCGGTGGAGAGGATCGCGATTGTCGGGTCGGGCTCGGGCGAAGCGGCCCGCACGACCTCGCCGAAAAGGTCCATCAGCCCGTCGAGCTGCCTCACCCCAAGTATTTTGTAGGACTCGGGTAGGACGCCCGGGGTCATCGCCCTGAGCAGGCTCATCGGCTCGATGCCGACGGGCATCTTGGCGTTATCCTCGATAATGAGGTACTCCCACTCGCCGGGGCGGCCGGAACGTGCTTCGGCGACGATGTCGAAGCCCATCTGCCGGTTGGGTACGTCCCCGAACCTGGTCGGGACCGAAGCGTCGAAGAGGGCGCTGCTCTCGATGATCTCCCTCGGAACGACCTCGTCCTTTCCGGCCTCCAGGCGCCTGAGCCACTCGTTGATCGCGCGCATCCGCTGCGCCAGCCCCCGCTCCAGAACGTACCAGTCCGAAGCGGGCAATACGCGGGGCACAAAGTCCGTGGGATGGACTCCATCGTCGGGCTCCATACCCAACTCCCGCTGCCTTTCGACCAGCCACCCGCGCGCCTCCCGCGTCCTCCTCCTCCACTCCCCTGGCCCCATCCGCCCCATTTCCTCGAGCACGGGCCGGTACTGCGAGAGTGGCTGGCCATCGAGGCCGAACACCTCGTTGGGCGAGGAGAGGCCGCGCTCGAAGTTCAAGCTACCCAAAAATCCCCACCAGCACGCAGGGAGAACCGAGGAGAAACGAGAGGGCGAAGGCTACGGCGAAGAAGACGTTCTCGTCTGAGGTATAGGAGTAGAGGCGTTTGTAGTGGAACATCAGGAGTACCGAGGGGACTGCTATCCCGGACATAAGGACGGCCGTCACGCGCACGGTGTTCAAGGGTCCTATGCGGCCGAAGACGCCTTCGGAGTTGAGGAGGAGCAGCCCGAACCAGTCAGCGGTCAGCATAAGGGAGACGCCGAAGACGGCCAGAAGCGCGTAGAAGAAGGGGTTGGAGAACAGCGGTCCCCTGACGGGCGCCTCGGCTGTCGCGTCTTCCAGATCCTCGAATAGCGTCTTGGGCGGTTCGCGGAAGTAGTTGGAGATCTTTCTGGGAACCCTCATAAGAGGCGTAATGGTAACCCAAAGGGACCGTTTGTGTCGCTCACGAACGGAAAAAGCCCCCCTCGGAGTTGATGGTCTGGCCCGTGATCCAGGCCGCCTCATCGGACGCCAGAAAGGCCACGAGCCTCGCCGCGTCCTCGGGCTGGCCGATCCTTCCCAAAACGAATTTTGGGAGGAGTTCCTGCTCTAACTCCTCAGGCATCCAACCCGTGTCTGTGGGACCGGGGTTTACGGCGTTGACCGTGATGCCTTTGTGCCCGACCTCGACAGCGAGTGTCCTGGTGAAGGCCTCGATGGCGCCCTTGGTCGCGGCGTAGGCGAGCTCTCCCGGCATGGGACCCAGCGACTGGCCAGAGCTGAAGTTGATGATCCTGCCCCCAGGCCCACCCGGGTATCGCCTGGCGAACTCGACGCTGAGGAGCGCCATCGCCCGCACGTTGACGGCGTAGTGGGCGTCGAGCGCCTGCGCGTCGAGGTCCTCGAAGCCGTCGCGGGCGGAGTAGGCGGCGACGTTCACGAGGATTGAAGGCCTCCCGAGCGACCCTTCGGCCGCGTCGAGGAGGAGCCGAGCCGAATCCGGGAGCGAGAGGTCCACCTCCACCCCCTCGGCCTCGACGCCCGATGCCCGCAACCCTTTGAGAAGCGATTCCGGCTCAGCTTCCTCAGACACCCACGGCGTCTCGTGCTCGTAGGCCTTCCAGTAGGAGAAGACGACGCTGGCGCCGCGGGAGGCGAGCGCCCGGCAGGCCGAGGACGCTATTGCTCTCTTCCTGCCGACTCCGGTAACGAGCGCCACGCGACCGCGCAGGTCTCCTGTTGGAGGGTTAGCGGATGCGGTGTCGGACATGGGCTACTCCTCGACCATCTGTTCCCGGCCCGTGCGGTCGGTGGTCTGGCGGAGCGCTTCGAGGGCTTCGGCAGAGTCCATGCCGGAGGCCCGCAGGAGGTCAACGGCGGTGGACCGAATCTGGCCCACGAGCATGCTGGTCCTGAGGTCGCTCTGCTCGGCGAGCACGGCGGTGGCCTTTCCCGCCGCTTCGAGGGCGAACCTGCGGGTGTCCACGGGATGCCCTGGTTCTTCGATGTAGGCCGCGAGGGTCTCGACGGCGTAGGCGAGGTCGAGGATGGTCTCGGAGAGCGTCTCGGGGACGGTCCCGCCCTCGCGCACCGTGGTCGCGGCGACGCGCGCGAGCACCCTAACGTTGCGGACCGCGAGGTCGAGCTGGTCGGCCGCCTTGGCGTACAGCGCGAGCTGCCCGAGCGCCCGCCTGCGGGCCGGGGAGAGTCTCGCGGTATCGTAGCCGGCCTCGAGGGCCTCCCTGAAGGAGTCCATGCGCGCGTCGGTCTCGCGCGCCTTCTGCAGCGCGTGCTCGGCCATCTGGAGGTTGCCGGCGCGCAGGGCGGTCGCCGTCTCGCGCAGTGCGTCCACGAGGTCGCCGAAGATCGGGTGCGCCGCCCGCTCCACGAGGTGCCTGGGATCGCTCGGGAACACGGCCCGCACCCCGAGCGCCACGCCCGAGCCTACGAGCGCGTCCAAAAAGCGCTCGGGTGACCACCCCGAGGTCGTGGGATCGAGCATCACCGTGATCAGTGCCGTCACGCCAGCCTCCGAGACGAGCGCGGGACCGCCCCCGAGCAGCCACGCCACCGCCATCGCCAGCGCGACGACGACCCCTATCTGTACGGTCCCCGTCCCGATGAGGACAACCAGCATATCCGCCACCGCTAGCCCACACGTAACACCGAAAACGAGCTCGACAGCCCGACGTCCCTCCCGTCCCACGACGACCCCCGTCGAGATAACGGCAGCTATGGCCGCGAAATAGGGCTGGCCGTGACCGAGCACCGCGGAAGCCAGAAACCACGCCAGGCTCGCCGCCACCGCAGTCTGCAAGATAGGCCAAACCCCGGTCCCCAAGCGGCCGGACGCCTTCCGAGACCAGCGCCGCAACGCCCCGGATCCACCCTCAGGCGCAACCCACGCCAAAGCATCGAGGTTCACAACCAACCACTTCCTTCGCCGTTCGCTCGATGTGTATGTGCGCTTCGCATACAACCGAGACTAGCACGGCGAACAGGGCGATTAAAGGGGCTCGAAAGGCGTTTCGACGAACCGTTATCGTCTTGTTATCCAGCTGTTATTCTCCCGGTTCGGGCTCATCAAGGGACACCGCTCTCACCCTGTTGTGGGATCACAGCAACTCTCCCCTCGCCACCATCTGCACCTTGCCGCCGACGTCGACTTTCGTCTGTTCTTCCTCCTTCGCGGCCCGCAGGTACAGTAGTGATGGGCGGCGTATCTCGTACCCTTGCTCGATCCGCACGTCTACGGAGTCGGTTCCGAGGTAGCGGTGTTCGACGAGGTATCCGGCCAGGCAGCCTGCGGCGCTACCGGTCGCGGGGTCTTCGGGCACGCCGAGGTCGTTTGCGAACATGCGGGCCGAGAGGTCGCCGGGACCGTTCGCGTGAGATCCCGGGCAGAAGACGTACAGGTTCTTCCCCGGGCCGACCAGCTCCAGATAACGTTCCCAGTCGACGTTGCACCGTCCGAGGGCGTCGAGATTCGCGAGCGGAACTATAAGGGCCGGAAGTCCGGTGGACACCTCCTGCACGGGGAAGCGTTCGTCCAGGTCCGCCGCCTCGAGGTTGAGGGCTCGGGCCGTGAGAGCAGGGTCGAGGATAGGGCCGAAGGTGGGCGGGAGCTGGCGCATCCAGAGAACTTCGCCGAAGGTCACGGGAATCTTGCCGGCTTCCAGGTTCAGGGTTACTCGCTCGACGGGCTGGGCCAGGATCTCGTACCGGATCACGTACGCCGTGCCCAGGGTCGGGTGGCCGGCGAAGGGCACCTCCTCGCCCGGCGTGAAGATCCGAACCTCGTAGCCGCCATCGGTTTCTTCTGAAAGCACGAAAGTGGTCTCCGAGTAGTTCATCTCCAGGGCTATCTTCTGAAGGGCTTCGTCGGACAACCCCGCACCCCCGCGTACCACGGCGAGCTGGTTGCCCGCGTACTTCTCCTCGGCGAACACGTCAACAATGTAGAAAGTGAGGCTCACGAACGACTCCTTTGTAGCAATTCAGCATTTCAGCAGGTCAGCATTTCAGCAAGCATAACAACCTGACGTGCTGAGAGGCTTAAAGCTTCAAGCCGGTGTACAATCCGCATATGACGGTCTTTCGCTACGGGAGAGAACATTTCGAAGAGGGAGAGTACGTGCGCCGCGTAGACGCGACGCCCGGCGACGGACTCGACCCCGTCGTACGCATCGTCGAAGATTTGGGCACCGTCGAGATCCCCTGCGGCAAAGTAGACTGCCGCAGCAACTGCATAGAATACATGGTCAGTGCGAAGAGCAAGCGCAACGACTACACCCTCGCCGAATGCAAGGTCTCCTCGCTAGTGAGTATTATCTAGCACGCCGCTTCGCGGCTTTCAGCTAGTCAGCATGTCAGCAAGAACATATAGCTGACATGCTGACTGGCTGACTAGCTGACAAGCGGAGGCGAAGCCGGAGCGTGCCGAAGGACTACTCCCTAGAGTAGTCCTTCTTCGGGGCGTAGAGGCGTTGGAGTGTGCCTCCGACCAGCGGCGAGAGGAAGAGGCCGGCGAGACCGGCCGGCAGGAGGTCGCGGGCTATGGACCAGGCGTAGAGGAGCGGCACTCCGGTCGGGTGGTTGGCGTCTCTTATGAGGCGCAGGGGGTCGAGGACGCCACCTGGCGGGAGGATGCCGGTCGCGTAGACGATGAGGGTAAGGATGCCGGAGATGAGGCCGGTCAGCAAGGCGAGCGCGAGGCTGAGGATGAGACGGGAGCCTGGGCCTTCCCTGCGGGCTCGTCCAGGGAGCACGGCGGCCCCGAAGAGGGGGGCAGCGATCAGGCCCCCGAGCAGGCCGACGGCCATGTAGACGACGGCCAGGGTCGTCAGGTCGCCCTCGCTGCTCGGTCCTCCCTGCAGGATCAAGAGCACGAAAGGCTCGGGGAAGAGCGACTTGACGAACATGAAGCCGAAGCCGTAGGCGAGTCCGACACCCAACACTCGTAGTAGGATCACGAACATCTCTCCGCGTGGCGGGAGGGGATCAGGCAGTGCTCACGTGCGTCCATCATTACCGACAGAATTTACCCCGCACAGGCCCAAACGTCAGCAAGAGCTTTCACGGGCCTGCCAGGCAAGCTGTTTCGACGCCTCTCGTGCGTCGCCGGGTAGAATCGGTGGCGTAATGAGTGGAGGACGAGCGGTACTGGATTCGGCGGAGGCGCGGCGTGTTCTCGAGGAGCGGGCGCGGGAGGCGGGCTTCGACCTCGTGGGCGTGACCGGGGCTGAGCCCTTGCGTGAGGGTGGCGAGCGCCTGCGGGAGTGGCAGGAGGCGGGGATGGCCGCCGACATGGGCTTTATGCACAGGCCCGTGGAGCTTCTCTCGGACCCGAAGAAGCTGCAGAAGAGCGCCAGGAGCGTGATCTCTTTGGGCGTCTCTTACTATCCGGGTGACCATCCCGCCGTTGAGGGCGGAGGGCGGGTGGCGCGGTACGCGTGGGGGCGGGACTACCACGAGGTCATCAAGGAGAGGTTGTTCCGGCTGAGGGGAGAGTTGGAGGAGGAGCTTGGGGTCAGGATCAAGGCGCGCGGCTTCACGGACGCCGTGCCGCTCCTGGAACGTTCCGCGGCCCAGCACGCGGGGCTCGGGTTCTTCGGGCGCAACTCCTGCCTCATAAACGGCGAGGTCGGCTCCTACTTCTTTATAGCGGACCTGATCGTTGACCTCGACCTGCAGCCCGACACGCAGGGCACGGGCACCTGCGGGCGCTGTACGCGCTGCATGGACCGTTGCCCGACCGGCGCCATAAGAGCCCCTGGTGTGGTCGACGCCAGGCTGTGCATCTCGTACCTCACCATCGAGAACCGGGGCGAGATACCGCGAGACCTCCGTCCGAAAGTGGGCGACTGGGCCTTCGGCTGCGACGTCTGCCAGGAGGTCTGCCCCTATAACAAGACCAAGGCCTCCAAGAGTCGCTGGCCCGAGTTCTCCGCAGAGGCCGGGCACGGACCATACCTCGAGATAGAAGAGGTCTTGCAGATAAGAACCGACGAGGAGTTCGAGGAGCGTTTCGCCGGGACTCCCCTCACGCGGCCGGGGCGGGCCGGTTTGCTCCGCAATTGCTGCGTGGCCGCCGGAAATCTGAGATCGAGGGAAGCCGTGCCCGTGCTCGTTCGGGCGTTGCGGGAGGATTCTTCGGCGCTCGTGCGCGGGCATGCGGCGTGGGCGCTCGGTGAGATCGGGGGCGCGGATGCGTCGCTCGGGGAGGCGTTAGAGGTAGAGGAAGACGAGTGGTGCAAAGACGAGATAAGGCTCGCGCTTGCGGATGGAACCGTCGACGCGACCTTGGGTTAGAATAAGGAAACGATGGCAGATCAGATCAACTACTACGAGGTGCTCGGGATATCGCGCGAGGCCTCACAGACGGAGATAAGGAACGCTTACCGCAACCTGGCGAAGGAGCGCCACCCGGACCATCCGGGCGGTAGCACGGAGGAGTTCTCCCGGCTGCAGGAGGCCAACGCTGTCCTCTCCGACCCGAACCGCCGCCGCAAGCACGACGAGGCCCTAGACCTTGCCCACGCCGCCGACCAGCTCGCCGGCCTCAACTTCGACTTCGACGCGGCCGAAGACGAGCTCTCCGCGAAGCGCAGGGAGCGCGAGGCGAGCGGTCCCTCCCTCGGCGAGCGCCTCAGAGGCCGCTTCGGCAGGAAGGAAGAAGACCCCTACGAGGAGCTCAGGAGGGAGGCTGACGGCCCGGGACACGGAGCCGGGCGCAGAACCCGCGGGCGCTACGACATCAGGGAGGCCCGCTGGTACGAGCCACACCGCTTCGACCCCGAGCCCATAAGCCTCAAGAGCGGGGCCATCACCTTCGTCGCGGCCTTTCTGGCTTTCATCGCCACAGGCCAGATCGGACTGTGGGCAACGGTCCCCGAACAGGTAGACCCCGGTCCCCTTTTCTTCCTGACGACCCTGGCTCCTCTGATGCCGATACTGTACTCGCTCGTCGGGCTCCTTGTGGCGTACTTCGCGTTCAGGGCGGCGGGTTACGCGGCGCTGGCCCTCGCCTTCGTGGCCGCGCTCGTCGTCGGAGGTCAAGGGGGACCGGAGAACTTTTTGCAGTTCACGACCATTGGCATCATCGTTTTGCTCGTCGTGGTCTTCCTGGGCAACCGCCGCGAGAGCGCCGCCAGGCGCTGACGCAGATATTCTAGAAGGAGCCGTCCCGTGATCCCCACCCCAGATCTGGAGCGCTTTATCTCCGAGTTCGAGGAACGCCTGGCGCCCGTGGAGAAGGCCGCGGACGAGGCCTGGTGGGACCTGGCGACCTCGGGAACGGAAGAAGCACAGCGAGAGTTCGTGACCGCCAACAAAGCGTACACCGGGCTCTTCTCCGACCCTGACGAATACGGGAAACTCCGTGACCTTTTCGCGGAACTGGACTCTATAGAGAGCCCGCTCCTTCGCCGCAGGGTCGAGGTCCTCTACAGGTTGTTCGAGGAGCGCCAGGGTGACGCGGAGACCCTCGGCCGCATCGAGGAGCTCGAGGCCGGGGCCAACGCCATATACGGCAACCACAGGAGCGTCGTCGGGGGCAAGAAGCTGGTAGAGAACGAGGTCAGGGAACTACTACGTACCTCAGAAGACGAAGACGTGCGCAGGGAGGCGTGGGAGGCCTCCAAGTCCGTCGGCCGTGCTGTCGAGGGGACCGTCAGGGAGCTCGCCCGACTCAGGAACCGGCTGGCCCGCGAGCAGGGGTACGAGAACCACTACGCCCGCTCGCTGGAGCTTCAGGAGATAGAAGCCGGAGGGCTGGCCGGGATCATGGAAGGTCTCGCGTCGGCGACCGACGCCCCGTTCGAGGAATTGAAGCGAGATCTGGACGCGGAGTTAGAGCGGAAGTTCGGCGTGGACGAGGTAATGCCGTGGCACCTTTCCGGGCCGTTCTTCCACAGGGCGCCCGACGCGGCCGGCATCGACCTCGACCGCTACTTCGTAGGGAAGGACCTCGAGGACCTCACCAGAAAGACCTTCGACGGCCTCGGGCTCGACGTGCGAGGTGTGATCCCCAACAGCGACCTCTACGAGAGGGAGGGCAAGAGCCAGCACGCCTTCTGCGCCCGCATCGGACGCGAGTACCCCTACGACGTGCGCGTGCTCGCCAACATCAGGCCCGACGCTTACTGGATGGACGCGATGCTCCACGAGTTCGGCCACGCCGTCTACGACAGGCACGTCAACCCCAAGCTCCCCTACCTCCTGCGTACCCACGCCCACGCCAACACCACCGAGGCCATCGCCCTCATGATGGGCGCCCTGGTAGACGACCCGGGCTGGCTCCGCTCCGTCGCCGGCGCAAAGGACGAGGACCTGGATGAGGATGCCCCAAAGCTGGCGGCGCACCGTCGGATAGACAGGATGATCCTCACCCGATTCGTGCTCATCATGTACCACTTCGAGCAGTCACTCTACGCCGACCCTAACAGCGAATGGCTGAACTCCTTGTGGTGGGATCTCGTCGAACGCTACTTCCACGTCAATCGTCCGCCGGGTCGCGACGAGCCCGACTGGGCCGCGGTCATCCACGTCGCCGTCGCCCCCGTCTACTACCACAACTACCTGCTTGGGGAGTTGATCTCGGCCCAGCTAAGAAACTACCTGGAGTCCCACATAACCCGGGGCCCCTTCTACTCGAACGAGGTAACAGGCCGCTACTTCCTCGAATCCTTCTTCGGCCCCGGCGCCCGCGAAAACTGGCGCGACACCATCCTCCGCGCCACCGGAGAACCGCTGAACGCGGAGCACTTCGCAGAAGCGCTTCGCTAGCACGCTTCGGCTTCGCCTACGCTTGTCAGCACGCTCGCTCCGCTCGCTTGTCAGCACGGCGCTTCGCGCCTTGTCAGCTTCTTGCCGCGCTAGACCTCACCCGCTCGACGAACCGCCGCCCGATACGGTTGGGTTCGACGCCCAAAGCGGCGCCCCGAGACGACTTCCTGAAAGCGAGCCAGGCGGAGCCGGGCGAAGCGTGCTGAAAGCGAGGCGAAGCCGAAGCGTGCTGACAAGCGACCAAAGGGAGCGTGCTGACAAGGCGGCGTAGCGAAGCGAAGCTGCCGTGCTAGCTCCCCCGCAGGGGGAGCTCGACGCCTTGGAAGGTGCCGTCGCGGGCGTTGCCGGTTCCTACCTTGAGCGTGCGTTTCCCGGAGAACGGTGGGAGGTCGATGGTGGCTTCGAAGTAGCCCCAGGTGTGGCTCCAGTCGTTGCTCTTTACGGACCTGCGAACGAGGACTTTACCGCGTGGGCCGGTGAGGGTAATGGTGTTCGCGGCCTCGGGGTTGCGGGAGTAACCGCTTACGGTGAGGGGGTCGGAGATGACGGAGTTCGGGCGTGGCTCGACGACTACCGTATCGCCGCCCTCGGCCGGGGACGGCGTGTTCAGGTCTTCTCCCGTGGGCTCGAAGTCGACGATGAGGCGGGCCGGGTTCTGCAGCCCGAATACCCTGTAGCGGAACGGTATGCGGGCGAAGAAGTCCACGAGCATGCCGCTGTCGGGCGCGCGCACGACGTGGAAGCTCCCGAGTAGTCCTTCGCCGAACTCGCCGTCGGAGACGCACGTGGCGCTCGCCGAAGGCAGTTCCACGCGCAGCAGCCCGTCGCCTTCCCGACTCGTCAGGGTCCACTCGGGCACCCTGACGGCGGGCTCTTGGCCGGTACCGAGGTCGATGACGGCACGCTCGTAGTCGCCGTGGACCCCGTATCGCACCGCGAGCACCGTGTCAGCGTCGTAGCCGGAACCGCCGCTGTCCTCCGCTTTCCCGACGAACGGAACGTGCGAAGGGGTGTAGTCGATTTCGGCGAGATCTCCGTCGATGTGCGAGGTCCCGACCGTGGACTCGGGTACCTTCGAGGTCTCCGCAGGACCCACGGACGCGGCGCCGGCAGAAGCCTCCACGGACTGGCTCGTCCGGCCCAACCCGAGGCAGCCGGAGAGGAGCGCCACCGACAGTAGCGAGAGCAGGAGGAGGGCGTAAGTCCGCCCCAATTCCAGCCCACCACGGATCATGCTCCCACGTCCACGTAATGGTGTTCGGCCATCGGCGCGGGCTATTTTAGGGGAATACGCTTTGCAAGATGCTTAAGGCGGTGTTGCGCTCCTGTTACGATGCCCGAAAGCGATTCGCTTCGCGAACCGCGCCGTCAGCAATCAGCTTCTTCCGGCCGATGGCCAACCGTTGATTACCGAAGGAGCGGTTTTCGGGAAGTTTGGACGTTCTGAAGATCACTTTGAGGCCTGTCGGGGTGCGTTAGGGTAGAGTGGAGGGCGACCCATGATAAGGCTCGAGGAAATAGAGGCTGCGCGGGGGCGTCTGCGGGGGGTGGCGCTCCGCACGCTCCTCGTGCCCTGCCCCGGAGCCGAGGAAGGTAGGGAGCTGTACTTCAAGCCGGAGAACCTGCAGCCGACCGGGGCCTTCAAGCTGCGCGGCGCGTACAACAAGATCTCCTCGCTGTCTGTGGAGGAGCGTGGCCGCGGGGTAGTCGCCCACTCCAGCGGCAACCACGCCCAGGCCGTCGCCTATGCGGCCCGTGCCTTGAACACGCGGGCCGTGATCGTCATGCCGCGGGGCGCACCGCAGGTGAAGCTCGATGCGACGAGTGCTCTAGGTGCCGAGGTAGTCCAGGTCGGTCCCGATAGCGGCGAGCGGGCCAGCAGGGCTGAGGAGCTCGTGGCGGAGCACGGCTACGTTCCCGTGCCGCCGTATGACGATAAGGTTCTCATGGCGGGCCAGGGGACCATCGGGGCGGAGATTTTGGATGATCTTCCCGGGGTACAGAGCGTGCTCGTGCCCGTCAGCGGTGGCGGGCTTATCGGGGGGGTCTCCGCAGCCATCAAGCTGGCCCGTCCCGAGGTGCGTGTGATCGGGGTGGAGCCCGAGCTCGCGGCAGACGCCAGGGCCAGCCTGAGAAGCGGAACCCTGGTCGAGTTCCCTGCAGAACGGGTCGCCCGCACCCTCGCCGACGGCCTGCGCGTGCGGAGGCTGGGCGACGCACCCTTCGAACACGTCCGCGCGTTCGTGGACGACATCGTTACCGTGAAGGAAGAGGAGATCCTCGAAGCCATGCGCCGCCTGGCGCTCCGGGTACGCCTCGTCGCAGAACCCAGCGGCGCCGTGACGTTCGCGGCGCATCTCTTTCATCGAGAAGAACTGCCACACTCTCGCGTCACGGTCGCCGTGATCAGCGGCGGCAACGTAGAGCCGGCCCTTCTCGCCAAAGCTATCTCCGGTTCCACGCCGGAGGAGGCCCGAGAGGCGGCCACGAGATAGAAACGCCGGTTTCTAGCTGTCAGCGGTCAGCCAAAAAGGGCTGGCCGCTCTATCGGCGTGGCTTCGATGGGGTCTCCTACGCGCACGGTGCCGAGGGCGTCGTGGATGAGGTTGCGGCCGAAAAAGACTTCTCCGTCGGACTTGCGGTAGGTTGCGAGGGTGCGCAGGGGCTCTTTACCACGTTTTCCGGTCTCTTGATCCGTGGTGGTTATGGCGCAGCGCGGGCAGGCCTCGGCGACGCGGAAGGAGACGTCTCCGATGCGGAGCCGGCACCACCCGTCTTCTGCATAAGGTTTGCAACCCTTGACGACGAAGTTGGGCCTGAATCGGTTCATCGGCAGAGGGTTCTCCAACCTGCCGTTCAGGTCCTCCAGAGAGGCTTCCGAGATCAGGAGGAACGCGAAACCGTCGGCGAAGCCGACCTGATCCCCGCTCCTTGCGTAGCGCGAATCGACGAGCCGGGGATTGTCGTCCGGCTTGCGGACCAGCCGGCAACGGAACCGTAGAAATTCGCCGAACCAGCGGTCTGCCTCCTCTCCTACGAGATCTCCCAGGTTCTCGTCGCCCCAGACGCTCACGTCTATCAGGTTCTCGTTCGCCTGTCGTAGGGGCATCCGCAGGTCGGGCATGCCTGGTGCGGCGGCGATCAGGTGCTCCTCGGAGAGGTGGGTGGAGATCAGGGCCATCCTCGGGTGGGCCCGCTGCGACATGAACCCGCCGGCCTCGTCGACGAGCATCCAACGCCGATCGTGGCGAAGCCCCGTGGCGCAGAGCTCGGAGCTGACCAGCGAAATGCCGGCGCAGGATTTGATCGGGTAGACGTACAACCCGCTCAATTCGACGTTCTTGGTGTTGAGCAATGCTCACCTCAGGAAGCTTGTCAGCACTTCAGCTCTTTTTGGCTGAGGTGCTATGCGGCACATCATCTAACGTAACGCTGGCGCGTTCAAGCCAGAGGGTGGTGCATCCATACGTAGTCTACCGGTTGTCCGCGGTTGAACTCCTTGCGCTCGGGTTCGGGGACTGGTGAGAAGCCCGCGCCGCGGTAGCAGGCGAGGGCCGACTCGTTCTCGGGGACCACGCGGACGAAGGCGTCGGGAAGTCCTCCGAGGGAGGCCTTTTCGAGGAGCAGGCGCACGAGCCTCTGGCCCAGGCCGCGGCCCCTATGATCCGGGCTCACGATGATGCGCGCGAGCTCTACTTCCTGTTCGGGCTCGTCGATCCAAATTTCGCCGTAGCCGACCGGGTCTCCTCCGTCGGACAGGACGTACGGCTGCACGTCGGGTTCGGCATGCCAGCGGGCGAACACCGACACGTCTACCGGCCAACCGGGGTCGCTACCCGCCCACCGGCGC
This sequence comes from Actinomycetota bacterium, assembly GCA_046734875.1. Lineage (GTDB taxonomy): Bacteria > Actinomycetota > Rubrobacteria > Rubrobacterales > Rubrobacteraceae > Rubrobacter_D. Next base: position 5,240 of record JBKPSF010000379.1, on the reverse strand, counting down.
ACCTCAGCGTCCGAGGCGGCCCAGCTCGCGACCTCCCGCCCGTCGGCTTCTCGAAACTCGCGAAGGTCCACAGCCTACCCGCCAACGGCTCTTTCGGTGGTACGTTGCAGGTCGGCTATCTTGCTCCGGACGATCTGGACCACGTCGTCGATGGGGAGGATGTGGCTCTCTGCGTCGCCGCGGACTTTCATTTCCACTCCTCCCCGCTGCAGGGAACGTGGGGTCAGGGTCAGCCTTATGGGAACCCCGATCAGGTCTGCGTCCTTGAATTTGGCACCCAGGCTCTCGCGACGGTCATCGTAGAGCACCTCGACGCCGTCCGACCTCAGCACCGCGTATAGCCCGCCGGCCTTCTCCCCCGCCCCGACCGCGACTAGGTGGACGTGGTAGGGCGCGACGGAGATGGGCCAGACGAGGCCGTCCTCGTCGCGGTGCTCCTCGGCGATGCAGGCGAGGAGCCTCCCGACCCCGATCCCGTAAGACCCCATCACCACGGGCTTGTGCGTACCGTCGCGGTCCAGAAAGCCCGCCCCGAGGACCTCACTGTAATGCGTACCCAACTTGAAGATGTTCCCGACCTCGACCCCCCGCCTGGCACGCATGGCATTGGCGCACTCGGGGCAGGGCGAGCCGGCCTCCGCCGCTGCTATATCTGCCACCACATCAGCCTCGAAGTCCCTGCCGTGGTTGACGTTGGCGTAGTGGAAGCCCTCTTCGTTTGCGCCCGCGAGCAGGTTGTGGGAGTCCGGGATTGCATCGTCGGCGATCACGATGGCTCCCTCCACCCCGAGTGGGGAACCGTACCCCGGTTCGGCCCCGACGGCACGAATTTCCTCGGGGAGCGCGGTCCTCAGCTCGCTCGCCCCGAGCGCGTTCGCCAGCTTGGTCTCGTTAAGCTGCATGTCGCCCCGTACGACGGCGAAGACGAACCGCTCGGAGCCCTCGACCATTGCGACCGTGAAGACCGCCTTGGCGGTCCGAGATTCTGGAATCTGGAGATATCGCGCCAGCGCCTCGATAGTGTCCGTATCCGGCGTGGGGATTCTCTCGATGGGCCGCTGCTCCTCGGCATCGGGGAGAGGCTTACGGAACTCCGCTATCTGGCGGTTTGCCTTGTAACCGCAGTTGTCGCAGATGAGGATGGTGTCCTCCCCGATGGGGGACAGGTACATAAACTCGTGGGACATGCTCCCGCCCATGATGCCGACATCGGCGCCGACTGATATGGTGGGCAGTCCGCAGCGGGCGAAGATCCTGAAGTACGCTTCGTGGAGCGTCCTGTACTGTTTGTCCAGGCCTTCTACGTCGCGGTCCAGGCTGTAGGCGTCCTTCATGGTGAACTCGCGGGCCCGGATCAGGCCCGCCCTGGGACGCGGGTCGTCGCGGAACTTGGTCTGGATCTGGTAGATGAGCCTTGGCAATCTCTGGTAAGAGTCCACCTCCCCGGCCGCGAGCCCAGCGACGATCTCCTCGTGCGTCATCGCCAGCACCATCTCCCGGTCCCTCCGGTCACGAAGCCTGACCAGCTCCCTCCCCGTAGCGCCATACCTGCCCGACCTCCTCCAAACGTCGGCGGGCTGCACCACCGGCATCGAAACCTCCTGCCCCCCTACGGCATCCATCTCCTCCCGCAAAATGCTTTCTATCTTCCCAATTGACCGCTTCGCCAGCGGCAGATAAGAGAACACCCCTGCCGACAACTGCCTGACGAACCCGGCCCGGAGCAACAACCTGTGACCTTCGACTTCCACGCCAGTGGGTGACTCCCGCAACGTCCGTCCGAACATCGTGCTCATGCGCATGGATGATCTCCTTGACTCCTGACTAGCTGAAATGCTGAAGTGCTAAAAGCTAAGTCGCCAGATACGCCGTCGTGGCGTAGTGGTCGAGCCCGTCCGGGCGGGTCGCTCTGGGCTCTCCCAACTCCATGCGTACCCGGTCTTGTGTGCCCTGGAAGCCGAACTCTTGCAGGAGGGGGTGGCAACCGGTTGGGCCTGGGACCGTGAGCTGGGCGGGCGCGCCGCCGGTCTCAGCGAGGGCATGGGCTAGCAGGAAGCGTGCCACTTCGGGAGTAGAGGCGAGGAAGGGGCCGATCCGGATCATACGACCCATGGAACTCCGGATCAGGTACCCCTTCATCCTGCCGGTCACGTCGCGGGCGACGACCCCCTGTCCCGGATGGAGCCTTAAAGTGGCGAGGATCAGGGCCGAACGGTCGGCCCCGTAGCTCCAGCGGTCCACGCCGTAGAGCTCGGGCAGATCCCCGAAGGTGAGCGTCCTGACCGAGTGGCCATCCGCATGAGCGGGTCGACGAAGCCTTCGAGGCTCCCCCAGCCGGTAGACGGTGCGCGGCGCGAGCTCCCTGAACCCGAGAGAGCTGTAGAGGCCCTCCGCCTTTCCCGTCGAGTAGAGCCTGACGGTGTTGGCGCCGCGGCTCTTCAGGTAGGCGACGGCCCAGGCGGAGAGCAGGGCGCCGAGGCCGAAGCCCCTTTGCCCGTCGTGCACGGCGAGGTGGCACAGGATGCCGACGTCTCCCAGCGGCACGGCGCCAACCATGCCTGCCAGGGCACCATCGGGCGCGTCCGCCACGGCCCAGCGGGCGCCGCGCACGCCGCGCAGAAGGTCGAACGCCCTGGGGTCGGCCGACCACCCCACGACGCTCCTCAGCTCCAGGATGCGCTCGAGGTCCGTGTCGTTCATCCTTCTGACGCGGAAGCCCGCATCTGTAACGGTCCCCAGCCCGTTACGTAAGGTTCCTTTCTCTCTTTCGGTGCCTTCTCTTGCGGTGAAGGTCAGCATGGTTTTCCCTCGATCTCTCATGGTTCATGGATGGAGACTTTTCCGCGCAGAAGGTTTCGAGAAAACCTCCGGGAAACGCGGATGCCCCGAACGCGTCCTAGAGGGACGGTCGGGGCAGGGACGGTCGAGGGAGCCGTCCGGTAAATGAGCTCATGGTAGACGCTATGTGATCGAATTCCACGACCACATGCTACACCAGATAACGCCCGCGGGGAAGCGTTCACTCATACCGAACGACACCGTCCAGTATGTGATCTATCTCGGCGAGGGTGTCATCGGATAGCTTTGCCGCCGAAGCCGCTGCGTTGTCTTCGACCTGCTCGGGCCTGGAGGCGCCGATGATCGCGCTGCTCACGTCCTCCTGGCGCAACACCCACGCCAAAGCGAGCTGCGGCATGGTCAGGCCGGCTTCGGAGGCGACGGAGCGTAGCCCTTCGACAGCCGAGAGGACTTCCTCGTTCATGAACTGTTGCATAAAGACGTTCGACTCCGGGTCGGCGGCGCGGGTGCCTTCCTCGGGGGCGTCTCCGGGGCGGTACTTGCCGGCGAGGACGCCCTGGGCCAGCGGCGAGAAGACCACCTGGCCGATGCCTTCGCGCTCGCAGAGGGGGATCACCCCGTTTTCGATGCGGCGTTGGATCATGTTGTATTGCGGCTGGTTGGAGACGATCCTGTCCAGGTTCATCTCCTTCGCGATCCTCAAAGCGTCGGAGATCTGATCCGCCGTCCACTCGGAGACGCCAATATATAACACCTTCCCCTGCCGCACGAGGTCGTCGAGCGCCCGGAGCGTCTCCTCGAGCGGGGCGTTCTCGTCAAAGCGATGGCACTGGTAGAGATCTACGTACTCCACCCCGAGCCTCTCTAGCGATGCGTGGCACTGCTCGACAATGTGCTTGCGTGAGAGCCCGCGGTCGTTGGGCCCCTCTCCCATCGGGAAAAACACCTTGGTCGCCAGAAAGTAGGAGTCGCGCTCGTAGTTTCTCAACGCCCGGCCCACGATTTCCTCCGCCGCCCCGCGCATGTACACGTTGGCCGTGTCGAAGAAGTTGATGCCGATCTCGTACGCCCGCTCTATGCAGGCCGTCGCCTGCTCCTCCGCGACGCTCCCGCCGTAAGTCAGCCAGCTCCCGAGCGAGATCTCACTGACCTTCACCCCACTGCCACCCAACCGCCTGTACTCCACAAGAACCTCCAACTCGTAGGAAACGAGCCGCTAATGGTACACGCTGCGGGCGGGCATTCCGACGCGCCCAACCCATCCACCGCGCTGTAACCAGCCTTGCTTACTGATTTGTTGTCGGTTAAGAGCATAGTTATTGCAAGAGCGGCCTATTTTGTTACAATGCCTCCATCGACTATCGACCCACGAAGAAGGAGCGGGAGCCAAGGTGCGAACGACGCTACAGCCCGGCCTGACGAATAGGCTGACGAAATATCTCAGGACGACGCAGCAGCTAATCGAAGAGGGTCGGGACGCGGTCTCGAGCAAGGAGCTCGGCGATTTCACGGGCATAAACCCGGTGCAGGTGCGCAGGGATTTGAACGCCATCGGCTTCTCCGGTACGCGTGGGGTCGGCTACCAGGCCTACGACCTCGTCGAGGCTGTCCGCGATATTTTGGGGCTCAGGCAGACCTACAACATCGCGCTCGTCGGCGCGGGCAACCTGGGAAGCGCGATCGCCGCGAGCACCATCCTCCCCAAGAGGGGCTTCGTCATCCACGACGTCTTCGACGACAACCCCGAGAAGATCGGGCGCACCGTCGGCAACGTCGTCGTCAAGCATATAGACGAACTCAAGAAGAGCGTCACGGAGGCAGAAGAAATAATCGGCATCATCGCCACTCCCGCATCCTCCGCCCAGGAGGTAGCCGACCTCATGGTCGATTCCGATATCAGGGTTATCCTCAACTACACCGATGTCCTGCTCCACGTGCCGAACCACGTTGACGTCCACCGCATAGACCCAACCGCCCAACTAATGCACACGCTGTACTACCTGACCCAGGCGGAGGGACAAGAGGCCTCCTAAAGCTCGGTGCTTCGCGCCTTTCAGCACGCCGCCTGACGGCGGCTTGTCAGCACGCTTCGGGCTTCGCCCTCGCTTTCAGGAAGTCGTCTCGGGGTGACGCTTCGAGCGTGGGATGTGGCCGCCGCGGGCGGCGGTTCGTCGAGCGCGACCGGGCGAGGCCGTAGCTGGAAAAGCTGACAAGCCCGCGAAGCGGGCGTGCCGACAAGCGAGGCGAAGCCGCAGCGTGCTGATAAGTGGAAGCCGAAGGCTGGAACGTGCTGACTAGCTGAAAGGGGAAGAACCCGGGGCGCACCTAGGGGTGATAGGTGGGGAAAGGGAAAGGAGGAGTAGCGCCCCGGGTTCTTTAATTGTGCCGGTTTAGTTTCGCACCAACCGACTGACAGGATGATACATCGCTCGTCACACTTT
>JBKPSF010000378.1:0-2071 GCA_046734875.1 Actinomycetota bacterium | reverse complement strand
GCGAGCAACGAGGCGCTGATGGAGTTCCGCCGCTTCATCGTCGGCCTCGCCGAGCGCCTCCAGCCGGACACGCCACAGATATGGCAGTGGGAGCGCAACATCGAGCTGTGAACTCCCGGCGCCATCAGAGCAGCAAGAGGTCTGGATATTCGAGTATCTCTTGACGATCGCCTACGACGGCCCGGTGTTCTTCTGGAAGGGCAATAGCCCATTTCCCGGGCCGCGGACGATAGTTGCCGAGGTAGCCACGGATGCCAGTCTGCTAGTGATCGCTTTCGGTCTCTTCTTTCTCGCGGTCCGGCGGACGGCGGCGCACGCGATATCTTCCGTGTCCTCTCGGCTTCCGGGCCACCGGCAGGGCGACCCCGCGCCCCGCGTTCCGGCGTAAGAGATCCGAAGTCTTTTGGCCACGAACCGCGGGCCGCCGATGCGTCGCGATCTGGAAGGAAGGGGTATAGACGTCTTCGTCTCGGGGCACACCCATGCCCCTTCGCTCTCGGAGCTCCAGCGCGAGAACGGGGACGCCGCGATCGTCGTGAATTCCGGCTGTTGGCTCAGGCAACTGCAACCGGTCCGGGCGCATTTCAGGGGCCCGCCCGTTTTCGTGCCGAAGTTCGTACAGACGCACGTGCGGGTCTCCCTTAGCGGATCAAGTGTTAGTGTGGAGCTCTGGGAACACCCGAAGCCCTCGCGCGTGCAATTACGGGCCGTAGAGAGAATCGCGATTCTCGGCCGCCAGCCCGCGCAACCCGCCGAGGACGCCGAGCCACGCGTGCGCGCGTCCGGCAATCTGCAGGCGGCGGGTTAGCCGCACCGTCGAAGAGCCTTACCATTCTCCTTTGCCCATCTTTGGTGAGGCGGGCTGCGTTGAGTTTGACTCCGCAGAGGAGACCTACAGCATCATTTACGCAGTACTATCCTCCGAAGGCTCCTCGGCGCGTGTCGAGGCGGGGACGGCAAGGAAAGTGCTCGAAGTGCCCGGCGAAACGCAGCAGGATCGAGCCTGCCCAGTTACGCCGAGACGAGTGATGCTGTAGAGCCCATTCTCGGAGGTTCGTACCCAGAAGCCTCAATGTAGGGGCTGCATCGGTAGCGGCGATCTTGTCCGGTAGGCTGGTCGCGCAAAGCCCGACCGCAAGATGTTGCGTGTTGCACGAAGACCTCGATCCGAGGTGGATACGGCGGTATCGACACCGCTCCGACGTCACCGCAATACGATGCAAGGCAGAGAAAGGAAACTCATTTAGATGCGGAGGATTTCCACCTCCGCGCGAACCTCCGCATCACGTGACTTTTCATTCGTAGCTGGAGCAGTGAAGCGGTTCGAATCCGCTCGCGAAGTAGCCCCTCACAGGCTGACCCTCGAAGTTGCGAGAGCTACGATGATCGTGAGCACTAGTCGAGCATCGTATCTCATCGGTCCAGAGCTTCGCCGTGTCTACGTAGTGGGCGGCGTTCGGTTGCCATTGCGACCCTTAGATTCGTCCTTCGTAAGTTTGTCCCTGGCGAGCCTTCGTCGGTTGCTCGAAGCGCTGGGTCCACTCGGCCAGTGCCGAGAGGAAGCGTCGCAGTCGCTCGCGGGTCTCTTTGTCCACGAGGTCGCCTGTCTGCTTGTCGAACTTCTGGCGCGCGAAGGGGATGAGCACCTGCGGCTCGGGCATCACGTAGGCCGGAGGATGCAAGAGTATTTGCCTGAGGACCATCTGCCCGCGTGCCGTCCCGCCTCCGCCGGGGCTCGCGCCCACGATCCCGACCGGCTTGTGCCTGAAGGGCGTGGGGTCGTGCCGCGAGCGCAAGCACCAGTCCAGAGCAGCGGTCAAAACGCCGGGGACGGCGTAGTCGTACTCTGGGGTCGCTATGAGCACGGCGTCGTATGCGCGTATCTTCTCCCTGAGCTCTTTGACGGGCTCGGGATTACCCTGGTCCTCTACGTCCTGGTTGAAGTAGGGTATGGCCCCCAGGTCGAAGCCCTCGCAGCTCATCCACCCAGGGGCTACCTCGTGCGCAGCCCTGACTATGCCGCGGTGGAAGGAGGCCCGCCTGAGGCTGGCGGCGAGGCCGAGTATACGGA
>JBKPSF010000377.1:0-6605 GCA_046734875.1 Actinomycetota bacterium | reverse complement strand
CCTCTCATCTCTGTCCGCATTGAGTCTAAATTGCAAATTTGCAAACTGTCAACTGTGTCAGATTCAGTGGTTAGGAAGGACGGCGCCATGCGTGTTGGCGGCACGCGCGTGACTCTGGACTCGGTCGTCACCGCCTTCCGCGAAGGAGAGACAGCGGAAGGGATCAAGCAACTCTACCCTACCCTCAACCTCGACGACGTGTACCTGGTCATCGGCTGGTACCTCCGCCACCGCAACCAGGTCGACGCCTACCTCGCGCGGCGTGAGGGTGAGGTTGCGCGTTTGCGGGAGGAGATAGAAGTGTACTTCGATCCGGCCGGGGTGCGCGACCGACTGCTCGCGCGACGCGGGGCCCCGCCTGGGATTCCCGAAAGCCAATCAGACGGTCGCTAGCCGGCGCGTGACCCGGCTGGCAGCCGACGAGGATTTCGACAACCGTGCCGTGCGCGGCGTCTTGCTGAGGGACCCCAACGTAGACCTGGTTCGGGTGCAGGACGCGGACCTCTCGGGGGCAGGTGACCCCGAGGTTCTCGAGTGGGCGGCTAGATAGGGGCGGGGGCTCTTCTCCCCCAGAGCACTTCTTGGCCTTAAAGGTGCACAGCAATCCTTCAAGCCAACGCTAGCGGCTTGTCCTCGACCTGTATGCGTAGGCTCTCCCCCATCGCCTCCAGCACCCTCTGCGCCCTCTCGATCGTTATGCCGTGGTACTCGTTGCGCTCGTCGCGGGAGACCTGGGCCTCGCTCACGCCAAGCTTCTCCGCCAGCTCCCTTTGGCTCAAGCCGTTGGCTATCCGTAGGGCTATGAGCGTGCGTCCTATGTTCCTCACGTCGTGAGAGATCGTAAATTCTCGCCTACGCACCCTCTCGTACCACTCGACCTCTTCTTCGAGCTGGGCGTGGAACGAGAGCATTGGCCCGAGAGCCCGCTCCACCTCTTCCGCGGATAGCCCTGACTCGACGACATCAGCCTTTCTATGGGATTGTAGCCACCGGCCGCGGAGAAGTCGGAGATGATGCGGTGGTGCCCGGAGAACTTCTCCATATGCTTCTGACGGTAACGCCTCAGCGCCCGGTCGAGGTCGCCGCCGTTCAGGCCGAGCCTCTCGATGGTGGGCACGGCCGAGGGATGAAGTGGGTGCACAGCGCCTTGTAGGCGTTTGGGTCGGAATGGTGTTCGATCAGGGCGACGCTCGCCCCCTCTCGCGCCAGGAGCGTCGCCGCCGTGCAGCCGGCGATGCTCGCTCCCACCACGGCCGCGTCGTAGGTTTTCTCGGTCATGTCCCTCTCTCACCTCAAGTGCTTCGGAGCTTTCCTATGCTTCCTGGCTCTGTGTAGCGGGTTCGAGTACGAACACAAAACGTTCGCCACCGCGCTCCATGTAGGTCTGGAGCGCGGGCCATATCTCGAGGAGCCTGGGCCAATAGCGCGAGATCTCTCCTTCGCTGGCGGGGCGTGAGATGTACCGGGATGTCTGACGCCCAATCTGGACGGTAGCCTCCGGGTTTGCCAGCAGGTTCCTCGGCCAGCCGGCCTTGCGCTCGAGGCCGAAGTTCTCGCTGGTCACGACCAGCTTCTTCGCGTCGCGCAGGTAGGTGAGGGGGACGGTGCGCTTGTTGCCCGTCTTCCTGCCTGTCGTGGTAAGCAAAAGGATGGGCAGGACCGGCGGCCCCGTCAGCGCGAGGCGGCCGCCACTGAGGCGGTAGATCTCACGGTCCACCTTTGAGAGGGCATACCTCATGGCGACCGCAAACCACCGCTTGTGGCCGATCCGCTGCCAGAAATTCACGTAGGTCTGCATGGGCCCTACGCCTGGTCTCGTCCCCGAATCTGGCTGCGTAAACACGATCCATCTCCTTACTGTCGCCTTCGTCGAGTTCGGACTTACCGTCTCCGGGTCTTTTGCTGCTCGGGACGGTCCTTGCTCCAGTGGTTCATGTACTCCGCGTGCAACTTTGCTCCTTTCTTTCGTGGTGGCGCGCATCAATGACGCGCGCTTCGCCCGCTAGATCTCGACCTCAGGCGGCCGTCGGGCCGCGGCGCGCCGCCGACCTCCGCGCCGCCTCTTCCACGACGAGCCTCCGGGTCTCCTCGGGCAGCCACCCCAGGCCGTCGGTGTGGCCGCAGGCTTCCTCGGGGCACCTGAGCGCTGGCTCTCCCGTGGCGGTCGTCACCGGCTCTCGGTCCTCGACCTCGACGATCCGACCGCAGAAACACGCCTCTCGCATCTCGCTTCAACCTCCTTCGGAACTTTCCCGGTTGCTTCTGAGAGGACGTTATCCTGCCCTGGGGCGGCGGGCATCGGCAGGATTACTCCTTTGGGCGAGGATGCGGAAAGGGAGTATTTCTACTCTGTGCTGATCGGTCGGCCCAGGTACGCACTGCCCGGACGGGTGCGGTGGGGCCTCGGATCAGGGCCCGCTTATCAGGCCCAGCTCGGCGACCTTCTTGACAGCCGCGGTCCGGTTCCCCACCCCAAGCTTGCGGTACGCGGCGTGCAGCTTGTTGCCGACGGTGCGGGGGCTTATGTAGAGCCTCTTGGCCACCTCGGCGTCGGAGAGTCCTTCGGCGACGAGCGAGAGGACCTCGACCTCCCGGGCGCTAAGGATGCTATTAGGGGGGCGGCGATCCGGCTTCTTCTCGGGTTCTTCCATGGCGAGGGCTAGGGCCTCTTCCAGCGACATGGTCCGGCCTTTTTCCCAGGCCGTCTTGCCCTCTTCGTCGCCCAGCGCCCGCCAGGCCGGCTCCAGGCTGCGCCGGAAGTAGGCCTGCCTGGTGGGTCCGATCGCCACGCCGAAGGTGCGGCGCAGCGCGGCCGTCGCCCCTCCCAAGAGTAGAGCGCGTACCGGGTGCCCTTCGGCTGCGGCCAGGCGCGCGAAGCCCTCCAGCGTATAGGTAGCGCCCCACGGGAAATGCTCCTGGGGCACTATCTCGTTCATCCGCAAAAACTGCGAGCGCGCCGCGGCGTAATCTCCTTCTTCGCAATCGATGTATCCCAGGTGAACCAGAGTGGCGTTGATCCAGAACCCGTCGTCCAGCTCCAGAAACGTCTTTAGGCACTCCTCCAGGTGGCCGCGAGCCGATGGGAGGTCGCCCTTGAGGAACTGCACGAAGCCCAGGTTAACGAGCGAGAGGGCGAGGCCGTGCCGATCTCCTAACCGGCGTCCTATCCCCAGGCTTTCGTCCAGGAAGGAGTACGCCGCCGTCCACTCGCCGAACTCGGCGGCGATGCGCGCGAGGTTCGGCAGGATGGCAGCCATGCGCCGCTCGTCGCCCAGCCGCCGGTAGATCTCGAGGGCCTCTTGCAAATGGGAGCGTGCCTCGTCCCATCCGCCCGCGGCGTCATCGGTGTGCCGGAAAATCAGTATTCCCAGGGTGTGAAGCGCCCCGGCCCGCACCCCGTCCCGCACCTGTGCTCCCGGAAGGTCGAGGAGCGTCTCGAGGTGCCTTCTCCACTCGCTCAGGTGGCCGTGAAGCCACCAGAATCGCAACGGCGCCGCCGCGAGCCTCAAGCCTCGCTCCGCTTCTTCCTCCGCTTCGAACCACCCCAAAGCCGCCCTGAGGTTGTCGTGCTCGTGCTCGAGCCGCTCCATCCACACCGCCTGCTCCGGGCCGGCCAATGCCGGCTCGGCCTCCTCTGCCAGGGAGAGGAAGAAGCCCGCGTGGCGCCGGCCGACGGCCTCCGCCTCTCCCGATTCTCCCAGCCTCTCCGCGGCGTACTGCCGGATCGACTGGAGCATCCGGTAGCGCGCCTCACCGCCGCCCTCTCCGTGCGACGTGAGCACCAGCGACTTGTCCACCAGAGACGAGAGCAGCTCCAGGACCTCGTACTCTTCGATCCCGCCGCCTACGCAGATCTCCTCCGCCGCCTCGAGCGTCCACCCACCTGCGAACGCCGAGAGCCTGCGGAAGAGTATCTTCTCGGCATCCGAAACGAGATCGTGGCTCCAGTCGACCGTCGCCCCCAGGGTCCTGTGTCGCAGGACGGAGGTCCTGCCGCCCCTCAAGAGGCGGAAGCGGTCGTCGAGCCTCTCCAGGATCTGGCGCGAAGAGAGCACCGTTACCCTGGAGGCGGCGAGCTCTATGGCGAGCGGCATACCGTCGAGCCTCGCGCACAGGGCGGCCACCGCCGAAGCGTTCTCTTCTATGAGGGAGAAACCGGGAGATGCGGCGCGAGCACGCTCGACGAAGAGGCGTACCGCCGAGAAGCGGAGCAGATCCTCCGCGTTCTGCCGCCCGTTGGGGTCAGGCAGCGAGAGCGGGGGCACGGGCCAAGAAATCTCGCCGGCCACGCCCAGGGGCTCACGGCTGGTCGCCAGGATCTTCAGGCCGGGTGAGCTCCTCAGCAGCACGTCGCCCAGGGTCGCGCACGCTCCGACGAGGTGCTCGCAGTTGTCCAGGACGAGCAACGGACACTTCGCCTCGAGGAAGGCAGCTAGCGCCTCGGTCGGCGTGCGATCCGGCGTCTCGCGCACGCCGAAAGCGGCGGCCACCGTGCTCGGCACGAGCACCGGGTCCGAAAGCGACGATAGGCCGACCCACCATACCCCGTCCCCGAAGCGCTCCCCGAGGCCCGCGGCCGCGCGCAGCGCCAACCGCGTCTTGCCGCACCCTCCGGGTCCGGTGAGCGTCAGGAGCCGGGCATCCCCCAGGATGTCCCGGATCTCGGAGATTTCACGCTCCCGGCCCACGAAGCTCGAGAGTTCCAGCGGCAGGTTGCCCTTAGACGCCACCCCCGCCCGCACGGCCAGCGGGCTGTCTCCTCGCCGGTCGGCGGCGATCCTGGGAAATTCGGGGTTTGTGCGCGGCCCGCGGGCACGTTCTCTTGCCTCCTTGTCACCACAGTATCAGGGATCCGGGCGTAGCGCATCGTACGAATGAGTGATTTTTGGCGTTCCCGCAGAACCTGCCAAAAAGACCCGCACGGTGCCGACGTTCGGCGGGTCGGGTGACAGCGGCGCCCCCATGCCCACGGTCGACGGCGCCCGAAAACGCCTCCGAAGTAGGTTATGTAGACGCTACTCTTTCTCGGAACCGACAGGGGCGGGAGGGCGTAAGGTGGCCGAGCGCGAACTCGAAGCGACGCTCGAGCCAATGCGGGCCGCCTCGCATCCGTCGCGGATGGCACGCCGCCGGCGACTCCGGCCATACTCGCGCTGCCCGCGCTCCCGGCCGCAGGAAGTCCGCGCGATGATCATCTGATCACCATATTGCAGTATGTGGCCCGAATATGAAATAAGGTTCTCCGACGGCCGATGGTGGGAAGGTGGCAAGCCTACGCACCGAGGTCGCGGCCATGGTTGTCGAGCGCCTGATGTGCCCACATTTCGGAGATTGTGCATCCAAGCCCAAAGACTTATGGTATGGGGTGACAGGCCCGCAAGGATGGAGTGGTTGGCAGTGGTCGAGTGGTTTGGAAGACCGGAGATCGAGACGGATGAAGTCAGAGAGCATCGGATCACTATGGAGGCCGTCGTCGATGCTTACTCAGAGAAGGCGCTCGGTGCCTGCAGCGTCAGAGTCGTGCAAAGCCACCTAGGACTTCGTTCAAGCCTACGCCGCGTCTGTCGTAGGCCTTCCCCTGTACTCTGGTCCTCGTGGCCTTCAAAACCATTTCTCGAGCGTACTAGCTGAGCATCCGCGCTCGAGGTCGGGCGTTCGGAGCCAGGGCGGCACCCTCCCTCTCCTCCCGGCACTGGTCGATCGGGCGAACAACTCATTCGCATGGCCGTATCCCGAGCCGATACCCGATCGGAGAGCCGGCATTCACCCTCTCGGATATCTACGCGCAGCCACTATGCCTTGTGGTATCGTCGCCTTAGCCCAAGTGGGTCGAGACGAGCCGCCACCCGGTTCGGGGGTGTTCGATACAGGATCTCGCATACGGACTTCTATGAGAAGGCACTGTTTGTCAAGCCGACGTGGCGGCTCTAGTCCGTGGCCGAGTGCAACAGCTTTGTGCCCTTCGCGCTATGCTTCTATCCGTACTCTCTGTGAGCTCACACTCTCTTTGGTAGCTCGGTACATAGGATGAGATCCGTCTTCTCAGTCTAATAAGGCGCTGCAATCTTCGGAGCGGTCTCTCCTCTTCGGGGATGGACCAAGTTCGTAATTGCGCAGTCACCTTCCTAGATCCGAAGCGATCAGGCAAGAAGCTGGGCTCTGTGCCACTTTAGGGTCGTCACTGTCGTGTTAGGTCCATCACCTCCTCTTTAGCTTCATCTTGTGTGCTCCATCGTTTCTCTCTAAGCGGCCTCCTCCTGCTTTGTGCGTCGATGCGTGTTGTAGAGCGGATCGTAGACCTCTCCGGTAACCCACAAACTGTGTAGTAGCACCGCAAGCTTCCTGGCCACGGCCACCACCGCTCGTTTCTTCGCGTTCTTACCTCCCCGAGAAGCTATCTTTTCTCCATGACGCCTTAGATCCGAATCCGAGCCAAAGGGACCCAGGATGTAGTGGGCACTGCCTACCAGGAGCTTCCTCATCATCTCGTCGCCTTCCTTGGAGATGCGTCTCTGAGGATCTCTATCTCCCGACTGATCGCTTGCGGGCACCAGCCCCAGGTATGCCCCCACCGAGCGGCTCCTCTCGAAGCGGTGGGGATCCTC
>JBKPSF010000376.1:0-4871 GCA_046734875.1 Actinomycetota bacterium | reverse complement strand
GCCTTGTCGGCACGCTCGGCTTCGCCTCGCTTGTCAGCTCGCTTCGCCCGGCTTCGCCTGGCTCGCTTTCAGGAAGTCGTCCCGGGGCGCCGCTTGGCACAGCGGGCGTGGCTGCCGTGGGCGGCGTTTCGTCGTGCGTAGCAGGGCGAGGCCATAACGACAACATAGCTGAAAGCCCGCGAAGCGGGCGTGCTGACAAGCGAAGCCGAAGGCTGAGCGTGCTGACAAGCGACCGTAGGGAGCGTGCCGACAAGCCGCCCGTCAGGGCGGCGTGCTGATATGCTGGAGTTTTTCGAAGCCGTCATCCTTGGGGTGGTGCAGGGGCTTACGGAGTTTCTGCCGGTCTCCAGTTCGGGGCACCTCTTGCTCGGGCAGTATTTTCTCGGGCTCGACCAGGAGCGGTTCGGGCTCTCTTTCGACGTGGCACTTCACATCGGAACGCTCGTTGCCGTGGTTACTTATTTCTGGCGGGATCTGATCAGGCTGACCCTCGCTTTTTTCCGGTCCTTCGAGCACAGGGACCTCGCGCACGACCCCGACCAGCGGCTCGCTTACCTCGTAATCGCCTCCACCGTTCCGGCGGCTCTGATCGGGTTTCTTTTCGAGGGTTTCTTCGCGGGCACGGTGCGCTCGCCGTGGGTCGTGGTCTTCAACTTCGTGGTGGTCGGTATCCTGTTTCTGGTCGCGGAAGCCGTGGGTAGTCACAGGTGGAAGGCCTCCAGGCTCGGGTTCGGAGGGGCCGTGGGGATCGGGGTCGCCCAGGCCATGGCCCTCGTGCCAGGCGTCTCGCGTTCGGGGGCAACCATCACGCTCGGCCTGTTCCTGGGGCTGAGGCGCGAGGAGGCGGCCAGGTTCTCGTTCCTGATGAGCGTCCCCATAATCGCCGGGGCCGGTGTCCTGCAGCTCGGCGAGGTGCTCGCAAACGGCATGAGCACCCACGAATGGCTCCTGTTTCTCGCCGGGTTCGTCACCTCGGCGGCCGTGGGGTACCTCACGATACGTTTCCTCCTGAGCTACCTTACGAACCACAGCCTGCGTGCTTTCGCCTATTATCGCTTTGCCGTCGCGGCCGTCGTTGCCGCTTTGTTGATCTTTTTCTAGCGGCGAATCTCTTTTGGGCGCTTCACGAAGCGCCCCTACAGGGGGTTGGGGGGCGTGATTTTGACAGGGTGGCCGGCCGTCTGGTAGTTTGGCGGGATCATGCACCGGGTGGTCGAGGCCATGATGCGATTTACCGGGGAGGGGCGTCCCCGTCACTGACGCGCGGCTTCGCTCCTCCCGATCCACACTTCCCTTACATTCTCACAGGAGACCGCATACGCCATGACCGAACATCATCAACCAGATAAAGCAAACACAGAACAGCCGGAAGTCGGTGTCGCTGCATTGGCGCCTCACGCGGAGCTGGAGAATCTTCGGGCGGGGATAGATGCTGTGGACGAGGAGATCGTACGCCTGCTCGACCGGCGAGCCTGGATGGCGCGGCGGATAGGTGAGATCAAGCACCAGACCGGCCTGGCCGCCTACGCGCCTGCCAGGGAGAGGGCCGTGCTCGACCGCGTCTCCGCTCTGGGCGAAGGGGAGTTCCCGAGGCGCGGGCTGCAGGCTGTGTTCCGTGAGATCATCTCGTCTTCGATCTCCCTGGAGGGGCGGCTCAAGGTCGCCTACCTCGGCCCAGAGGCAACCTTCACCCACGAGGCGGCGCTTCGCTCGTTCGGGTCTAGCATCGAGCTCGAACCCCAGATCACGGTCGCCGAGGTGTTTGCGCGGGTGGAGCGCGGGGACGTTGAGCACGGCGTGGTCCCCGTCGAGAACTCGATGGAGGGGGCCGTGACCCACACCCTGGACGAGCTGATGAACAGCCCCTTGAAGATCTGCGGCGAGGTCTATTTGCCGGTCTCGCAGAATTTGATCTCCTCGGAGGCAGCACTTGACCGGATAACCTTGGTGTGTTCGCACCCGATGGCGTTGGCCCAGGCCTCGAGCTGGCTCCGGCGTGAACTCCCGTGGGCGAGCCTGGAGGATGTGGATTCCACGGCCGAGGCGGCGCGGCGCGCGGCCGAAGAGCGCGGGGTCGCCGCCGTAGGAAGCGTCCTTGCCGCCGGCGCCCACGGCCTGAACGTACTGGCCCGCAACATCCAGGACGCGCGCGCCAACGCGACGCGCTTTATCGTGCTCGGGCGCGAGTGGGCGGCAAAGACGGGCAGGGACAAGACCAGCGTCGTGTTCTCCGTCAAGGACCGGCCTGGCGTGCTAAAGGACGCGCTCTCGGCGTTCGCCGAGGAGGGGATCAACCTTACCCGCATCGAAAGCCGCCCGAGCCGCAAGCGGGCCTGGACCTACGTGTTCTTCGCCGACTTCCTCGGCCACCCCGAAGAAGACAGGGTGAAGCGTGCCCTTGAAGCTCTGGAAGAGCATTGTCCTTACGTAAGCTTGATCGGGGCCTACCCCGAAGTCTCGCCGGACGCCGCCTGACGGGTGGACTTCAAGGCCGCGGCGCGCACGGTCCTCGACGAAGTCGGCCATCCCCTCCACTACACGGACATAACGGAGATGGCACTGGAGGCCGGTTACCTGAAAAGCGCCGGCCGTACGCCCCACAACACCATGAGGGCCAGGCTCTCTGTGGACGTGCGCGACAACCCAGAAACACTCTTCGTCCAGACCGCCCCAGGCGTCTACGGCCTGAAACTGGGGAGTAGGGAGTAGGGAAGAGGATATTCGACTTCCACCTTTCCAGAGACGGCACCAATGTGGACCCTGTTACTGCCTTGACGACCAATCGGATGCCAGAAACGGTAGACTCTCGGCAAAATGCTGAAGTGCTGACAAGGAGTGGCCATGGTCGATTTAACGGATAAAGCCGCCGAGGCAGCGTGGAAGGTCGAAAACCTCGAAGACTACGACGCGCGCCTCGAGAGAGCGGCGCGCGGGTTCGAGGAGGCGTCTCGGGCGCGCCCCGAGCCCGCGATGGTGGTCTACGAGACGGCCTTGATGAAGAGCGGACGTGGCGAGGAGGAGGTCCGCGCCCTGGTCGGCGAGTTCCGGGAGACGTTCGAGGACGAAGAAGAGCCACTGACCATCCCGCACGCCAGCGGCATCATGAACGTCGAGGGTGACGGATGGTTTTTTGGCGACGAGAACCTCCGCGTGCTGACAGGGCGCTTGCTCGGGCAGTTCCAGCACAGGGTTGCCCAGTACAACTACGTCGACGAGCCCGAGGTCTTGAGACGCTGGTCCGACGGCTACGACACGCGCCTCTTCGTCAGGCGACGCATTCACGAGACAGAGCCCGTGGTCGGCGTCGTGGGGGGGCTCGACCTTACGCTGTTCCAGTACCTGCGCGTCGCAGGCGGCGGCAACACCCTGGTTCCCACAGAGAACGTCGCGAAGGCGCTGGGGGCCCTCGGCTACGAGGGCGACCCCTACGAGGTGCTCGCCGCCGGAGAGAGCCTCGCCCTCCACCTCGACCTCCCCGCTCCCATCGTGGGTGAGATGCTGGAAGAGTTGGGGCGGGAAGGCTTCACCGATTTCCCCGAACCGCCGCGCGAGAGTGGCGAGGACGAACCTGGTGAGCCGGCCGACAGTGGCGTCGTTTCGGAGGGAGGTGCCGTAGCTGGCGGGGCCGCGGCCGAGGAAGGGGAGCAGAAACCGAGCCCCGAGGACAGGGCTGCCCGTCGCGCCACCCGCGAGGATCCTGGCAAGGGCGACGAGCCTTCGAGGGTACAGGATTCGCAGGCCGCGGATGCTCCCGGCGTGGCCGAGGAGAGCGGTGAGAACGAGCAGGCCTCCCCGCCCGAGGGTGGGCGGCAGGACGCCCCCGGTACCGCCGAAAAGGATGAGTAGGGCCGAAGCATCGACCTCCTGAAGACATCCGAGGAGCGGAGCCTCTCTCTAGCGCCCAGGAAATGATAGACTAAAGCGGCATTTTCAATAGAAGTTCAACAAAAGCTCGTCTATCAACCGCTCAGCGCAGCACTTATCAGCACGGGTTCGAAGAAGGAGCAAGCGGTAGCATGGCAGACTCCAGAAAGCGCATAGCGTTGAAGCCCCACATGGACCGGATCAGGGAGTGGGTGGAGACGGGAAAAACGGACGAGTGGATCGCCGACGCCCTGGGCACCAGCGCCTCTTCCGTACAGTCCTTCCGCTCCCGCAACGACATCTACCGGCGCGAGCGCGGCCCCCGAGAGCCCGAGAGCACCTTCGAAGGGGTCCTCGACCACGGCGAGCGCGACGGCTGGGGCCTCTGGCTCGACCCCTCCATAGCGGAGGACCCGATCTGGAAAGAGCACTGGTCCGGCGTTGAGGCTGTGGTCGTCAAGGTGGCGGAAGACTCCATCGTACTCGAAGCCGACGGGACGGAACCATCCGCGGATGGTTCCACCGACTCCGTGCTGGCAGCCGTCGCGCAACAGGCTGGTGCCGACGACGAGCAGATGCCGCGCGAGCGGGGGCGCGTCAAGTGGTTCGACGCCGAGAAGGGTTACGGCTTCCTCGTCAGGCCCACGGGCGACGACCTCTTCGTCCACCATTCCGAAGTCCAGGGCGACCCATCAGAGCTCTCACCCAACGGCGAGGTCGAATACGAGGTCGGCCGCAACGACCGCGGCCCCAACGCCCGCCGAGTGAAGACTTTAAGCTAGTCAGCACGCTCAGCCTTCGGCTTCGCTTGTCAGCACGCCCGCTTCGCGGGCTTTCAGCTATGTTGTCGTTATGGCCTCGCCCTTCTACGCACGACGAAACGCCGCCCACGGCAGCCACGCCCGCTGTGCCAAGCGGCGCCCCGGGACGACTTCCTGAAAGCGAGCCAGGCGAAGCCGGGCGAAGCGAGCTGACAAGCGAGGCGAAGCCGAGCGTGCCGACAAGGC
>JBKPSF010000375.1:0-27019 GCA_046734875.1 Actinomycetota bacterium | reverse complement strand
CTACATAGCCGCGCACCGTCTAGGGTGGCCAGGCACGGGAAGCTACCACCAGTTCTACAACCTGCCTGCGCTGGCGATAGGTGACATCGTCTACCTCGGCGACTCCAACGGCACCACCTACACTTACAAGGTCAGCGGCTTCAAGGAAATATCCCCGAACCAGGCCAGGGAAGTCACCGGCCCGCAGGCCGGCAGGGACATGGTCTCGCTGCAGACCTGCATCGAGAACTACGGCGACTACTGGACGATGGGCCCCAACTGGTACGTGCGCTACATCGTGCAGGCCGACAGGGTCTCCGTAACGCCCGCAAAGTAGCATTTCAGCAAGTCAGCTCTTTTGCCGTTCGGGCCCCGCCTGGCCTCGAGGTATCACTTCCGGAGACGGTAGAGGCTGACGCTCGCGGTATCTACTGAGACAATTTCCTGAAATGCTGAAGTGCTGAAATGCTGGCCGGCTGACCGCTGTTATACTTGCCGTTTCCGTCGCGGTGGTTCGGCGGGCTTTGGTTGTTCTATCTATTTTGGAGGGTTGCTGAAATGGCATTGGTTACTATGCGCCAGCTTCTGGATGAGGCGGCGAAGGGCGGGTATGGCGTTGGGGCTTTCAACGTCAACAATCTGGAGCAGGTGCAGGCCATTATGGAGGCTGCGCGCGAGACGGAGTCGCCGGTGATCATCCAGGCCTCGCGGGGGGCGCGCAAGTATGCCAACGACCGCTTTCTGTACCATCTCATGGAGGCTGCGACGGAGGTTTACCCTGAGATCTCCGTGGCGTTGCATCAGGATCACGGCAACTCGCCTGAGACGTGCAAGAGCGCCATCGAGCTAGGGTTTACTAGCGTCATGATGGACGGATCGCTTATGGACGATGCGAAGACCCCGGCGGACTTCGAGTACAACGTGCGTGTCACGCGCGAGGTCGTGGAGATGGCCCACGAGGCAGGTGTCACGGTGGAGGGCGAGCTCGGGACGCTCGGTGGCATCGAGGATGATGTGGGATCCGGTGAGGTCAACTTGACGGACCCGGATCAGGCTGTGGAGTTCGTTGAGAGGACGGGGGTTGACGCCCTCGCCGTTGCTATAGGGACGAGCCACGGGGCCTACAAGTTCACCAAAGAGCCCGACCGCGAGGTCCTCGCCATGCACATCATCGAGGAGATCAACGAGCGGCTGCCCACGACCCACCTCGTCATGCACGGCTCCTCCAGCGTTCCCAAGGAGCTCGTGGACATCATCAACGAGTATGGCGGGAAGATAGATCCCACGTGGGGCGTGCCGGTGCGGGAGATCCAGGAGGGCATAAAGCACGGCGTGAGGAAGGTAAACGTCGATACGGATTTGCGCCTGGCGGCCACTGGCGCGATCCGCAAGGCGTTCGCCGAGGACCCCTCCGAGTTCGACCCCCGCTACTACCTCAAGCCCGCACGCGCCGCGATGCAGGAGGTCGTGGTGGCGCGCATGGAGGCCTTCGGCCAGGCCGGCCACGCCAGGGACTACGATCCCATCCCGCTCGCCGATATGGCGGTCCGCTACAAGGAGCAGGGCCACAGCCTCACTGTGACCTAAAGGAAGGCTACAGGTTTCTGGAGCTTGCCCCGGCTCGCGGCATCTGGTAGTTGTGGGGCTACGTCGGGGGTAGACCCTCCGGCGGAGGCTCGCACGAGGGGATGGTGGGACGACTTGGTCGAATACACGGGTGAGAGGCTCGAACGGACCCCGGCCAATGAGGTCCATTCGGTAGCCCGGGCGCTGGCCGTACTGGAATCGCTTACCAAATCCGACCACGACCTGGGGGTGAGCGAGATCGCCAAACTCACGGGGCTTCCTGTTGGGACGTCCCACCGTATTCTGGCGACCCTGGCTTACCACGGCTACGTCCGCCAGAATGGTGAAACGCGCAGGTACGGACCGGGTATGAGGTTGTTGGGCATCGCGGCGTCCGCGCACGAACGTCTCGGCCGCATCGCCAGATCCTTCCTCACCCAGCTGATGCAGGTGAGCCAGGAGACCGCCAACCTGGCCGTCCTCGAAGGCAACTCTACACTTTACATCGAGCAGGTGCCCCCGCCGCGTATGCTCAGGATCTTCACCGAACCGGGAAACCGCGCATTTCTGCACGCCGCCGGTACGGGGAAGGTGCTTCTGGCTTACCAGCAGCCGCACGTAATAGAGTCGATGGTGGAAAGGACCGGCCTGCCCCGGCTCACCCCCAACACCATAACGGAGCCCAACACGCTCCTCGGGGTGCTCGAACGCGTACGCAGACAGGGCTACGCCATAGACCTGGAAGAGCAGGAGGAAGGCGTCTGCTGCCTGGCCACGCCGGTCTTCAGCCCCGACGGAGCGTTACTGGCGGCCATGAGCGTTTCGGGCCCAGCGAGCCGCCTGGGCCGTGGGCGCCTGCACGATCTCGTCCCCCACATAAAGCGCGTCGCCACCGCGCTCAGCAGAAAAATCAACTCGATAGAGATCTCGGAGACCTGAAACACAAAGTCCGGTCCACGGGCGCGCTTGCATAGATTTTTCTTTCCGCTGGAGATGTGACCCCGAGGCGAGTTCGCCCGCTTTTTCCACTATGCGAAACACGGTCTTCCACGCGTGGTGCGCAAGCATTATGGTGCGTGGTGGGATAGGGTTGTTGGAAACTCGTCACTCGAGAATGGTCGCAGCGGCCTGGAGCGAAGGCCGAAGATAGGAGAGAGCACCAATGAGGTTCTGTGCGAACGTTTCGATCCTCTTCAAGGAGGTCCCACTCCTCGAGCGGTTCGAACAGGCGAGGGCGGCGGGGTTCACGGCGGTAGAATTCTGGTGGCCGTCGGGGGAGGACATCGGGGAGGTCGAGGCGGCGGTAAAAGGGGCGAACCTCACCGTTGCGCTTTTCAACTTCGATGCGGGGGACATGCCCGCCGGCGACAGGGGACTGGTGAGTGACCCGGGGCGTCAGGAGCAGTTCAGGGAGAACGTCCCCATCGCCCTGGAGCTCGCACGGCGCCTGGATTGCCAGAGGCTCAACGTTCTGCTGGGGCACGAGAAAGAGGGGATGGACCGGGATGAGCAACTCGGCCTCGCCAGGCAGAACGTGGCCTTCGCGGCGGAGAGCGCCGCCGGGCAGGGCGCCGAGGTCATGGTGGAGGCGGTCAACACCTTCGAGAACGGACCCTATCTCCTGTACACGACGGAGCAGGCCGTGGCGTTCGCGAGCAGCGTGGGCCGCCCTAACGTCAAGGTGCAGTACGACGTCTATCACATGCAGCGCATGGAGGGGAATCTGGTGGCGAACCTGCGCGAGCACATAGGCGTGATCGGGCACGTCCAGATCGCGGATTCGCCCGGGCGTGGGGAACCGGGGACAGGTGAGATCCGCTACCCCTACGTCCTCTCTGAGCTGGAGAGGCTCGGCTACTCCGGCTATGTGGGGCTGGAGTACAACCCGAGCGGGGGAGACACGCAAGAGAGCCTGGCCTGGGTGCCCGAGGGTCAGCGTGGCGGCGAGGTGAACGTCGGGGATCTGAACCTCTAGGTGACGTGATGGCTGGGAAGGGAGAGTAAAGATGCCCAGGATGGACGTGATGGACGCGGTGGTGAAGGTTATGGAGGACGAGGGCGTCGAAGTAGCCTTCGGGGTCCCGGGGGCCGCGATCCTGCCGCTCTACAAGGCCCTGGGTAAGTCGGGAAAGATAAAGCACTACTCGGTGCGCCACGAAGAGGGCGGGACGCACGCGGCCGACGGCTACACTCGCGTCACCGGCAAGGTCGGCATCAACATAGGCACCAGCGGCCCCGCAGGGACCAACATGATCACCGGCCTCTACACCTGCATGGCCGACTCGATACCCCAGATCTGCATCACCGGTCAGGCCCCAACGGCCGTCCTGCACAAGGAGGCCTTCCAGGCTGTAGACATCGTCGAGATCGCCAAACCCGTCACCAAGTGGGCGGTGCAGGTCAAGGAGCCGGGCCAGCTCGTCTGGACCTTCAGGGAGGCTTTCCGCATCGCCCAGGAGGGTCGCCGCGGGCCCGTCCTCATAGACCTGCCGCTAGACGTCCAGAAGTCCGGGCTTGAGGTGGACTTCGACCCCGAGCGTGGCGGACCCTTGCGGCACATCGCCAAACCGGAGCCGAGGCCGGCGGCCATCAGGCGGGCCGTGGAGATGATCCTGGAGGCGGAGCGGCCGATCCTGATGCCCGGCGGCGGGGTCATCATCGCCGACGCTGCCGGGGAGCTCGTCGAGCTCGCCGAGTATTTGCAGGTACCTGTGAGCCCGACGTACATGGGGAAGGGTGTGATCCCCGAAGACCACCCGCTGTACATGGGGATCGTGGGCCTTCAGACCCAGCAGCGCTACGCCAACGCGCTCTTCCTGGAGAGCGACCTCGTGGTGGGCATAGGCAACCGCTGGGCCGACAGGCACACCGGCGACCTCGAAACCTACCGCGGCAGGAGGAAGTTCGTCCACATAGACATAGACCCCCGTCAGGAGGGGCGCGTCTTCCCCCCCGACCTCGCCGTCATCTCCGACGCGAAGCTGGCGCTCGAGGCCATGCGCCAGACGGCGGGCGAAATGACGGACGAGCGCGAGCCTGACGCGTGGGTCGAGCGGGTGGACGAGCTTCGCTCGACGTTGCTAAGGAAGATGGACTTCGACGACTCGCCGGTAAAACCGCAGCGCGCCTTTATGGAGATGAACGAGTTTTTCGACGGTGATGAGATCATCGTTACGGCCATAGGCCTCTACCAGATCTTCTCCGGGCAATTCCAGAAAACCTACAGGCCGCGCCATTACCTCTGTTGCGGCCAGGCGGGACCCCTCGGATGGGAGGTCCCCGCGTGCCTCGGGGTGAAGGTGGGCAAGCCGGACAACCTCGTCGTTGGCGTCGTCGGTGACTACTCCTTCCAGTTCCTGATGGAAGAGGTGGCTGTCGCCGTTCAGTACAAGATTCCTTACGTGCTCGTCATGCTCAACAACGGCTATATGGGCCTGATTCGGCAGAGCGAGCTCCCCTACGACATGAACTACGCGGTGGACATCGCCTACGAGGGCCCGGACAACGACTACGGCATCGATAACGTCATGGTCATGGAGGCCATGGGTGCCTTGGGCAGGAGGGTCTGGCGGCCCGAGGAGATACAGGACGCCCTGGCGTGGGCTGTCCACGCCAGCAACGAGCGAAGGGTACCGGCGCTAGTAGAGATCATGTGCGAGCGGGAGGTCAACGCCGCGATGGGCCTCTCCATAGACAAGATCAACGAGTACGAGCCCATCCTGGAAGGAAACAGGGAGATGGCGGGCCAGATCGTAGGGGGAGTCCCCGAGAGGGATTAGGGGAACGCTGGCCCGAACCCCGTGGCTGGTGGTATCGTAGATGGCGGGAAGGAAAGGAAAATGAAGGATCCAGCGACCACCGTAATGGAGCGGTGCGATCTCCTCGCCAACATCAGCGAGGAGCCGGGGCTGATCCACCGTCCTTACGGTTCACAGGCCATGCGCGGCGTAAACGACATCGTCGCCGGGTGGATGCGTGCGGCCGGGATGAGTACGAGGCGGGACGAGATCGGCAACCTGATAGGCCGCTACGAGGGAGCCGGCGAAAAGGCGCTCGTCCTCGGTTCCCACCTCGACACCGTGCGCGACGCCGGCAAGTACGACGGCATCCTCGGCGTGATGGTGGCGATCGCCTGCGTCCAACAACTCCACGACCGCGACGAGAGACTCCCCTACGCCATTGAAGTGGTCGGCTTCGCCGACGAGGAGGGCCTGCGCTTCGGCACGACGTTCCTGGGCAGCTCCGCGTTTGCCGGTTGCTTCGACGGGCAACGCTTGCGTCTCGAAGACCAGGGCGGCGTGACCCTGCGGGAAGCGGTCCGCTCGTTCGGCGGAGATCCCGACGCCCTCGAAGGCTCCGGCCGCGGTGGGGAGGACCTGCTCGGCTACTGCGAGGTGCACATAGAGCAAGGTCCCGTGCTGGAGCAAGAAGAATTACCCGTGGGTGTAGTGACAGCCATCAACGGCCAGAGTCGCATCCGGGTGGGCTTCGTCGGCAAGGCGGGGCACGCAGGCACGGTGCCGATGGAAGGAAGGCGTGACGCGCTGTGCGCCGCGGCCGAGTTCGTGCTCGAGGTGGAGGCCGTGGCCAGGGCAGAGGCGAACACGGTGGCGACGGTGGGGGAGATAAGGGCGCTCCCCGGCGCTGTCAACGTGGTCCCCGGCGAAGCGAGGCTCTCGCTCGACTTGAGACACCCTCACGACGACGAGCGAGAGAGGGTCCGCGACAGCCTGAAGGACAGAGCCAGGGAGATCGCCGTATCGCGTGGCTGCGAGAACCTTTGGGAGATACGCCAGGAGACGGGCGCCGTTCCGGCGGACCCGGATTTAAGCGCGTTGCTTGCGCGGGCCGTGGAAGAAGCGGGACTGGCGGCGTACCGGCTGCCGAGTGGCGCCGGACACGACGCGGCACAGGTGGCAGCCCTGGTCCCCGTCGCCATGCTCTTCGTACGCTGTAAGGAGGGCATAAGCCACAACCCGGCGGAGTCGGTAACCAGGGAAGATATCGAGAACGCGATAAGAGTAATGCAAGAGTTCCTTCGTTTGCTGGAAAGTTCGCATTCGACCGAAAATGGGGCCTTGGGATAGACGGATAGGCAACGCTTCGGGGAAAGGGGCAGATGATGAGCGAAAGCGCGGTGGTCGACAAAGTAGTTCCCGAGGGTTACAGCGACCGCCTCTACAACGAGGATCTCGCGCCGGCCAGGGAGCGAAGGTGGGGCTCGTACAGCATCTTCGCGTTGTGGATGAGCGACGTGCACAACCTGGGAAACTACACTTTTGCGGCGGGGCTGTTCGTGATCGGGCTCTCCGCCTGGCAGGTTCTCGTTTCGTTACTCATCGGGTTTACGATCATCTACATAGGGATGAACTGGATGGGGTACGCGGGGCAGCGTACGGGCGTCCCTTTTCCGGTCTTCTCCAGGCTCAGCTTCGGGGTGTGGGGCGCCAACATCCCGGCCCTCATTCGCGCGATCATAGCTATCGCCTGGTACGGGATACAGACCTACCTGGCATCTGTCGCCGTCAACGTGCTCTTGCTGGAGCTGGCTCCTGGCCTGGCTCCGCTCAGCGAGAGCAGCTTCCTCGGGCTTTCGGTCCTCGGTTGGATCTCGTTCGTAACCCTGTGGTTCGTTCAGCTCCTTATCTTGACCCGGGGCATAGAGACCGTGCGCCGCTATCAGGATTGGGCCGGTCCGGTGATTTGGGTGGTCATGCTCGTGCTGGCGGTGTGGCTGTTCGTGCAGGCCGGTGGGATCTCCCTGACCCAGAGCATAAAACCGCTCTCTACGGCGGAGACGATCCGGACCATGGGAGCCGGCGCGGTGCTCACCATCGCCACGTACGCGACGCTCATGCTCAACTTCTGCGACTTTTCCCGCTTCACGCCTTCGAACCGGGCCATCAGGGTCGGTAATCTCCTGGGCCTCCCGATAAACGGTACGGCTTTCGCGGTCGTCGCAGCCATCGTAACAGCGGGAACCATACAGGTGTTCGGAAGGGCGATCACCGACCCCGCCGAGATAATCGCGCAGGTGCCGAACCCGGTGGTTCTCATCGTCGGAGCGCTGTTGTTCGCGACGGCAACCATCGGGGTGAACATCGTCGCGAACTTCGTATCGCCAGCTTACGACCTCGCCAACGTCTGGCCGAAGTACATCAACTTCCAGCGTGGGGGCATGATCAGCGCTGTCTTCGCCGTACTCGTCTTGCCGTGGAACCTGTATTCCAACCCCGTGGTTATCAACTACTTCCTCGGCGGCCTCGGCGCAATCCTCGGACCCTTGTTCGGGATCATGATGGTCGACTACTACTTCGTGCGGCGCAGCCGCGTCGTGATAGGCGACCTCTACCGCGACGACCCGACCGGGGTCTACTATTACCGGCGCGGCGTCAACCCGTTCGCCCTGTGGGTCTTCGTGCCCACCGCGGCGATCTCGGCTGTCATCGCCCTGCTGCCGGCACTCGCCCCTGCGGCCCCCTTTTCCTGGTTTGTGGGAGCCGGGCTCGCGGCCGTCGTTTACTACTTCGCCATGCGCGGCCACCCCAGCCTGGCCGTCGAGGGTGTGAAAGACGTGAGGCGTAGCGAGGGCGCGCCGCTCGAAGACGGGGAACTCGAGGAGAGCGGCGAAACGGTGAAGAGGGATGGACCGTGATCGAAGACGGGACATCAGGCACCCTCAAGCGGGGGGCGCTGCTTTGGCCGTAGACCTCATCGTCCGCGGCGGTCTACTGGTTACACCCGAGGGCTCTGTCGCGTCAGACCTCGCGGTCGAGGACGGCAAGATCTCCGCCGTCAGCCCCGACCTCGAAGGGACCGCCGCCGAAGAGATAGACGCCCGCGGGTTGCACGTGTTGCCTGGATCCATAGATGCCCACGTCCACTTCAACGAACCGGGAAGGACGCACTGGGAAGGTTACGAGTCGGGGACGAGGGCTCTCGCCGCGGGGGGCCTGACCTCTTACGTGGAGATGCCGCTCAACGCCTACCCGCCGACCTGTGACGTCGCGTGTTTCGACGAGAAGCTTGCCCGCGCCAGGAAGTCCTCGCTGGTGGACTTCGCCTTGTGGGGCGGCCTCGTGCCAGGCAACCTGGAGGAGATGGAGGGGCTGGCCGAGCGTGGCGTGGTGGGCTTCAAGGCTTTCATGTCCACCACCGGCACGCTGGACTTCCAGGCGGCGGATGACCTGACGCTTCTGGAGGGGATGAGTAAGGCCGCACAGTTGGGGTTGCCGGTGCTCGTCCACGCGGAGAACAAGCAGATCACGGACGACCTCGCGCGGCGCTACCAGAGCTCCCTCAGGACCACGATACGTGACTACCTCGCGTCTCGGCCCGTGATCGCCGAGCTGGAAGCGATCTCACGCGCCATGCTCCTCGCCGAGGAAACGGGATGTTCCCTGCACATCGTCCACGTCAGCACGGGCAGGGGAGTGTCCCTCGTGGCCGGGGCCCGCGCCCGCGGCGTTGACGTTACGTGCGAGACGTGCGCCCACTACCTCGTATTCACCGACAGAGACGTGCAGATGTCGGGAGCCGTCCTCAAATGTGCCCCACCCTTGAGGGCCAGAGAGCACGTGGAGGATTTATGGGATTGCGTGCTCTCCGGCGGCGTGGAGTTCGTAACGTCGGACCATTCACCGTGTCCTCCTGACATGAAAGCGGGCGACGACTTCTTCAGGGCGTGGGGTGGCATCATGGGTTGCCAGTCGACGCTGAACGTGATGCTCGACGAGGGCCATCACCGGCGCGGGCTGCCGCTGCAGCGCGTAGCGGATCTCATCTCCAGCAACGTCGCCGGACGCTTCGGCTTCCAGGGCAAGGGCAGCCTGAAGGTCGGGGCTGACGCCGATCTCGCGCTGGTCGACCCGAACACGCGCTTTGAGTTGCGGGCGGAAGATCTCTTTTACCGGCACAAGACGAGTCCATACGTGGGAAAGACCTTTCGGGGCCGGGTCGTCCGCACGGTGCTGCGCGGAAATACGGTATTCAGGGACGGCAGGATCGTGTCGCGGCCGATCGGGAAGTTGATCAAACCGGATCATCGGAGGAACGAGCGTTGGTGGAAAGGAGCGTGAGCGGGTGAGCGACCTGAGGATCACGGCGGGGCCGTACGAGTTTTTGGCGCGTTGGGAGCGGGAGAAGTCGCCCGAGACGTGCGCGGCGTTCGAGCGACTGCTGCCCTACAGGCAAAAGATCATCCACGTTCGCTGGAGCGGCGAGAGCTGCTGGATCCCGCTCGGAGACTACGACCTGGGCGTCGG
Source organism: Actinomycetota bacterium (assembly GCA_046734875.1). Lineage (GTDB taxonomy): Bacteria > Actinomycetota > Rubrobacteria > Rubrobacterales > Rubrobacteraceae > Rubrobacter_D. The sequence continues at coordinate 17,210 of JBKPSF010000375.1, read as the reverse complement.
CTTCGAGGACGCGACCAGCGTGCCACAGGCCGGGGAGATCCTGTTCTACCCCGGCGGGTACTCGGAGACGGAGATCCTGTTCCCCTACTCAGGCACGATCTTCGCGAGCAAGCTTGGCCAGCTCGCCGGCAACCACTTCCTTACCATCGTCGAAGGCAAGGAAAACCTGCGCGCCCTTGGAGAGTTGACGCTCTGGGAAGGCGCCCAGGACATCGTTTTCGAGCGCGCATGAGCGTTGCCAGGGGAGACCTTCGGTTCCGCGATTAGAGGAGGTAGGCGATGACCGAAACGGCAGGAACGAGGAGCAAAGAGATTATCCTCGGCCAGAACAACTACGGCAAGTCCGAGGTCCGCGTTTTCAAGGTCAAGCGCGACACCGCGCGGCACGAGATCTGGGACCTCGACATACGCGTCGCGCTGGAAGGAGATTTCGAAGCCGTCCACGTCGAGGGCGATAATACAGACGCGCTCGCCACCGATACGATGAGGAACACCTGTTACGCCCTCGCGAAGGACCACCTCACCGGGAGCATCGAGGACTTCGGCTTGGTCTTGGTTGACCACTTCCTGAAGGCCGGTCCCACCGTGACGAGCTGCTGGGTCGAGATCACGCAGTTCCTCTGGGATCGCATCGAGGTCGACGGCGAGCCGCACGAGCACTCCTTCGTTCGCGGCCGCGGCGAGCGCCGGGCGAGGGTCTCTGGCGACGAGAGCGGTGCCAGGCAAGTGGAAGCCGGAATAGGCGATGTTTACGTGCTCAAGACCACCAACTCCGGCTGGGAAGGTTTCCTGAGAGACGAGTACACCACCCTTCCGGACACCAACGACCGCATCCTCGCCACCATCCTAACCGCGAGGTGGTGGTACGACACTACCGATCTAGACTTCGATACGCTCTGGCGTGGGGTCCTCGACCAGACCCTCACCACCCTGACGGACCACTATAGCCCGTCGGTACAGAACACGCTGTGGCGGATGGGCAAGGCTGTCCTGAACAGGTTCCCGGAGGTAGAGAAGATCTGGTACTCCTTTCCCAACGTCCACCACATCCCCTACGATCTTGGCCGCTTCGGCCTGGAGAACGACGGCGAGATCTTCCACGCCACCCAGGACCCCTACGGCCAGATCGAAGGCTTCGTGGAGAGACGATAAGTGGCCGGCCTGACAACACACGTCCTGGATACAGCCCGCGGCCGTCCGGCCGCCGGCATGGACCTGGAGCTCGCACTCCTCGATGAAAACGGCGAACGCCGGCTGCTCAAAAGCGTCCGCACGAACGCCGACGGCCGCACCGACGAGCCGCTGCTCTCCGGTGAGGAGTCGGAGCCTGGGGTCTACGAGATCGTCTTCGAGGTGGGCGAATACTTTGCGGGCCGGCCGGAGGCGGGAGACGAACCGCCTTTCCTCGACCGTGTGCCTTTGCGGTTCGGGATCTCCGACCCGTCGGCGCACTACCACGTTCCGCTGCTGGCCTCCCCGTGGTCCTACAGCACGTACAGGGGGAGTTGAGATGAAGGTATTGCGAGGGAGGAGGTAAGGCGCATGGAGTTCTACAGCCCCGATACCTGGCAAGAAGCGCTGGAGATCAAAGCTGCGCATCCGGAGGCCAGGCCCATCGCCGGCGGGACCGACATGATGGTCGAGCTCAACTTCGACCACGACAGGCCAAAAGTCGTGATGGATCTTACGAGGGTGCCCGAGCTACAGGCGTGGGGGCCGGAGAACGGACGCCTGCGCGTGGGAGCCGGGGTTACCTACACCCGCATCATCGACGAGCTGGGGGACAGGCTGCCGGGCCTCGCGATGGCCTCGAGGACCGTCGGTTCGCCCCAGATACGCAACCGCGGCACCGTGGGGGGCAACCTGGGCACGGCCTCGCCCGCCGGGGACGGCCTGCCGCCCCTCTACGCCTCGGACGCCGAGGTCGAGGTTGCCTCGATGGGCGGCACGCGCCGCGTCCCGGTCACGGAGTTCGTCACGGGGCCCAAGCGCAACCAGCTAAGGCCGGACGAGTTGATCTCCGCCTTCTACATCCCGGAAGCAACCGGGCCGCAGCAGTACGCCAAAATCGGCACCAGGAACGCGATGGTGATAGCGGTCTGCGCCTTCGGGCTGGCCCTGGATGCGGAACACAAGCGGGTCGGGGCATGCGTCGGCTCCGCCGCGCCCACGCCCGTGCGCGCCGGCTACGCCGAGGGGTTTATCGAGGGCGTCCTGCAGGAGGGAGGCCTGTGGGAGTCGCGGGGCGAGATCGCCGAGTCGGCCCTCAGGCGCTTCGGGGAGGCGGTGGAGATGGCAGCCCGCCCGATAACCGACGTGCGCGGCACCGCCGCCTACCGGGTGCACGCCGTGGGGGTACTCGCCCGGCGCACCCTGAAGTGGGCCTGGGACGAGTACAGGGGAGGAGGTAGCTGATGAGGTTGGAGCTCACGGTGAACGGGCAGAGACGCGAGGCGGAGGACGTCTGGGAAGGCGAGAGCCTCCTCTACGTGCTGCGCGAGCGGCTCGGGATGCCAGGCACCAAGAACGCTTGCGAACAGGGAGAGTGCGGGTCGTGCTCGGTGTACATGGACGGCACGCTGGTCTGTTCCTGCCTGGTGCTCGCCGGCCAGGCCGAGGAGCGTGAGGTCGTTACGGTCGAGGGGCTGGCCGGGGAGGACGAACTACACCCTGTGCAGCAGGCCTTCGTCGAAGCCGGGGGCGTGCAGTGCGGGTTCTGTACCCCTGGCTTTATCGTGGCGGCCCACGACCTGCTGCAGAGGAACCCCGAGCCGTCCGACGCGGAGGTCAGGGAGGCGCTCGCCGGCAACCTGTGCCGCTGCACGGGGTACGAGAAGATCCTGGACGCCGTGCACCTCGCGGCCCGGAGATCAAACACATGAGCGGGGCGCGCCTCGTCATCGAGAACTGCGCCATCGCCACCGTCGACGACCAGGGCACGGAGTACGCCTCTGGCCACGTCGTGGTCGAAGGAAACAGGATCTCGGCCGTCGGGGAAGGGTCCGCGCCATCTGAGCCCGGAGCCCGGTGGATAGACGGCAATGGCTGCCTGGCCACGCCGGGGCTCGTCAACTGCCACCACCACCTGTACCAGTGGGCGACGCGCGGGCTCGCGCAGCAGGCCACCCTCTTCGAGTGGCTGGTGGAGCTCTACCCCATCTGGGCGCTGGTGGACGAGGACATCGAGCACGCCGCCGCCCGCGCCGGGCTCGCGGCGCTCGCCCGCTCGGGCTGCTCCACTTCCATGGACCACCACTACGTATTTCCAAGAGGCGTGGGTGATCTGCTGGAGGTTGAGATCGAGGCCGCCAGAGACGTGGGACTCCGGTTCCATCCCACACGGGGTTCGATGGACCTGGGCGAGTCTCGCGGCGGGCTGCCGCCAGACTCCGTAGTCGAGGATCGGGACGAGATACTGGCCGCCAGCGAGGCCGCCATCGACCGTTTCCACGATCCCTCCTTCGACTCGATGCTCAGAGTAGCCCTCGCCCCCTGCTCGCCGTTCTCCGTGACGCCCGAGCTTATGGCGGAAGCCGCGGAGCTAGCCCGCCGACGCAACGTTCGCCTGCACACGCACCTGGCCGAAACGGAGGACGAAGAGGAGTTCTGCCTGGAAAAATTCGGGGTCCGTCCCGTCGATTACCTCGAAGGGCTGGGCTGGCTCGGCGATGATGTCTGGCTCGCGCACTGCGTCCATCTCGACAACGACGAAGTACGCCGCTTCGGCGAGACGAAGACCGGCGTGGCGCACTGCCCCTCGTCCAACGCCAGGCTCGGGGCAGGTATCGCCCCTATCGCGCCCCTCGTCGCTGCCGGCGCCCCGGTCGGCCTCGGCGTGGATGGCGCAGCCTCCAACGAGGCCGGTGAGCTGGGGCAGGAAGTAAGGGAAGCCCTACTCTTCGCCCGCCTGCGAGGCGGACCCAAGGCGCTCACCACCAGAGAGGCACTGGCGCTAGGCACCATCCACGGCGCCCGCTGCCTCGGACGCGAACAGGATATCGGCTCCCTGGAGCCAGGAAAACTCGCCGACATCGCCCTCTGGTGCATCGACGACCTCGGGCACGCCGGCGTCGAAGACCCCGTAGCCGCCCTAATCCTCGGCCCCCCGCGCCCCGTGGAACTCCTGCTAATAGACGGCAAGCCCGTCGTAGAGAACTGCGAACTCACTACGACAGACGAACAAGAAATCACAAGAGACCTGGCAAGAGCGAGCAAGCTACTGGCCAGCAAAACCGAAAAATTGAAGGGCTGAAATGCTGAAAGCGAGGCGAAGCCGAAGCGTGCTGACAAGCGAAGGCGTCAGCCTGAGCGTGCTGACAAGGCGCAAAGCGCCGTGCTGACACGGGGAGGAACCACCTTGAGATCACAGACGATACCAACGCCGACCCGCGTGGGTCCTTACCCTGCGGTCTTCGCGCCGGGCGGGATCGGGGAGAGCGTCACCCGTCCCGACGGGGTCCCCAAGGTCAGGGGCGAGTTCGACTACTCCTCGGACCTGTGGATGGACGGCATGTTGTGGGGCGCGACGCTCAGGAGCCAGCACCCTCGGGCTAACATCTGGTCTATGGACACGACGGAGGCCGAACAGATGCCCGGCGTGTACGCCGTGCTCACGCACGAAGACGTGCCTGGGCGCAAGGTTTACGGCATGGAGATCCCCGACCAGCCCGTGCTGGCGTGGGAGCACGTCCGCTACCAGGGCGAGCCCGTCGCCATCGTCGCCGCCGACCACCCCGAGACCGCCAGGCGGGCGGTGGAGAAGATCGCCGTGGAGTACGAAGTCCTGGACCCACTCGTGGACTCCGAGGAGGCCATGGGGGAGAACGCCCCGAAGCTCCATCCCTCCGGCAACATCCTGCGCCACATCCACGTCGAACACGGCGATGCGGAGAAAGCCGAGGCGGACGTCGTCGTCACGGGAGAGTACGAGATCGGGATGCAGGACCAGGCTTTTCTGGGTCCCGAATCCGGGCTCGCCGTCCCCGATGGCGAGGGCGGCGTGGACCTCTACATCTCGACGCAATGGTTGCACGTGGATCAGAGCCAGCTCGCCGAGAGCCTCGACCTGCCGCCCGAGATGGTCAGGCTCACCCTCTCCGGCGTGGGCGGGGCGTTCGGGGGCCGCGAGGACCTCTCTATGCAGATCCACGCCTGCATGCTGGCCCTCGATACCGGACGACCGGTCAAGATGATGTACAACCGCGAGGAATCCTTCTTCGGGCACGTCCACAGGCACCCGTGCAAGATGCGCTACGAACACGGCGCCACGGGCGACGGCGAGCTCGTCTACGTCAAAGCCCGCATCGTCTTCGACGGGGGCGCCTACGCGTCCAGTTCCACAGCCGTCTGCGGCAACGGGGCACGCTTCGCAGTCGGGCCCTACGAGTGCCCCAACGCCCTTATAGACAGCTTTGTCGTCTACACGGACAATCCGCCCTGCGGCGCTATGCGCGGCTTCGGGGCCGTACAGACCTGCTTCGCCCACGAGTCGCAGATGAACAAGCTTGCCGGCGCGCTCGGCATGGACCCTGTTGACGTCAGGATCAAGAACGCCATGACGGAGGGCAGCCTTCTGCCGACCGGGCAGAAGGTGGAAGGTCCCACCCCCGTGGCCGAGCTTCTGGAGCGCGTAAGGGCCATGCCCATGCCTGAAGGGGCGCAGGAAGGGCCGCGCGACCTGCGCGAGCTACCCGGCGGCGTCTCGAACACTACCCACGGCGAGGGCGTAGAGCGGGGCGTCGGGTACGCTGTCGGGTTCAAGAACGTGGGCTTCGCCGAGGGCTTCGACGATTATGCAACGGCGCGGGTCAGGCTCTCGATGGCCGGGGAGGGACCCCTGGCAGAGGTGCACACCGCAGCGGCCGAGGTGGGGCAGGGGCTGGTGACCATACAGGCCCAGATCGCCCGCACCGAGCTTGGCGTCGAGACGGTGTCCGTCTTACCGGCAGACACCCGTGTCGGCTCGGCGGGGTCCACCTCAGCATCGCGCCAGACTTACATGACCGGCGGTGCGGTAAAGCTGGCCTGCGAGGCCGTCCGGGCGAAGCTCTTCGAGTCGGTGGGGGCAGCACACGGCGAAGACCCCCAAACCCTGGCCCTCGAAGACGGGAACGTCGTGTCGGGCGGACGCGTGATCGCCAGCCTCGCCGATCTGCTCGACGAGGAGGGGATCGAGGAGACGGTGGTGCACCGTCACGTGGAAACGTTCCCGCTCGATGAGATGGGCCAGGGAGACGCTGACGTGCAGTTCGCCTTTTCGGCCCACAGGGCCGTCGTTGACGCTGACACCGAGCTCGGGTTGGTCCGGGTGGTCGAGCTCGCGACGGCCCAGGACGTTGGCAGGGCCATGAACCCGCAGGCGGTGGAGGGCCAGATCGAGGGCGGAACGGCCCAGGGGCTTGGCCTGGCGCTACTCGAAGAGATACAGGTGGGCGATGGCAAGGTATTGAACGCGTCCTTCACGGACTATCTGCTGCCCACCATCCTGGACATGCCGCCGGTAAAGGTAGACGTTCTGGAGCTCGCCGACCCGGGGGCGCCTTACGGCCTCAGGGGGATCGGAGAGCCGCCCAACATCTCCACGCCGCCCGCGGTCGTGGCCGCCCTTCGCGACGCCACGGGGCGGGAGCTATCGCGGATGCCCGTGCGTCCCGAACAGATAGTCGGCATGGCCTCGGGGCCGCCCCGCCGTCGACCTCAGCCTGGGGGTGCTGGCTACTCGGCCCTCGGCACCATGAGAGAGAGGAGGGAGTACTGATGCCCGGATACAACAGGGCCGAGCTCAGCGCCGAGATGAAGATCCTTCCTTCCGCGCAAGGCGCGAAGGCCCCCAGGGAGCAGATAGCGGCGGGGGCTGAGGCCGCGAACGCCTCCGGCCTCTCTACGCACGAAGCCGGGCCAGGCACCACCGCGCTGGCCGGCAGGAGAGGAGAGGTGCTCGACGCCGTGCGCAAGGTGATCGACGCCGCGCTCGACGCGGGCGCCGGGGAGGTACAGGTGAAGGTGGAGATGCAGGGGGAATCGGGGAAGTTCGGCGGCGCCGGCGGAAGACGCGGTTGACCACGGACCGGCCTTGCGCCGGATGGGGTCGGGGAAAGGAGAGAGCATGGCTCAAGCAACGACGATCGAAGAAGGGAGGCGCTCGCGCTTCACCCACCCGGTGGATCGGGTACTGCCCCCCGGAAGGCTGGCGGTCTACGGCTTCCAGCACGTCCTCGCGTTCTACGCGGGCGCCGTGATAGTCCCGATACTGCTCGCGGGGGCCATAGGCCTCTCGGACACGCAACTGGCCTACCTCATAAACGCGGACCTGTTCACCTGCGGGATCGCTTCCATCATCCAGTCTGTCGGGTTCTGGAAGATCGGCGTGCGCCTGCCGCTGTTGCAGGGCGTTACCTTCACGGCCGTGGCCCCGATGATCGCCATCGGCAACTCCAACGGCGGTGGGGCGGAAGGCCTGAGGGCCATCTACGGCGCCGTGATCGTCGCCGGGATCTTTACGTTCCTGATCGCGCCTTACTTCTCGCGCTTGCTGCGCCTTTTCCCACCCGTTGTTACGGGTACGGTTATCACGGTGATCGGGTTTACCCTGGTGCCCGTGGCGGCGCTGGACGCTGGCGGCGGCGACCCGACGGCGTCGAGCTTCGGCAGCATCCAGAACCTCGCGTTCGCCGGCGGTACCCTGCTGTTTATACTGCTGATCTACCGCTTCTTCCGCGGCTTTTTGAGCACCATTGCCGTCCTGCTCGGCCTGGTCATCGGAAGCACGGTGGCTTGGGCGTTCGGCCTCGTGGACTTCGGCGCGGTCGGCCAGGCGGGATGGCTCGGCGTGACCACGCCCTTTTACTTCGGGTTGCCCACCTTCGGCATCGCGGCGATAGTGTCCATGATAGTGGTCATGGTGATCACGATGGTCGAGACGACCGGCGACGTGTTCGCCACAGGCGAGATCGTGGAGAAGCCCATCCGCCGCGAAGACATCGCGAGGGCCATCAGGGCCGACGGCCTGGCCACGACGATAGGCGGCCTTTTGAACGCCTTCCCCTACACGTGCTTCGCCGAGAACGTCGGGCTCGTGCGCCTCACCCGCATCAAGAGCCGCTGGGTCGTGGCGGCGGCTGGCGTCATCATGATAGTCTTCGGGCTGCTTCCGAAGATGGGCGCCATCGTGGCCGCCGTCCCCAGGCCGGTGCTTGGCGGCGCGGCCATAGTGCTGTTCGCCACGGTGGGGGTGATCGGAATCCAGACGCTCTCGCGGGTGGACTTCCACGACGAGCGCAACGTAATCATAGTGGCCGTAAGCGCCGGTCTGGCCCTCATCCCCGTCGCCTTCCCGACCTTCTACCAGAACTTTCCCGACGAGTTGCAGATCATCGTCGGCAGCGGCATCACGATGGGTAGCCTCTCCGCCATCCTCCTGAACCTGGTCTTCAACGTCCTCGGCGGGAACAGCAACCTCGTAGACGAGTTCGAGCCGACGGCCCGTCACGTCGAAAGGATCTCCCTGGACCAGGTGAACCACCTGAACAGGCGGGAGTTCGTGGAGAGGTTCGGTTCTTTGTTCCAGGGGCCTGTTCCCTTCGCCGAAGCGGCCTTCGAGAAGCGGCCGTTCGCAACGGTGTACGACCTGCGCCGCGCGTTCCAGGATGCGCTCTTCGAGGCCACGCCGGAGCAACAACTCGAGCTTATCCGCGCCTACCCGGATCTGGGCAGGATGGTCGAGAGGGATACGGCCGAGGCTGAGTTCGGCATCTCGCCAGAAGAATACGACTCGTTTATGGAGGCATCGGTTGCCAGGGCGCTCGGGATGCAGTCCTTGCAGGACCAGTCCTCGGCGGGCCTGGATCGCCTTTCGCCCCACGAGTACGAGGAGTTCCAGCTCCTGAACGAGGCCTACAAGGAGAAGTTCGGTTTCCCGCTGGTCATCACCGTCAGGGAGCACACCAAGGAGACCATCCTCCAGAACGGCAGGGCGCGCCTGGAAAACCCTCCGGCCCAGGAGCGGGCGACAGCCCTCGTCGAGATCTCCAAGATCGCCAACCTCAGGCTTATGGACCTCGTCGAGGAGCCCATCGAAGACCTGGTCCCTGCCGACAGGGCCTGAGGAAAAGGATGGCACAGAAGATCACGGTCGACAGGGTTAACGCTCTGGACAAAGCGGGGTTCGTGGAGCGCTTCGGCCCGCTCTACGAGCACTCGCCCTGGGTCGCCGAAGAAGCGTACGATGCACGCCCGTTCGAGGGGATAGATGGGCTGCACGAGGCGATGGTGAAGGCTGTCAACGCGGCCCCCGAGGCGCGGAAGATGGCCCTGATCCGGGCGCATCCCGACCTGGCGGGGAAGGCGGCTGTTGCCGGAGATCTGACGCGGGAGTCGACGCGGGAGCAGTCCTCGGCCGGACTGGACAGGCTCTTACCGGGAGAGTACCGGGAGTTCCAGCGGCTCAACAGCGCTTACAGGGGAAAGTTCGGCTTTCCCCTGATCTTCGCGGTGAGGCAGCACACCAAGGAGACGATCCTTGCCGGCGCCGAGGAACGTCTGCGGCACTCCCGCCAGCAAGAGGTCGAGACCGCGCTGGCGGAGATCTCCAGTATTGCGCGCCTGCGCCTGGAAGACCTGGTCGAAGGAGACTGACCAAGACGAATCAGGAGGAGATTCATGGGTTTCCCACAAGTAACCTTGGAGCTTCCGGATTGGGTAGAGGACCTCGTCCCCGACCCGGGACGCACCTACCCGACGGAGGAGGACCGCATGCGCCTCGTGGTCGAGCTCTCCCGCCTCAATGTCGAGCGCGGAACGGGGGGTCCTTTCGGAGCGGCCATCTTCGAACGGGAGACGGGAAGGCTCCTGGCGCCCGGCATGAACCTGGTGGTCCCTTCCGGTTGCTCGGTCGCCCACGCTGAGATGGTTGCGATCATGATCGCCCAGCGGGTCGTTGGTGATTTCGACCTCGGCGGCGAGGGGAAGCCGGCCTACGAGCTCTACGCCAGCACCGAACCGTGCGCGATGTGCTTCGGCGCGACACCGTGGTCGGGCGTGAGGAGCCTCCTGTGCGGGGCGCGCGACGAGGATGCGCGTGCCGTAGGCTTCGACGAAGGTGCGAAGCTGCCGGCCTGGGCCGAAGCCCTGGAAGCTCGCGGCATCTCGGTCAAGAGGGACGTTCTGCGCGAGGAAGCGGCAAGCGTGCTCAGACACTACGCCAACTCCGGGGGCGAGATCTACAATGCCCGCCAGGGGGATTAGAACCTCTGGACGATAGCGACCCCGACGATTACCAAAATAGCTCCCATGAGGCGGGGGATGCTCGCGGGCTGAACGGACACGCCGAACAGTCCGAAGTGGTCAATCGCCATGGAGGCGATCACCTGGCCGGTCAGGATCAAACCTATCGTGGTCGCCACACCGAGCCGGGGCGTGAGCACGATGGAGGCGCATATGTAGAAAGCCCCGAGCAGACCTCCAAGGTACATCCAGGGCGGCGCGCTTATCATGGAACCGATCTCGGGCACGGAGCGGTTCACTACCACCGCCGCAGCGAACAGGATCACCGTCCCGACCAAAAACGAGAGCGCTGCGGCCACCACGGTTCCGCCCACCAACTGGCGTAGCTGGGTGTTGATGGCGAACTGCGTCGGCACGGCCATTCCGGCGACTAGCGCCACGGGAACTAGCAGGAGCCAGATCATTCCCTTCATCGTCTCTTTGTTGGCATCAGCGTGGCTCGTAAACGTCGTAGAGGATGGGCTCTATGCCGTCGTCTCCGACGCCGGAGCGGTACTGGATGTAGCGGGCGCGCTGCAGGTAGGCGAGGGCCGTCTTCATCCTCTTTTCGAGTACGGGGATCTCGTCTTCGAGGTCGGACAGCCTGCCGGAGTCGAGGACCACGTCCTCCTCGTCGTTGGTCTGCCAGATCTCCCACAGCCTGCGCCAGAGCGCGTCTGCTTCCGAGGATAGGGGTTCTCTCTCCATATCTACCTGCTTTCCTGGTGCTTGCGAAGCTCGAACACTACGTGCGCCAGCTCGGGGACGAGGAGCTTCTCCACCGCGAGCTTTACGGCGTTGCGGGACCCTGGAAGGCTCGCCAGGAACTTGCTGCCCACGCTACCGGCGAGCGCCCGGCTCATGATCGCCGCAGACCCGATCTCCTCGTAGGAGAGCATCCTGAAGACCTCACCGAACCCGTCGAGCTTTTTCTCGATCATGCGGTCCACGACCTCGTAGGTGGTGTCGCGCGCCGAGATGCCGGTGCCGCCCGTGGTGAGGACGGCGTCCACATCAGACCTCGCGAGCAGATCAACCAGCTCGTTCCTTATGCCGGCGACCTCGTCCCTGACGATCCGGCGCTCCACCACCTCCTGCCCAGCACCGTCTAGTAGCTTCTGTGCTATGTCGCCGCCCGTGTCGGTCTCGGGCGTCCTCGTGTCGCTTATGGTCAAAATGGCTACCCTGACCTTCTCGGGCGCCGATTCTTTGTGCTTGTGTACGCTCTCGCTCAAAACATACCCCCCTGCAAAAACGGGTTGGAGGTGCGCTCGTTGCCTATTGTGGTCCGCGGCCCGTGCCCCGAGTACACGACCGTCTCGTCGGGCAGCGTCAACAGCCGCTCCTCGATGCTCCGCATCAGGACCTCCATGCTGCCGCCGGGGAGATCCACCCTCCCCACGCTGCCGGCGAAGAGCGCATCGCCCGAGAGAACGACGTTTTCGTCCTCGATATGGAAGGCCAGGTGTCCTGGCGCGTGGCCCGGAGTGTACAGCGAACGCAGTCTGAGCTCCCCAACCTGAAGGATTTCTCTGTCTTCGACGTACCGGTCGATAGACGGAACCTTGCCGAACCTGAGGCCCATCATCATCGCCTGGGTCGGGAGCCCTTGCAGCAGCGGCTCGCTCTCGGCGTGCATCAGGACCGGGCAGGCGTATTCGTCTACCAGCGCGACGACCGCCCCGACGTGGTCTATGTGGGCGTGGGTGACGATTATGGACCCGATGTCGAGGTTCGTCTGTTCTACCGCCATCGCGATCCGGGCCGCCTCATCGCCAGGGTCTATGAGCGCGCCGACCCTGGACTCCTCGTCGCCGATGATAAAGCAGTTCTCCTGGAACGGGCCGACGGTGAGCATCTCCAGGATCATGGCGCCCTCCCGAGCAGGAACTCGACCAGCAGCCGGGTCGGGACGCCGGTCGCTCCCTTGGTGGTGTATGCGTTGCCCTTCTTGCCGTAGGCCGTCCCCGCGATGTCGAGGTGGGCCCACGGAAAGTCGGCGAACTCCTTTAGGAAGGCTCCGGCAGTCAGGGCGCCGCCTCCTCGTCCCCCCGAGTTCTTTATGTCGGCCGTGTCGCCTTTTATCTGCTCCGTGTACTCGTCGAAGAGGGGAAGCGGCCACGCCCTCTCGCCGGTCGCTTCGCCGGCGGTCTGGACCTCCGCTATCAGGTCGTCGTCGTTGCCCATCAGGCCGGAGGCGTGGGCCCCCAGCGCCACCACGCAGGCGCCCGTCAGGGTCGCGCAGTCGATCACGGCTGCGGGCTCGTAGCGGCGGGCGTAAGAGAGGGCGTCGGCGAGGATTAGACGCCCCTCGGCGTCGGTGGTGATAATCTCCACGGTCTTGCCGGAGTGCATCTCGAGTACATCCCCCGGCTTGAAAGCGTCCCCGCCCGGCAAATTTTCGGTCGCCGGAACGAGGGCGACGACGTTCAGGGAGAGATCCAGGGCCCCGACCGCCTCCATCGCCCCGAGCACCGCCGCGCCGCCGCTCATGTCGAACTTCATGTCCTCCATGCCTGCGGTAGGCTTTATGGAGATGCCCCCGGAGTCGAAGGTTACGGCCTTCCCGATCAGGACGACGGGCGCTTGCTCGCCACCTTTGCGGTGTTCCAGGACGATGAAGCGGGGCTCGTTGGACGCGGACCTCCCGACGGTCGCGAGGCCCGTCAGGCCCTCGCCTTCGATCCCGGTGCGGTCGAGAATTTCACACCGCATACCGTATCTCTCGGCGATCGAACGCGCCCTCTTTGCCAGGTACTCGGGTGTGGCTACGTTGGAAGGCTCGTTGGCGAGGTCGCGGGCGAGCGCCGAACCAGCCGCCACCTTCGACCCGAGATCCACTGCCTCCACGGCCTCCTCCAACTCGGCCTCGTCGGCGACGATCCAGAACGTGTCGAGCTCGTGTCCGTCCGCGGCACTCTTGCGTTTCAGGAAGCGGTATAGACCAAGCTTCGCCCCCTCCGCCGCGGCCCGCGCGGCTTCGCGGGTACCGGTCTGCGGCAGCTCGGGCAGGGAGAGTGCGGCTTCTTGCAGCCCGAGGGTTCTGGCGCGGCGGGTGGCGGTGGCCGCCGCGCGGCGGAGCTTCTCGGGGGTGGCGAGGTCCCTCTCTCCAAGCCCGACGAGCAAGAGGCGCGGCGCCGTGCCTTGCTGGCTGTAGAGCAGGACCATCTCGCCCGGTTTGCCGGAGAAGTCCCCGTCCGATATCACCCTGGCCGCGTCCTCGCCGAGGTCAGGCGGGCTCTCGCCTTTGAAGAGGGCGACGGCGAGAAGCTCAGGCGCGAATCCTTCTGTTGCGCCGGTCGTGGCGCCGATCTCGACCAAGTCAGGACCACCTCTCTCACAAAGTCACACGACCGCGTAGATTATAGGGGAAAGCAGCCCGCTGTCTGCTATCTTACTGCCGTGAAGCTGCGGCGCTACCTGGAGTTCGCCACCGAAACCGCCTACGAAGCGGGGAGGCTCACGCTCGGCTATTTCGGTACGGAGGCCGCCAGCCCGGAGTTCAAGGCAGACGACACGCCGGTAACCGTGGCCGACACGGAGGCGGAGAAGCTCATCAGGGGCAGGATCGAAGCGCGTTTTCCCGGCCACGCGATTCTCGGAGAAGAGTACGGCGAGACGCAGGGCATCGGCGCGGACCAACGTTGGATCATCGACCCCATAGACGGAACAAAGTCTTTCGTCCGGGGCGTCCCGTTATACGGAGTCCTGGTCGGATTGGAGATAGAAAGCGTCTGCGAGGTGGGCGCCGCCTACTTCCCAGCCCTCGACGAGATGCTCTGCGCCGCCACCGGCGAAGGATGCCACCTCAACGGCCGCAGGACCCACGTATCGACGCGCACGTTGTCTCAGGGCATGGCCTGCTTCACCGACGCGGGAAGTTTCGGGGAGCACGGCCGCGCCGCGGCCTGGGAGCGCCTCCTCTCCGCCGCCGGAAGCGTCCGCGGCTGGTCCGACGCCTACGGGCACGCCCTCGTCGCCACCGGCAGAGCGGAGCTAATGTTAGATCCCATAATGAACCCCTGGGACTGCGGCCCCTTCCCACCTATCCTGCGCGAGGCCGGTGGCTTCTTCGGCGATTGGTCCGGCAGCGAGACCATCTTCGCAAACGAGGCCATGAGCACCACAAACGTCCTCTTGCCGGAGATAATTCGCCTCATCGAAGACCGGTAGCAATGGACGGGAGGTCGGGTTACACGCGACCCGTTGGACGGAGAATGTTTCGCGTCGTGTGCCGCCACGAACGAGGGGTGCGGCGAGAACCACACCCCTTGCTGACCGGCTGAAATGCTGACCAGCTACAACACCGGCAAGAACTTCTCCAGCTCGTACGGCGTCACCTGCACCCTGTAGTCCTCGAACTCCTCGCGTTTGAGCTGCAGGAGGCGCGTGTAGGTGTGTTCGCCCAAAGCCTTGTGCAAGAGCTCGGAGTTTTCGGCTTCTTTTATAGCCTCGCCGAGGTCTGCTGGCAGGCTCTCGATGCCCATCTTCTGGCGCTCTTCGGAGCTGAGGTTGTAGAGGTTGCGCTCCATCGGCTCGGGAAGCTCGTAGCCCTTCTCGATGCCTTCGAGGCCGGCGTGCAGGAGGGCGGCGAAGCACAGGTAGATGTTCGCCGCCGGGTCGGGACAGCGGAGCTCCATGCGGGTGGCCCGCTCCTGGCCTGGATGGTAGAGGGGCACTCGGACCAGGGCTGAGCGGTTGCGGCGGCTCCAGGCTATGTAAACCGGTGCCTCATAGCCGGGGACAAGCCGCTTGTAGGAGTTCACGTGCTGGGCGAAGATAATGCTGATCTCGCGCGCGTGACGCAGCTGGCCCGCGATAAACGACTGCGCTTCGCTGGAGAGATAGTACTCGTTGTCCGCGTCGAAGAACGCGTTCTTGCCGCCGGAGAACAGGCTCTGGTGGGTGTGCATCCCCGAGCCGTTCTGGTCCCTCAAGGGTTTGGGCATGAACGTCGCGTAGACGCCGTGGCGGGTCGCGACCTCCTTGACCACGGTCTTGTAGGTCATCACCTTGTCGGCCATCGCCATGGCGTCGTCGAAGCGGAGGTCGATCTCGTGCTGTGAGATGCCGACCTCGTGGTGCGAGTACTCGACCTTTATCCCGAGCTGCTGCAAGGATTGCACGGTCTCGCGCCTCAGGGCCGTCGCCGCGTCAAGCGTTGTAAGGTCGAAGTAGCCGCCGTAGTCGAGCGGCTCGGTGCCTTTCGAATCCCTGAAGTAGAAGTACTCGAGCTCGGGTCCACAGTAGAACTTATCGAAGCCCATCTCGTTCGCCCGCTCCAGGGCGCGCCTCAGGACATGGCGGGGGTCCCCAACATAAGGGTCGCCGTCGGGCGTCCTCACGTCGCAGATCATGCGCGCCGTTGGCGCGTCTTGAGGGCTCCAGGGAATAACCTGGAACGTCGAGGGGTCTGGCATGGCGATCATGTCGGACTCCTCGATGTCCTGGTAGCCCGTGATCGAAGACCCGTCGAAGCCCATGCCCCCGTCGAGGGCGTCCTCCAGCTCCTCGACCGTGATAGCGAAGCTCTTGAGCGTGCCTAGCACGTCGGTGAACCACAACCTGATGAACTGAACGTTGTTCTCCTGCGCCTGCTCTAACACGCTTTGCTTGTCAGCCAACGTTGAGCCTACCTCCTTGGGGTTTCCGCTCTCTACTTGCGTCCCCGGGCGGGGATCTCTGGACAACACCCGCCATGATATGAACGCTTGTGCGCGTTGCATATGGCCTCGCGTACAAGCCAGGCCACCCGATTCGGAGGTATTCTCGGCCGGATGTACAAAGAGGGAGTCTGGTATCTTTGTTTACGGAAGTATCGGGCGTCCCTCGGGCTTGACCGATACTCGTGCGGGGTAGAATCTAGAACTGTACTACGGAAGATTAGCCGCCGATATAGCGTAAAGGGGTCGAGATGAGCGAAGTGCCGGAAGAGGGTCGCGAGGAGCGCCGCAGAACGGGTCCCCTGGGCGACGACGAGACGCGCCAGGTTCCCACAGAAAGCGAGGATGAGGCCACGCGCCCGGTCACCACGGGAAGGGCATCGAGGAGGTCCTCCCGGGATGACAAGGAGACCCACGTCATCAGGTCGTCGGCGCAGCACCCAGACACCGTCAGGGATGCGACGCCCTACCCGCGGGGCTACTTCGAGGCCGTCGAGGAGCGAGAGGACCGGCTCAGGGACATGTACGGGGGCGTGGACTGGCTGGCGAGCTTCCTCGGGTTCGTCTTCACCGTTGTACTCGCCTCTTTGTTCTCGGCCATCGCGGGGATCGTGCTCGTCCCCTTAGGCTTTTCGCCCGAGATCTCCGGCGGGCAACTCGGGGCCTCTGTTCTCACCGGCCTCGCCGTGCTTGGGGTACTGATCTTCCTAACCTATTTTTTCGGCGGTTACGTGGCCGGCCGCCTCGCGCGCTTCGACGGGGGACGCAACGGGGCGATGGTGCTGGTCTGGACGCTTATCGTGGCCCTTATCCTTTCACTGATCGCCGTGGTCTTCTCGGGTTTCCTGCCAGACGGGGCTGCCGATACTATCGTCGGCCTGACGCAAGTGACGGCGTCCACGGTGGGCGACCTCGCGGGCGCCGGCGTGGCCGGCATCGTCGTCGCCGTCGCTGCCCTGCTTTTAGCCCTCCTCGGCGGATTTTTCGGGGGACGCCTCGGCAGCAGATACCACACCGAGATAGACCGGGCGGGCTGAAAGGTCCGGTGTGCAGGTTGGCGAGAAGGCACTACTGGATCTGCTAAAGAAAGAACTCCGCCGGGAGCTCGGGAAAGCCGCGTAAAGCAGCACGCGAAGGAGTCGCAAGCCGTGAAGAAAGCCATCGCCATCAAGTTGCTCAAGAGCAAGACGGCCCGCAAGGTCGCCATCAAAGCCCTGCAGAACAAGAGGGTCCGCAAGATCGCCGTAGACGCGGCGAAGCGACGAGTGCTGGGGAAATAGCATTGCT
>JBKPSF010000374.1:0-3449 GCA_046734875.1 Actinomycetota bacterium | reverse complement strand
CCAGTTGAGCTCCGGCATGAAGGCGAAGTTCATCCCGTAGATACCGCTTATGAGGGTGGGAACGGCGAGGATGGCGGCCCAGGCGGAGATCTTCTGCACCTGCACGCTCTGGCGCTGCATGGTGGCGTTCTGGGCGACGCTGACGATGGTCAGGTTGACGCTGAGGATGTTGGAGAGCAGCTCCCTGAAGCCGTCGATCTGCTCCGAGATCCGCAACGCCCGGTCGTGTACGCCACGCATCCGGCGCAGCACCTCGCGGTCTACGTTGTAGAACTGGCCCGAGAGGCGTTCTAGCACCCTGGCAAGGGGTTGGACCGCCCTGCGGAACTCGAGCACCTCCCGCGAGAGCTCGTAGATCCTGCGCGACACGTCCGCGTTGCCCCCGAAGACCTCCTCTTCGATCTCATCGACGTCGTTCTCGAGCCCACCTATAACAGGCTCGTAATCGTCAACGACCTTGTCCACGACGGCCCAGAGTACGGCCCCCGTGCCCTTGCCGAGGAACCCCGGCTGATCCTCCAGCCCTTTGCGTACGCCTTCCAGCGACGACGCCTCGCCGTGCCTGACGGTGATGACGAAGTCTGCTCCGAGGAAGATGTGGATCTCGCCGAACTCCACGCCTTCCTCTTCGTCCAGGTAGCGCGCCGTCTTGAGCACCACGAAGATCGTCTCGCCGTAGCGGTCCAGCCTGGGACGGTGGTGGGTCTTGACCGCATCCTGCACGGCCACGTCGGGCAACCCGAACTCGCGGTCCACGGCGGCCAGTTCCTCGTCGTCGGGCTCGACCAGCCCGACCCAGGCGAACCCGCCCCGCTCGGTGCAGGCGTGCCTGGTCCCCTCCAGGCCGGAAGACTCCGTCCGCTCTCCGTCAACGTAGATGGCTTTGTCCGAGATCACGGGCCGACATTAAAGCAGCAATCTAGCATTTCAGCACTTCAGCATTTCAGCCCCCGCATCAGCCGGCGCTTGTCGGCTGACGCAACCCGGCTGCAGGCTATACGATTCTACCTGAAGTGCTGCTTCACCTCGTGAACCATCGTTGCCATTTGTACCATGGCACGAATACCTCTACCCGCTCGGCGGGCCAGGCCATGCTCACGGCGGGGCGGCCTTCCCGCCGCGAGTCTTTGTACTCCTGCTCGATAGCGACCCTGACGATGATCTCGCCCGTCTCCGTGGACATCGGCCCGGAGACAGCCCGAAACCCCTCTATGCGCGACCCGTCCTCGTTCAGCAAGAGCACCTGCTGTCCAGGGTCCGGCACCAGCGGAGGTCTGCCCCTGCCCAACGTCATCTCTCTACCAATCCCATCCCCGGTCTACACAAACAAACTACCCCAACGGCCCGCCACACAAATCCCAGCAACCCCAGGCAAACCGCCCGCTGACAAGCGAGGCCCGAAGGGCCGAAGCGCGCTGACAAGGCGGCGAAGCCGCCGTGCTGACAAGCGAGCGGAGCGAGCGTGCTGACAAGCGGAGGCCGAAGGCCGCAGCGTGCTGCCACTCAGATCCGCGCGAGCGCTTCCGGGATCGGGGTATCGCCGGAGAGGATCTCGAACGTCTTGTGGTACGTGTTCTCATTTTCGAGGGCGTCAGCGAAGGTACGGGCGACGTCTTCGCGGGGGATCTCACCCCGCCGCCCCAGGCTCTCGGCCGCCTCCACTTTGCCTGTTCCCTCGTCCTCGGTCAGGCCGCCGGGACGGATGATGGTGTAGTCGAGGGCGCTCTTTGCGAGCCGCTCGTCGGCACGGGCCTTGGCGCGGAGGTAGGGACGCATGCCCTCGGAACCCCCCTCGGGGTCGCTCGCGCCCATTGCGCTGAGCATGAGGTAGCGGCGGACCCCACGCCCCTCGGCGGCCTCGACGAGCTTGGCGGCCCCGCCGTAGTCCATGGTTTCCTTGCGCGCGTCGCCGCTCCCCGGTCCGGCCCCGGCGGCGAAGACGATCGCTTCGCACCCCTCGACGGCGCTCCCTATCCCTCCTTCGACCTCCTCGGCTTCGAGGTCCACGAGCACAGCTTCGGCGCCGTCCGCCTCCACATCTCCCGTCTGTTCCTCCTTGCGGACTAGCCCCCTGACCTCGTGGCCGTCCCCGACCAGCATCCTCGTCAGACGCCTCGCCGTCTTGCCGTGCGCCCCCGCGATCAAAACCCTCACGCCACTCTACCTCCCGGAAAGTCGATTCCCCCAGAGTGTAACGCGCAAGGCAGCATTTCAGCTTCTTTTCGTTGTTGCCGGACCTGATCGCCCATGAGGCATCGCTACGGGTGGCGGTCGGGTTCCTTCCTCACGGCAACGTCATGAGACGACTTCCTGACATGCTGAAGTGCTGAAATGCTGAAGTGCTCAGGGAGACGCGCTTGCCGAAGCGGTCGCTGAAGCGGATGGGGAGGCGCTTGGGGAGGTGCTGGGCGACACGCTCGGCGAAGGGGTCGGGGATGTGGCGGGGCCCGTCGTTTCGGGTTTCGGGGTGGAGGTCGGGGTTTTCTGGGGTTTCTGGCGCACGGGATTGCTCGTGGGTTCGTAGAGCGGCGAGAGCAGGGAGGAGATCAGGACGGCAACCGCCACCACGACCGCGGCGCATACGGGAGCAAGGACGACCGTAAGGGGCACGAGCAGCCCGTTGGACACGCGCCCGCGCAGCAGGTAAAACGTGAGCCCGCCTGTCACCGCGAGCACGGCTATCAGTAACCACAACGGATATCCCAGGTTCAGCACGCCCAATCCTCTAGTCCTCCCAGCGCATCGCCGCAAGCACCGAACCCACGCCGGCCACGATGCCGACCAGGAGTATAGGAAAGATTCCTGTCAACGCCCAGGCTATAACACAGACAAGCTCACCGCAGAGCAAAGCCAGCGTCAGGTATCCCTTCGGCGGGATCTTCATCCAGCTTTCACATCCTCTCTGCGTTGCCCCTGGGGAGACGGCCTGGAAGATGAACGTGCCCGAAACGATCAGATAGCGACCTCCGCCATTGTAGTACGGAAGGTGCCATCGCGACTCTCGACGACGGAGTGCAGACGGCGGTTACGCCAGTTACCGGCGGGCACTCTGCGGGATAACGGCAAAGAAGTAGGACCGGGCTGGTAAGGAGGGGGGAAGGTACCGGAGGCCCGATCCTACGGGTAATATGGCCGGGCCTCGGGTTCCTGGGAGGGGGTCCTCGCCCGGTGTTGCACTTACTCTACGACGCCGCAAGCACCCAGCGCATCCCCCAAATGAGTGATTTTTGAGGATTTTTCGTGGGATCTGCCGTCGTTAGTCCTGGTCCAGGTACCTCCTGAGCGCCCTGGCGTACGACGGCGCGAGACCCCGCGCCCTGGCCCAGTCCTCGGTGCTGACGCCCAGCCTGATGCTGCGGCGCAGTTGGTGGAGGTCGTCGTCCAACCCGCCGCCGCGCTCGCCGACCACGAATTCCTGGCGCATGGCCTCGAGGTCTTCCCTGGACAAC
>JBKPSF010000373.1:0-3841 GCA_046734875.1 Actinomycetota bacterium | reverse complement strand
CTGGTCGAGTCGAGCACCAGCTCGTCGACGAGGTTGCGGATCACGGCGAGGCCGAACCCGCCGTGCTCGTCGGATTCGCCCGCAAGTTCGGTGACGCTGAAACCACCGCCGGCGTCCGTGACGCTCACCTCGACGCCAGATGGCAGAACTTTGTATTCGATCTCGTAGCTCTCCACGGAGGCGTGACGGATCACGTTGGTCACCGCCTCGGTGACGGCCAGCTTGAGGTCGTAGACCTCCTCGGGCTCCAGCCCCGCCAGTCGCCCGGCCTGGCCCATAACCAGCCGGGCTAGCAGCACGTACTCGGGACTGCTCGGAAGGACAAGCGAGATCGGATCCGAGAACCCGCTCTCCTCATCTGCCGCCCTGGCTGTTTCCCGCTCCATCGGACCTCTCGGTCGTTCGGCTCCCTCACGCAAACCGCTGAGATAGCTTGGCGGAAGCGCAACTTTCCAACTACGCGAAGCTTCTTACCCAGATGTATTGGACGCTAACCCGCCACTCGACACGACGCTTCGCGCTGTGTCGGCACGCTTCGGCCTGCGGCCTACGCTTGTCAGCACGCTCAGGCTAACGCCTTCGCTTGTCGGCACGGCGCTTCGCGCCTTTCAGCACGCTTCGGCCCTTCGGGCCTTGCTTGTCAGGGGTTTGGTGGCGCTCTTCTAGGCGGGGTCTGTTCCTGGGCGTGTTTCGCTGGGGATCTGTTCTACGTCGGTGGGTGTCTCGGGGGAGATGTCGCCTACGGCCTCTTCGTAGAGGCGTTCGGCTTCTTCTTCCTCGCGGCGGGTCGTGTGGTGGGCTCCGTCTGAGCCGTCCCCGGAGGGGAGGTAGGGCCTAAACAGGTCCAGGGGTATAGGCAGCACGATGG
Organism: Actinomycetota bacterium; assembly: GCA_046734875.1. Taxonomy (GTDB): domain Bacteria; phylum Actinomycetota; class Rubrobacteria; order Rubrobacterales; family Rubrobacteraceae; genus Rubrobacter_D. The sequence continues at coordinate 2,973 of JBKPSF010000373.1, read as the reverse complement.
TGGAGTTCTGGTTGACGGCGATCTCGCCCATCGTCTGGAAGAGCCTGAGCTGCAGCGCCGTGGGGCTCTCCAGACGGTCGGCGGCCTGCCTGAGGCGCTCGGAGGCCTGAAACTCGCCCTCTGCCGCGATGATCTTGGCTCGGCGCTCGCGCTCGCTCTCGGCCTGCCTGGCCATGGCCCGCTGCATCTGAGAAGGGATCTCGACGTCCTTTACCTCGACGACGCTGACCTTGATACCCCAGGGCTCGGTCTGCTCGTCTATGATCCTCTGCAGCTCCTCGTTTATGGCCTCCCTGTTGGTAAGGAGGTCGTCGAGGTCTTTCTGGCCGAGCACGCTGCGCAGAGTGGTCTGGCTTATCTGGCTCGTCGCCAGCACGTGGTTTTCGACCTCGATGACGCTCTTGTTGGGGTCGACGACCCTGAAGTAGACGACGGCGTTGACCCTGGCGGGCACGTTGTCGCGGGTTATGACGTCCTGGGGGGGCACGTCCATGGTGATGGTCCTGAGGTCAATCTTGACCATGTTGTCCGCGAGCGGCCAGAGCAGGAAGAGCCCCGGTCCTTTGGGGCCTCCCCTGACGCGTCCAAGGCGGAAGATCACACCCCGCTCGTACTCCTTGACGACCTTGACGGCGCTGATCAAGACGTAGACCACCACTATGACGACCACGACGAAGACGACGAACCCGAACCCGATGCTTACCGCCTGCAAGAGCGCGAGACCCATGATGTTCTGCTCCCCTTCCGGTTGCCTCGGTACGAGAACAGATTTTATCACCGGAGATGGCGTCCTCGGATACAGGAGAGGAGGTCCGTAGTGGACCTCCTCTCACGCTCCCCGCTTGCTAGCAGTACCCCGTTAGAGGAGTCTCTCGGCTCCCACGTAGCCGTTTACGTAATTGATGCTGGTGATGGTCACCTGGCCGGTGTAGATGGAGGCGTGGATGGTGGTTCCGTCGCCCATGGCTATGCCCACGTGGGTGATGTACCCGCTGCCGTCCTCGCTCCAGAAGAGCAGGTCTCCGGCCTGGGGGGCCCCGCTTACCGGGGTCCCGTAGCCCATCTGCCCACCCGGGGAATCGGGCAGGGCAATGCCAAACTCCTGGAAGACCAGCATCGTGAAGCAGGAGCAATCCTCGGCCTCGAAAGCGGAGCAGGGCCCCGGGGGCGAGAGCACGTAGGGGGTTCCCATGTGCTGCTGGGCCACGGCGAGAACGTCGCCGCCCATGGCACTCACCCCACCACCACCGACAGCCGAAGCGCTGGCAGAGGAAGACGCGGAGGCCGACGCCGAGGCGTCTTTCCTACTACCGCCTCCGGCGTCGTTTCGCGAGGCGGGGGCGCTGGCGGAAGCACTCGCGGAGGCGCTCTCTTCGGCGCGCCGGGCTGCCTTCTCAGCGGAGGCAGCGCTGGCTGACGCGCTGGCCTCGGCCGCCCGCTCGGCTGCCCGGTCGGCGGCCCGCTGCTCGGCCTTCTCAGCGGCGGCAGCACTCGCGGAGGCGCTGGCCTCGGCGGCCTGCTTCGCTTCCCTGGCCGCGGCGCGTTGTTCGGCGAGGCGCTCGGCCCTGCGTTCGGCGGCGCGCCTGGCGGCGGCGCGCTCGGCTGCGGCCTGTTCGGCGGCGGCCTCTTCTATGGCGGCGCGCTCGGCGGCGCGCTCGGCCTGACGCTCGGCTTTCTCTCTCGCGGCGCGCCTGGCGGCGGCTCGTTCGGCGGCGCGCTCCGCCTGCCTCTGGGCCTCTTCCCTGGCTTCCTGCCTGGCGGCTCTCTGCTGGGCGATCCTGGCTGCGCGGGCGGCGGCGCGCTGCTCGGCAGCGGCCTGCTGCTCCGCCTCCCTGGCCGCCTTACGCTCGGCGGCGCGCTGCTCGGCGAGGCGCCTCGCCTGCTCGGCGGCGGCCTTCGCCACGGCCTCGCGGTCCGCGGCGGCCCGCTCTGACCCCAGGTCGGGCCTCGGCACGGGGACGGGCTTGACCTGCGAAGCCTCCACCTCCGGTATGGGCTCCGGCTGGACCTCGGGCATGGGGACGGGCCTGGGAGCCGGCGTGCTCCCTGGTTCCTTCTCGGGCTGCGGGGCCGGCTCTACGATCGCCGCCGCGGCGGCCCTGGCCCGCTCCGCGCGCCTGTCCTGGGCGGCCTGGATCGCCGCCCCGACCTCGGCGTTGAGCGAGTCCAGATAGGCCTCGGCCTGCGCCTCGGCCTTCTCGGCCCGCTTCTTCTGGGCCATCGCCTTCTCGACGGCCTCGAGCCTCTGCCTGCGCTCGGCCTCCAACCTGTCCTTGCGCTCCAGGAGATCCTTCCTGGCCTCCCGCACCTCCACAAAGTCGGCCCTCTCACGTCCGAGAAGTCGGATCCAAAGGTCCAACCTCGACGCGAAGTCGGAGAAGTTGTCTACCCCGACGAGAACGTCCATGAAGGCCACGTTCTGGCTCTTGTACACCAGCGCAGCCCGCTCCTCCAGGCTCTTCTTGGCCGCCTTGAGACGCTTCCTGGACCCGTCGCGATCCTCCTTCGCCCCGGCTATCTGCCCGTTTAGCTGGTTCATCTCGTAAAGCGCGTTGTTGTACGAAGCCTCCGCCGCACTCGCCTCCACGCGGATCTCCATCAAACGGTCCTGGGCTGAGGCAACATCCGCCTTTTTGGCCCGGATCACCCCGGATTGAGCCCCGGCCGAGATGCCCGTCACGAAAACGAGCGCAACAGCGAAACCAAGAAATACGAACAGACTCGCCCTTCTAGGCATGCGCCCAGGCTCCCTTCTGTAAGCTATGTGAATCTTTAGGGGACCTGCTGGAAGAGCGTCCCCCCCTCCTAAGGCCGGCACTCTAGGAGAAGCCTCCCCCCCACGCAATGCACCTTTTGGGCCCCCGCATGCTCCCCCCTTTGTGAAAGCGGCTTAAATACGGGAAATCCGTGTTTCCCACACGAAATAAAGACTTAACAAAACTTAACGTAAGTAACGGCCCTGAAAGGTCACAT
>JBKPSF010000372.1:0-5704 GCA_046734875.1 Actinomycetota bacterium | reverse complement strand
CGCTGGTCCTCGTCGCGCAGGGCGCGGGCTATCTGGAAGTAGCGTTCGAATCCGGCGACCATCAGGAGCTGCTTGAACTGCTGGGGGGACTGCGGGAGCGCGTAGAACTGGCCGGGGTACAGACGGGCGGGGACCAGGTAGTCGCGGGCGCCCTCGGGGGTGGAGGCGGTGAGGAGCGGGGTTTCTATCTCGACGAAGTCCCGTTCGTCCAGGTAGTCGCGCATCAGCTTCACCACGCGGTGGCGGAGCAGGATCTTCTCCCTCATCCTCTCCCTGCGCAGATCGAGGTAACGGTATTTCAGGCGCAGCGTCTCGTCGACCGGCCTCTCGCGTTCGATCTCGAAAGGCGGCGTCTCCGATGGGTTGAGGATTCTGAGGTTGCTCGCCTCCACCTCTATGGCTCCGGTAGGTAAATCGGGGTTCTCGTTGCCCTCGGGGCGGCGCACCACCTCGCCCTCGACCGAGATCGACCACTCCGGCCTGAGTTGCTCGGCGCGGGAGAAGATCTCGGCTTTTTCCGGGTGGAAGGTGACCTGGGTGATGCCCCAGCGGTCGCGCAGGTCTATAAAGATCAGGCCGCCATGGTCCCTGCGCCTGTGTACCCAGCCAGCGAGCCTGACGCCCTCTCCGGCATCCGACTTGCGTAGCTCGCCAGCGCTGTGGGTCCTGTAAGGGTTGATCCGGTCCCGAAACTTCAAGATTGGTCTCCTTGTGCTCTCACTTCTGCGCTCCAGAGATGTTAGCCGATAATGCCGTGGTTGGATGCCCCATGCTTTTCCCGCCTGCGCGTTGCGGCGTTTTCGCTACCGTGCTAACTTAGCGCAGACCGGGCCACCGGCCCGGGAGAGGCGACGGGGCCGTGGAGAGCTCCCAGGGGAGAGGTCTATCCGGGCGAACGGTAAGGTAGGAACACCCGCCGGGACATGGGCGTATCTCGTGCTCGCTTTTGCCTGCGTGCTGGCCCTTGCGGGATGCGGTCTCGGCGGGGGAGACACCACGCCGTCGCCGACCCCCGTCCCCGCGGCGTCGGGGCCCCCAAGCACCGAAACGACCGACGCCGGTCTGGGCCAGGGGCAGGCCGAGACAACCAAGGATGTGCCCTTCAACCTCAACACGGACCAGCCGGTGCCGGCGGACTTCGAGGAGGCCTACGGGAGGGGCGCCAGGATCGTGGTCCAGTTCTACAAGCTCAACGAGGATTCGCTCTCCTACCCACAGGGCCTCGATGTGGACCGCCAGGTCAACGATTCCATGCAGCGGTTGAGCAGTCGTTACCCCACCGTGGAGTTTTTCTCCTACGAGATCACCGACCCAGGAAAGGTGGACGACGCGAGCCTCGAATCGGGCCAGTATGGCACGCTGGCGGCGCAGTTGGGGGTGGGGATCACGCCGTTTGTCGCCATGCTTGCGCCGAGCGGCGACGAGTACGTGATCACCAACCTCTACCAGGGATACGTCCCCGAGCCGGTGCTGAGCCAGGCCCTCTTCGACCTCGCGGCCGTGCAGGTCGAGGACAACACGAGCGACGTAAACGTGCGCCTCGACCAGGTCCAGGTCAACGAGGGAGGCGGCATCGACTACTTCACCGTGACCAACGGCGGCAAGGAGCCCGTAAACCTGAACGGCTTCGAGCTGCGCGTGCTTGACCCGGAGACCGCGGACGTCGACCCCAACCTGCCCGGCGTAACGGTCAACAGCGAGGTTACGCTCGAATCCGACGAGAGCGTCTCCATCGGCAGCACCCCAGACGTGAAAGACGACAAGGGAGACAAAGTCGCAGGCACGTTCGAAGGGGGGGAAAGTTTGAACCTGGCACCAGGGGATCAGGTCGCGCTCCTCGACACCGGCGGCGCGGTAGCCTCGACCATCACGGTGTGATGTAGCAATTCAGCCGGTCAGCATTTCAGCAAGGGTTAGGAGGCACCCGACACCCTCCGAAATCCGTATCTCTCTTCGAGTTGAGGCTTAGCGAACGCTAGCGGCGCCGTTAGACGAAAAAGCTGAAGTGCTGAAATGCTGAATTGCTGACAGGCTGAAACGCTGACTTTTTAGGATACACTAGCAAGGGTTATGACCGATTGTGTTTATCTGGACAACGCAGCTACCACGACGTTGGATCCGCGGGTACTGGACTCGATGCTGGGGCACCTCCGTGGGCGACGTGCTAATCCTTCTTCGCTGCACGCCCTCGGTAACGCCGCGCGCGATGCCGTGGAAGAGGCCCGCGCTTCCATTGCCGCCCTGATAGGGGCCCAGCCGGAGGAGGTCTCGTTCACCGGCGGGGGGACGGAGTCCGATGGGATCGCCGTCCTCGGTCTGGCGAGGTCCGCGCCTGCCGAGAAGCGGCATGTCGTGGTCTCCAGCGTGGAGCACGCGGCGGTGCGGGAGGACGCGAAGCACCTGCAAAAGGAAGGCTTCGAGGTGTCCTGGATCGGGGTCGACGCCGACGGTCTGATAGATCCCGGCGAGTTCGCCGAGGCGCTGCGTGCCGATACGGCGCTCGCGGCTATCATCTGGGCGAACAACGAGGTGGGAACCGTCGAGCCCGTCGGCGAGCTCGCGGAGCTCTGCGCACAGAAGGGCGTGCCCTTCCACTCCGACGCGGTCCAGGCAGCGGGACGGGTTCCGATCGACGTCTCCGAGACGCCGGTCTCGACGCTGGCCATCTCCGGGCACAAGCTCTACGGGCCGCAGGGCGTTGGCGCCCTGTACGTGCGCGGCGGCGTCTCGCCCGAGCCCGTCGTCTACGGGGGAGGCCAGGAGCATGGCCTGAGGAGCGGCACGCAGAACGTCGCTGGCATCGTCGGGCTAGGCAAGGCGGCGGAGCTTGCCAGGGCTGAGATGGAAGGGCGGGTAGCCCACGAAAGGACTCTCCGCGACCGCATCCTGGCCGGGGTAGAGAAGATACCGGACGTGTCGCTTAACGGGCATCGCGAACACAGGCTCTCCAACAACGTCCACCTGACGGTCTCCGGCGTCGAAGCCGAGAGCCTGGTCCTCTTCATGGACTCGCTTGGCTATGCCATCGGGAGCGGTTCGGCCTGCTCTTCCGGTGGGCACAAGGCTTCGCCGGTCCTCGTCGCCATGGGCCGTTCCGAGCGGGACGCCTTCTCGGTCGTCAGGATCACGACCGGCAAAGACAACACCGCCGAAGAGGTTGATGGTTTCCTGAAAGCCTTCGAGACCGCAACCGCGCAACTACGAGAACTCTCACCGCTATACGCGGGCTGAAAGAGGGTCATCCTTGACGGACCGTTACACACCACAGGTAGTAGACCACCTCGTCCGGCCGCGCAACGCGGGAGAAATTTCCGACCCCTCCGGCAGGGGTGAATCCGGCCACGAAGCCTGCGGCGACGTCGCTAGCTTCACCGTCACGATCGCGGAAAACGTCGTAGAGGAGGTCCGCTACAAGGTATACGGTTGTGCGGCGTGCATCGCTGCGGGCTCCGCCCTTTCGGAACTGGTCGATGGCAAACACCTTCTTGAGGCGGCCCGCGTCTCGAAAGTGGACATCGAAGAGGCCCTTGGGGGATCGCTTCCCACCGGCAAGGAACACGCGCTCACTCTCGTCCTGGACGCGCTGCACAAGGCCTTCGAGAACCACTGGAACCGCACAGCGGGCGAGACGCTGCTAAACGGTGAGAGCAAGACGGGTTCTGGAGGCAGGAGTGTTGTCGCCGCGATGAGCGGGGGTGTGGATTCGGCGGTAACGGCCTTGCTTCTCGGGGAAGCAGGCTACGACGTTGCCACGGTTACGTTCCGGCTGCACGACGGCGAGAGGGGAAGTCGCTCGTGTTGTTCGCCTGACACTGTGCTCTTCGCCCGCGACACGGCGCACAGGATGGGCCTGCCGCACTTCACACTCGACCTCAAAGAGCTCTTCCACAAGCGCGTCATGCAGGACTTCGTCGGCTCCTACAAGGAGGGCAGGACTCCGAACCCCTGCGTCGCGTGCAACGCCCACGTCAAGTTCCAGGCCTCCGCCTTTCTCGCCGACGAGCTCGGGTATCACCACGTCGCGACGGGGCATTACGCCAGGGTCGATGAGGGTCCGACGCTCGGGCGTCCCGTGGACGAGAGCAAGGACCAGACCTACGTGCTCTGGCCGGTGCCGCAAGACCTACTTGCGCGCACCATTTTCCCCCTCGGCGAATACCTAAAGACCGAGGTACGTGCCATCGCACGGGAGCGGGGTCTCGCCGTCGCCTACACCCCGGAGAGCCAGGATATTTGCTTTATCCCCGACGGCAACTACCGCAGGTTCGTCCGCAAGAAGGTGGCGGCAGAGCCAGGCGACGTCGTCGACAGTGAGGGGCGGTTGCTCGGTCGTCACGGTGGCGTCGTGGACTTCACGGTCGGGCAGCGGCGTGGGATCGGCGTCTCCGCGCCGACGCCACTCTACGTCACGGAGGTACGCCCTTCCTCAGGGCAGGTCGTCGTCGGCAGGAAGCGGGATTTGGAGGTGCGAGAGATCTCGGTCAGGGATCTCAACCTTTTCCTGAATCCGGAAGAGGCCGCAAGGGTGCAGGTCCGCTACAACAGCAGGCCCGTTACCTGCACCGTCGAGGAGACGGCGGACGGGGAGTGGGTCGCGTATCTCGACGAGCCCGTTCTGGGTGTAGCGCCAGGTCAGTCGGCGGTTTTCTATACCGCGGACGGGATGCGGGTCGTCGGGGGTGGCGTCGTGGCGCGCAGGCCTGCTTGAGTGCGGTACGTTTGGGCGATCGCAGTTATAATCCGGGTTTCAGGGGCACCGGACCGAGGAGCGGTAGGGTTTGGATTTATTCGTAGAATTGATGAAGGGGTTGCTGTTCGCGGGAATCGCCGTTGCTTTCTTCGTTCTCGCCTGGGTGTTCTTGAGGCTTGCCAGCATCTTCTCGACCACCGAGCAGTCGATCAAGGACGTCTCCGAAGAGGTAGTCCCGCTTCTCGGTAAGACGCACGTCACGGTGGACAACATTAACAGCCAGCTCTCGCAGCTCGACGGGGCCGTCGGTGACGTGGCCGGCATGACTGGCGAGCTCGACCAGACCACGGCCGTCATCACGCGCGGCGTAAGGGGGGGCGTGATCAAGGTCTCCTCGGCGACGGCCGGGCTGTCGCGGGGGATCAGCACTTTCCTCGGCGGCGAGAAGCGCGAGGAGGGCGAGGAATAGTGGCAAACTGGGGCAGGATGGTCGCTGGCGTCGTGATAGGGGTCGCCGGCACGCTCTACGCGACGAACGAGGACGTGCGCAAGCGCCTGCCCAAAGTCGCGCGCGACCTCCCTGACAACGTCCGCCGCCGCTACAAGCGGGCCGTCTCCGCGGGACGCGAGGCCTCTGAGCGGCGGCGGCAGGAGATCCTGCACGACCTCGAAGAGCACGGCGGGGGCCACCACACGGCCCGCGGCGTCCCGCCCGACCCCGAGGAAACTGCGGAGACGGAGTCATCAACTGACGGACAGGTTACGGAACCATCCACAGAAGCATCCGAGAAAAGCTGAGAGAGGAATTTGGCTTGACCGAAGATCACCGGCAAGAAGAGTACGCGTACCTGAAGCTACCGCCCCACGTAGAGATGAGATCCTGCGTCGGCCTCGTGCTCGCGGGGATGGTGGCGCGGGCCAGGGTGGGCGTCGGGGGGCTCGAGGAGGCCGTGGAGGTGCTCGAGAGCCATCACTCCGATTATGCGCCTACCCGCTTCCGCTTCTCTCTCGCCG
>JBKPSF010000371.1:0-5619 GCA_046734875.1 Actinomycetota bacterium | reverse complement strand
CAGGTCAAGGACGATCACGTCGGGCCGCACCCCCCTGGCGAGCGCGACCGCTTGCGCGCCGTTTTCGGCCTCTCCGACGACCTCGATGCCCCCGTCGGTTGCGAGCATCTCCTTCAGGCCCAGGCGGAACTCGGCGTGGTCTTCCGCCAGCACTACCCGTATGGGGTCCTCGCTTCCCACGTCGATCGACTTGCCAGTGTGCCCCATGCCGCCGTTTATCGCACATTACCGCGAGGGCGACATGGCCACAAAGATGTAAATACGGTCCGAGAGGGGACGGAGACGAGTCGGCCGCTCCTCACCGACCGAAGAGCAGGCGTCCCTGGTGGTTGGGGAGGCTGTGCGCAACTCGGTCGCTCACTCCGTATGTGGACGCATACGGAGTGAGCGTCGGTGTCGACGACGCGGAGCTCAGGGAGCGTGTGGAGGACGACGGGAAGGGCTTCGATCCACATGGCGGAAAAGCGTATGGCACGACGATCGCGGGGATAGCGAACCTGCCTCGGGAGTGGTCCTCAGGTCTATGAGGGAGCGGGCGGAAGCACGGACGAGAGAAAGAAATATAGGGAACAAATCCTGCTAAGATATGTACGGGTACGCTACGGGCGATTACCCGCGAACACCCCACTAGACGCCTTGCGTAAACAGGCCGTCTTCGCTTCCCGGCGACAGAGAGAGGACTTCTCCGCGGTGTGCTTCCGCAAAGAGAGCGAGAGCACCATGTACGAGGAGAAGCCGATGCGCAGGAACGCTATGCCTTCTGCCAACACCTTCAGGGTCGGCTACCGACCCAGGAACTGGTTGGAGGCGGTGATCCTGTTGTCGCTTAGGGAGTGGAACTCCTACGGCTACGAGCTCATGGGGCGAGCGAGGATGTTCGGCTTCGAGACGATAAACACGGGGACCTCGTACCGGAAGCTCAGGCGGATGGAGAAGGACGGCGTCGTCGAGTCGAGCTGGGAGATTTGCCGGGGTGGACCGGCACGCCGGATGTACACCATGACCGGCGCTGGCGATGCCCACCTAGACATCTGGGCGAAGTCTTTGGAGCGATACCAGAGGAGCGTGGAGAACTTCTTCGAACTCTATGGGAGCAAGCCGCCACATGAGGAGGAGAACGAAGACAACAAGGCAGGGACCCGGTGGAGGCGGCGGGTAGATGGGGGTCAGGCCTCTATTCACCCGAGTGCGTGGAAGGCTCCTTTTCCGAAGTTCCCGAGTTGGCTTGGTGCTCTGGCGTATATACAAACCGCTCGGACAGGAGTAGGGTACGTTCGTTACGTGTCGCGTGGACGCCGCGTGAGAGGGTGTGACCGCTACCTGCCCTCCCTCCCACACTAGGGATAGCTACCTTACCAACCCTACCCACCCCTGGGTACAAGGACCTGCGCCTTAAAGGAGGCCGTAACGCGATGAAAGAACTGCATTCCGAGATCGAGATCGACGCTAGTGCGGAGCGTGTGTGGGACATCCTCACCGACTTCGCTTCCTACCCTCAGTGGAACCCCTTCATCCGTCGCATCAGAGGCGATCTCGAGGTGGGTAAACGCCTCGAAGTTCGCCTAGAGCCTCCCGATAGCCGCGGCATAACTATGCGTCCCACGGTCTTACGCGCCGAGCCCAACCGGCTGATGCGGTGGGTAGGGCACCTGTTTTTTCCGGGTATCTTCGACGGGGAGCACACCCTTGCCATCCACCTGCTGGAAGGGGACCGCGTTCGGTTCGTCCAGCACGAAGCGTTCAAGGGAGTGCTCGTCCGCCTGTTAGCTCGCAGCCTGGACAAGAACACGCTACGAGGGTTCGAGGAGATGAACGAGGCTCTCAAGGAGCGAGCCGAGGCGCTATCCGAGCGTACCGACCTCCGACCTTCTGAGAACCTCCACGGATAAACTCGGACGCTCCGGGTATCCGGTCAGAGGGTCTTAGCGTGTTCACCGAGTTGACTAGAAGAAGCATTCTGCGAACCTCGCCCTAACGGCGTACTCAGCAGTTCGCTACCCGCTAGCTACACCAAACTACGGCAAAGATAGCTCGTTTAGGGGATACGCCGATGCTCCGCGTACTTGAGACTCAGGGTGCTAGATAGCAAGCAAGGGCGGAGTCTTATTGGTGGAAACGCGCGACACGGAGCCCGAGCAGACCCCCGGCCGGTTCCCTGAGGGCATGGTCCTAAACGACTTCGGCGGCAACTACGTGGTGGTCGACATCGGCGGGGGGCGCTACGCCTATTACGCCCACCTGCAGAAGGGACAAGAGGGCGTGCTTGTAGAGCCCGGCGAGCGGGTCGAGAAGGGGCAGCTCATAGGCAGGCTCGGCAACACGGGCAACACCGACGCCCCTCACCTGCACTTCATGCTCATCGACGGGAAATCGCCGCTGACCTCGGACGCCCTGCCCTTCGAGATCGGCTCGTTCCGTACCCGGGGCACCCTCACCAACTACGAAGCCTTCCTGAAAGGCGCGAAGGCGGAGATCTCGCAGGAGCAGTCCGGAGAGCAGCACGGGCGGCTGCCTTTGCACCGCACGGTCAACGACTTCCGCTGAGCGCGAGGCCCACCGTACCCTCACGGTGCGGGCGTCGGAACTCTCGCCTGATATCGAAAACCAGGGGTGGTCTGAGGGGCCGGTTGCGCCGCTCGGCACAGGGAGCGCGCACCTCTCGATGCGTCTGCTCGCGATGCCCCTATCGGACGGGTGCGTGGGGTGTATGATGGGCGGACCACTACACAAGGTGGATGATCTCTGTGTGGTCCCTTTCACGCGGTCTTTGTCTGCGGAAGGGAGCGCGCTCCTCGTGCGAATACTCATCGCCATCACGCCGCGTATGTACGGGGAGGTTCTCGCGCTCACCATCCACCGCCGCCCGGACTTCGAGGTGCTGCTAGCGCCACCCGGGTCACTGGAGGGGGAGATCGAGCGCTTCGGTCCGCACGTGCTGGTCCAAGACGCCGAGGAGGCGGAGCCGGCGTCTCAGGCGTTGCCCGATGGCGTGCTGCACTGTATCCGGATTCTCAATGCCAACCGCGCGGATGCCACGATAGAAGTGGACGGGACGGCCTCAGAGCTCCACGACGGCCTCTTCGAGGATCTGTTCGAGGCGCTGGAGAAGGCCGAGGGGCTGTCCAATGGGGACGGAGCTCGGGCAGAGGACCGTAGGCCTGAGTACCACAAAGGAAAGGCGACGAGGAGGAAGGACGGTGGAGAGTAAGATGATGGACAGGGAGAGGCCAAAAGCCTCAGACTCCAAAGAGACGATACCTGAGGCATGGATCGGCCAGGAGGTGATGCTGGAGACCACCGAGGCCTTTCCCAGCGATCTGCGCGCCTCTGCCCCCGTCTACCTAGAGGACGTCAACGAGCGGGGCATCGTAATGCTGGTGACGCGCCACAAGGATCAGAGCCAGTTCTCCCGCTACTTCTACCCGTGGAGCGTGGTGGGCTGGATACGCCTCGCCGAAGAGGACGAGCGCGGCGGCCGGGAGGATAGAGCGTGAGCCGGTGAGGTCCCTATCGAGCATAGAGCGCAGAGGCCAAAGAGGGCGTAAGGAGGCCCTAGTGGCGCAGAGTGCTTGGCGGGTAGGTGATGGCTCGAGGTGGGCGCGCTCATGAGGACGTTCTAAGATGTTCCTCTCTCAGCCCCGGGGGGTCTTGGTAGACCTCCCTGCGTCCTCGTCATTACACCAGGAACCCCTACCCGTGTGGGCTACCGGGCGTCATCTGAAAAACCCGGTAGCCCACACCGGTAATTGTACCGGTATGCCCTCGCACAGCAAGGTCTAAGATACAGTGGTTACGTGCAACGCGAACGTCGCGTAAGTGGACGGGATCGCTACCTGCCCTCCTCCTAGATCCGGGGCCGCCACCCCTCCGACTACCTGCCACCGAGCAGAAACGCCTCGCAGCGGAAGCGGCGGTGCTAACAGGAAAGGGGATGCACTATGTCGTTGGTGAAGCGACACCCTATCATCACGTTCTTCGTCCTTACCTACGTGATCGCATGGGTGACGTTGCCGTTCGGGACTTTCGGGGCGTACGCGCCGCTGGTAGCAGCCCTTATCGTGATCCCTATAAGCCAGGGCGTTGCGGGACTCAAAGTGCTCGGCTCGCGGATGATCCGCTGGCGTGTGAGGTGGTACTGGTACGCGGTAGCTATAGGGCTTCCGCTTGCGGTCCACCTGTCCATCGTAGGGCTCAACCTTGCGGCCGGGGCGGGCCACCCGTCGCTGACGTTCACCTCCTTGACCACATTCCTCACGGTGTTTGCCGTGCGCATGGTCAACCCCACAGACGGGCCGCTGGGCGAGCATCCGGGCTGGAACGGGGTTGCCCTCCCGGGGCTGCAGGGATTAGGCTACTCGCCACTGGTGTCCACCGCGATCCTGGCGCCGCTCGTATCCCTGTGGCACTTGCCCCTCTTCTTCTGGGAGCCGGGCGGCTTGCAGCCCTCGGTCCTCGTGAGTGGCCTCGTGGTGACGATGGCGGTGACGTTCTGGTACACGTGGCTGTTCAACCACACCCGCGGCAGCATCCTGCTGCTCGTCATCGCGCACGATATCGAAGGAAGCATCCAGTATGAGCTCGGCTGGATCGTCATGGGCGTGTGGTTGGCAGTTGCGATCGGGTTGGTGGTCTTCGACTGGAAGGCCTGGCGCGGTCCTGCGCCTGCGGCGGCGACGACCATGCCGTCGGTACCGCCCACGCCCAGAGAAGCGACACCGGCGACGTCTGCCTAGCGCACACTTTAAGGCTTGAGAGGAGCCCGCTGGGGGGAGGGGCGGCTCGCCACCGTCCGCTCGCCACTGTGCGTTATCGCTCCCGTCCGGCACTTCTGCGTCATCCTTGAGTATTTTGAGGGTTGGTTTCTCTGATTTACGGGGATACGTTATTCGGAGTCGATCGCCCCGCTTGCTGTAGGCGGTCCAATACGCGCCGGCGTCTACTCGATCCTCTCTGGGTGCGATGAACGTGTCGGACGGGCCTCGGAGATCGGCCCGGCCGAGGCACTCGATGCGCTCACCCCCGACGCGCCGGAGATGGAGATGTTCCGCTCCATGTACGAGGCGGCATCGCCGGACGGGCCGGAGCACTGGCCCGTCGTCGTCGGCAAGATGGTCGAGATGATCCGCGCGGAGGAGCCCGACATCCCAATGGAGGACCTGGGAGGCATCGGCGCCCCGACGCTGGTCTTGTCCGGGGACGACGACATCATTCCTTTGGAGCACACCATCGAGCTGTACCGTGCCATACCGAACTCCGAACTGGCCGTCGTGCCAGGCACCTCGCACGCCCACTTCATGGAGAAGCCTTGGTTGGTCAACAGGATCGTGCTCGACTTCCTCGAGAAAGATCCGGTCTCGACGATGATGCCGATACGCCGGGCCACGGCGCCGGGTAGCGATTGAGTTTCGGCGCTTTGCATAACTAGCTGCAGCCCCGGCGGGCACGTTAGGGCAGGCGAACCTCTCAGAACGCCGTTTGGCTCGACTTTAGCCATTTGTTAGTAAAAAGGGAAGGGGATGCTCCTCGCCCATCTTTTCTTGGAGGACCCATCGGTGGAGCTACCCTTCAGCGCTCCTCTAAGCCCATAGAGCGCTCCGAAACGGGCCTCTCTCTCTGAGG
>JBKPSF010000370.1:0-3092 GCA_046734875.1 Actinomycetota bacterium | reverse complement strand
CCAGGGTCTGATGCCGTGGCCCTCCCTCATGCCCTTGTCCACCGGAGTGCATGGAAGGGGAGCTCCGCGGACTTCGCCCAAACGGTGTTCTCTAAGAAGTTCGGGCAGGGTTGATCATTACGTTGAGCAGTGTTGCTTAAGGTAAGCCGCCACCTGCACGTTACGATCCTTTAGGCGGGCGAGGACGTATTAGGAGGTGAGCGATGAGATACGTATGGCTGGTGGCGGCGGTCGTTGTGGCCCTCTTGGTGGGGTTGCTCGCTGGACTCGTACTCGCAGGCAGAAGCGGGCAGCAAGGCAGCGGCGCCCAATCCCCGCGCACCGTCACCGTAGAGAAAACCGTCCCGGCGCACGCGACGCCCAAAGAGAAGGCGGCCACCACGAGCGCCGTGCACGACCTCGACGAAGCCCGCGCAGCCTTCGAGCGGGCCGTCGAGGGCTTCGGAAACTCCAACCTTAAGGTGGGAGAGGTGATGGAGTTCTCCAACAACTACTACGCCGAGGTAGAGGAGAAGGATACTCACATAGGGGCCATGGAACTGCTCATCAACAGGCCGGGCTACCGGGTCTACCAGGAGCCAGGCCCCAACATGATGTGGAACACCAAGTACGGCATGATGTCGGGGGGCGGCTACGGGCACATGATGGGACCCGGTCGAGGGATGATGGGACCCAACGGGGGCGGCATGATGGGCGGATCCTCGGCCTCGGCCTCCGCACGGAACCCACGGGATAACACGACTGACGAGATGGACGTAAGCTCCGACAGGGCGCGGGAGATAGCCTACGCCTACCTCTCTCGCATCTCTCCCGGCACCAAGGCAGAGAAGCCCGAGAGGTCCTACGGCTACTACACCATAGACACCGAGAAGGACGGCAAGAATGTTGGGATGCTCAGCGTCAACGGCTACTCGGGGGAGGTCTGGTACCACACCTGGCACGGCCCCTTCATCGCCAAGCAGGAAGAAGGCTAGCTCCCCTATCCACCGGAGTGCGTGGAAGGAAAATTCTGCGAAGTCCACTTGCACGGACCTGTATAGTCCTCACCCATCGGGCCGGGTATCCTACACAGCAGCATGGGAGAGTTCTTCTCGGACTTGAAAAGTCTCCTCGGCCTCCGGATGCTTGGGAAAGTTGTGCTCGGGATGCGACGCAACGATCTGCTCGGGCTCGCCGGCCAGCTGGCCTACTTCTTCCTGCTGTTCTTCTTCCCGTTTCTCATCGTCCTCGTTTCCCTCACCGGCCTCGTGATCGGAAATCCCGAGGCTGGCCTGAAAAACCCCTTACCGGTAGTTTGTTGCAACAGGCTAGTATCGGTGCTCCAATGACGGTCCCGGTAGGAGGTGTCGCCGTGACCAAGAGGAAGCCCGTAGAGTCTGCACCCGGTCCTTTGGAAGATTACGCCGCTCGATTCGACGATCTTTTTGCTAACCGCGCCCAACGCCAGGGCTTCCGCCGTTATGTCGAGGGGCTGCTGATGCCCGAAGAGCGCAACAAGACGCTTACGACCCTGGCCAACACCGAACCGGTTGTAGGAGCCCAGCACAAGAAGGCGCAGAGCCTGCAGTGGTTCCTCACGGAGTCCGGATGGGACCCGGAGGAGGTGAACCGGCGCAGGGTGGAGTTGATGCTCGCAGACCCAGAGAGTGCGCCGGTCGAATCCGGCGCTCTGGTCATAGACGAGACCGGAGATCGCAAGGACGGCAAGGCTACTGCCCACGTCGGCCAGCAGTACCTGGGAGGCATTGGCAAGATAGAGAATGGGGTGGTTTCGGTCTCTAGCCTGTACGCCGACGAGAGACTCTACTATCCGTTGGAGGTCGAACCCTACACCCCCGCCCACCACTTCGAGGGCGGCAAGATGGATCCCGCCTTTCGCACCAAGCCTCAGATTGCTCTGGAGCTGGTCGAGCGGGCAATAGAGATGGAGATTCCCTTTCGGGCGGTGGTCGGGGACATCCTCTACGGGGAGCACCGCGAGCTCAGAAGGGCTTTGCAAGGCAGAGGGATACCCTATGTGCTGGCCGTGAAGCCTTCCTGCAGTTGGTATCTGGCCACCGGAGGCGGACGGGAGACAGTGCGGCAGGTGCTCGGGGAGTATCCCTGGGATGAAGAAGAGGAGCCGGGTGAGTGGGTAGCTCTGGAGCATTCCTTTCGCGACGGGCACACCGAAAGGTGGTGGGCGTTGGAACCCACCCGCTGGCCGTTTGACTCAAAGAGCGACCGGCGGCTGGTGGTCGCCACCACCGATCCCGCCACGCTACCGGAGTTAACCACCTTCTACCTGTTCACCAACCTGCCAGCCCCGGAGCCAGAACGGGGTGCCGGAAACGGCGATCTCGTCCCCGCGGATGTGGCGGAGGTAGTGAGGCTCTACGCCCTTAGAAGTTGGATAGAGCAGAGCTACAAGCAGGTCAAGAACTCCTTGGGTTGGGCCCATTACCAGGTGCGCAAGGACCTCTCGATCCGCAGGCACTGGCAGCTGGTGTGCTGCGCGTTCAGCTTCTGTTGGTGGGCGTGCGAGGAGAGTACCGAGGTAGGCTCGCCGCCGGTGGTTTTACGAGACGGCGAGCGTTCCTCTTCTACGGCCGAAGGGCCGGGCAGGGGGGAAAAGGAAGAGCAAAGCGGAGCCGCCTCTGTCATGGCCGCGGGCTCTGAGGAAGGTGCGCTCGTGGCTCCAGCCCTACGTAATGCTCCTGCGATACTGGCGGGCGTACACCGATCTGCCCCCGCCCAAAGAGTTACAGCGGCTGCTTGAGAGGCTGTTCCGTGGAGAGGGACTTTATCTCTATGCCCGCTAACAACAAACTACCGGTCAGTGCAGCTCGCCGGAGAGAATTTTCGCGTCGCTGGCGCGGGGGTCCCTGTCGTGCTCATAGGTTATGCCGACGGCGGGGTAGGAACGGGCGAAGCCTGGGGCGTTCATGTTTACGTCGGCCTTCCCGCTCGGGTCGACGGTGAAGGTACCGGCGCTGACGCGTTCTTCGCCCTCGACGAGCCACAGCTCGTAGTAGCTTTCGTGCTCGCATGGGGGCAACCCCCAGGCTTTCAGGCTGACCTCCATGTTTCCGTTCGCGTCCTCTATGCTGACC
>JBKPSF010000369.1:0-7587 GCA_046734875.1 Actinomycetota bacterium | reverse complement strand
GTCCTCGTCCTGCACGCCCCAGTCGAAGGTCGAGTACAACGTCTGGCCCGGAAAGTCCGAGAAATACGTCTCGACGAACCGCTCGTCGTCGCCCCACACGGTGCTCATGAAACCGGGCGGGAGCGGCGGCTGGATGGTCAGTATGCCGCGCTCGCCGGTCTTCGCTTTCTCGCCACTCTCCTCGTTTACGAGCTTCAGATCGTAGCCGGCGCACGCGAAGCCCGCCGCGCCCACCCTGATCGTGGACGGCTCCAACCCCGGAAGGTGGCTGCTCAGGATCGGCCACCCCGACTCCGTCTGCCAGTAGTTGTCCCGCACCGTGACACCGAGAGCTTCGGAAACCCACCGCGAGGTCGGCTCGTCGAGCGGCTCCCCGGCGAGGAACAGGTTGCGGAGGCTGCTTGTGTCGTGCTTGGTCATGTACTCCGGGTCCTGCTTTCGCAAAGCGCGGATCGCCGTCGGCGCCGTGAACATCGTGTTCACGCCGTGCTCTTCGACGATGCTCCACCAGATGCCGGGATCGGGACGTACGGGCAACCCCTCGTACACTATGGAAGTCATCCCGTACATCAAGGGCGCGTACACCGTGTACGAATGCCCGACCACCCACCCGATGTCCGACGCCGTGAACATTGTCTCACCGGGATTCGACGCAAAGACGTGCTTCATCGATACGGCGAGCGCGACGGCGTGTCCGCCCGTATCCCTCTGCACGCCCTTCGGGGTCCCTGTCGTCCCTGAGGTGTAGAGGATGTAGCTCGGCTCGCTCGACTCGAGCCACTCGACGGGAACTTCGGTATTCGCGTGTTTCTCGCGCAGCCCGGCGTAGTCGCGGGCACGGCCTCCGGCTTCGGGCTGCCCGGCGTCGATGTCGCGGCTGCAGACCAAAACGTGTTCAGGTGGAAATTCGGCGGTCTCTATCGCCTCATCGACGAGAGGCTGGTAGGGGACGACGTTGCCGCCGCGCTTGCCCGCGTTGGTGGTAACCATAACCTTCGGTTTCGCGTCGTCGATGCGGGTTGCGAGGTTCGCGGCCGCGAACCCGCCGAAGACGACGGAGTGGATCGCACCGAGGCGGACGCACGCGAGCATCGCGAAGATCGCCTCTGGCATCATAGGCATGTAGATCACGACCCTGTCGCCCTGGCTCACACCAAGCTCTCCAAAGATGCCGGCGAAGGCGTTGACTTCGGCGTACAGCTCGCGGTAGGTGTACTTCCGCTGTTCGTCCGTCTCGGTGGAGACGTAGACGAGGGCGTTCTGGTCTGGGCGTTCTTCGAGGTGGCGGTCAACCGCGTTGTGGCAGATGTTCGTCTCGCCCCCGACGAACCATCTGGAGAAAGGCGGGTTCTCGTAGTCCAGGACCCTATCGAACGGCTTGTGCCAGTCAATAGCCTGCGCCTGCTCCGCCCAGAAATCCTCCGGGTTCTCCAACGAGCGGCGGTGGAACTCCCGGTACTCCTCGATGCTCACTATATGCTCCTCCCCTTAGCCGAGGGTGAATCTGAGAGCGTGCGCCACGCGGTCAAGAAAAATCCAACCATACCGTTGGCTGCGGCGGAACTCCCTTTCTGGATGAGTCCCGCCGCATTTCGTGTCGCCTCGGCGTACTATGCCTTCTCTATGCTCACCGCACAGGCTTTGAGTTCGGCGGTGCCGGATTGCGGGTCTACGGCGTTGATGGTGAGGACGTTGGTCGGCACCTGATCCGGGAAGCTGTAGCCCATGAACAGGAGCCCGGGCCGCACCCGATCCGTGACGCGGGCCGTGACCGCCTCGACGGTCCCTCGACGGGAGCTGACGCGCACCGAATCGCCGTCCTCGATACCGTGCTTTTGTGCGTCTTCCTCGCAGATCTCCAGCAACTCCTCGTTGTCCTTGACCTTCTTGTAGTCCTGGGTCATCGTCCCCGTGTTGTGGAAGGCTAGGCGGCGTCCGGTCGTAAGCTGGTACGGATACTCTTCGTCGGGCATCTCGACCGGGCCTTCGTGGTCAACGGGGGTGAAGGGAACCCTGTTCTCGACCTCCTCGGCCCGCAGCTCGGCGTGAAGGAACTTGGTGCCGGGCTGCTCCTTGACGGCCTCGGCCGTGACCGTCGCGCCACCGGCGTGCTCGGCGCCCGCGGTGCCGGCGTCGAGCTCCTCTTCGGGGGTAAGGTCTGCGACCTCCTCGAAGCTGCCGTCGAAGCAGGGCCACTGGATGCCGCCGAACTTCTCCAGCCGCTGGTAGCTGATGCCGCCGAACTTCGGTGCGAGACGGCGCACCTCGTCCCAGACCTCCTCGGCACTCTCGAAGTCCCAGTCGTATCCCATGCGGTTGGCAAGGTCGCGCAAGATCATGATGTCGTCCCACGCCTCGCCGGGCGGCTCCACGGCCTTGCGTACCCGCTGCACGCGCCGCTCGCTGTTGATGACCGTGCCGTCGGTCTCCGCCCAGCTCGCCGCAGCAGGGAGAACCACGTCGGCCATCTGGGCCGTCTTGGTCATCAGGATGTCCTGCACGACCAGGAAGTCGAGGCTGTCGAAGAGCTTCTCGTGCTTGTGCTCGTCGGCGTCAGACTGGACCGGGTTCTCCCCGATCACGTACATGCAACGGATCTCACCGTTTGCCACGGCGTCCATCATCGCGGCCTGGTGCATGCCGACCTTCTCCGGCAAAGGCGAGCCCCAGACTTCCTCGAAGAGCTCGTGCGCCTCTGGATCGTCCCACTTCCAGCCGCCGACCATCTTGTCCGGCAGGGCGCCCATGTCGCCGCCGCCCTGCACGTTGTTCTGCCCGCGCAAGGGGTTGAGGCCGCTTCCGTACTTGCCCACGTGCCCGGTCAGAAGCCCCAGGTCGATGAGCGCGAACACGCCGTCAGCGCCGTTGTGGTGCTCGGTGATGCCGAGCGTCCAGTTGAGGGTCGCCTTCTCCGCGATGGCGTACATGCGAGCAACCTCGCGGATGTCCTCGGCAGGGACGCCCGTTATCTGCTCGGCGTACTCGGGCGTGTAACCGGCGACTTTCTCCTTGTATGCCTCGAAGCCCTTCGTGGCGCGTTCGACGAACTCCCTGTCGTAGAGATCTTCCTCGATGATGACGTGGCCCATCGCGTTGGCCAGGCAGATGTCGGTGCCGACGTTGAGGCCGAGCCACGTGTCGGCTTTCTTTACCTGATCTATCTTCCGCGGGTCTACAACGACCATCTTCGCGCCGTTCTTGATGCCGCGGCGCATGTGGTTGTAGATGATGGGGTGGCACTCCATGGTGTTGGAACCCCAGCAGATTATTACGTCGGTGTTCTCGAGCTCCTCGTAAGAGGTGGTCGCCCCGCCCGCTCCAAACGTTGCCACCAGACCGGTGACGCTGGCGGCGTGTCAAGCACGGTTACATGAATCTATGTTGCTGTTGCCTAACACCTCCCTGACGAACTTCCCCGCCAAATAGTTGAGCTCGTTGGTCGAACGCGAGGAACTGAACGTCCCGAAAGCGTATGGTCCATGCTCCTCTTTGATCTCGCTCATCTTGCTAGCCACGAGATCCAGGGCCTCGTCCCACGACGCCGGAACCAGCTCGCCGTCCTTGCGGACGAGGGGCGTGGTCAGCCGCTTCTCGCTGTACAGGTGACGCCAACCCTCGCGGCCCTTGATGCACGCCTCGCCCTTGCTGGACGGGTTCTCTTTCTCGCCCGTTACCTTCTGGATGACGCCGTCCTCGACCTTGAGGGTCAGGCCACAGCCCACGCCGCAGAAACCGCAGATCGTGGTTACTTCCCGCTCGCCGCCTGCCCTGCCGTTCTCCGAAACCTTCTCCGTCGCCGTCGCCATACGGCTCACCCCTTTTCAGACGAATATCTCTGTAGCTCCTGATTCTTCCCTGTAGCCCTTGATTCTAACTTCGATGGCCGCGATTGCATAGCACGACACTTTCCGGGGCGGAGAGGACGACCGGTTGACATGCGCTTGATATCAAACTAACATCCGGCCTGTTGCATAGGTAGGGAGGTCGTTATCAGTTTTCTGTCGAGGGAGAGGACCGTTGCGGGGCCAGGCTACAACAGGTGGCTTATACCGCCTGCCGCCCTGCTGGTACACCTGAGCATAGGTGAGATCTACGCCTTCAGCGTGTTCAAGACCCCGCTGGTCGAGCGCTTCGGGACGGGCCTTACGCCGATCGGGATCATCTTCAGCATAAGCATCGTGATGCTTGGCCTCTCCGCCGCGGTCTTCGGCACCTGGGTGGAGCGCGCCGGGCCGCGCGCGGCGATGTTCACGGCGGCAATTTGCTGGTCGAGTGGGTTCTTCATAGGCGCATTAGGCGTCGCCACCACGCAGTTGTGGCTCGTGTACCTGGGCTACGGCCTCATCGGCGGCATCGGGCTCGGCATCGGGTACATCTCGCCGGTTTCTACTTTGATCAAATGGTTCCCCGACAGGCCGGGCCTCGCCACGGGGCTGGCGATCATGGGCTTCGGCGGCGGCGCGCTTATTGCCTCGCCGCTAACCGACAAGCTGCTCTCGGCCTACGCCAGCAACCCGGTGGACGCGATCGTGCCCTCCTTCCTGACGCTCGGCGTGGTCTACCTGGTGGCGATGATGATCGGCACGTTCGTCGTGCGCCTGCCCCCCGAGGGCTGGACGCCGGAAGGCTGGACACCGCCAACCGAGGAGGAGACCGGGGACCTTCAGACCACCGCAGACGTTTCGGCGAGCAGCTCGATCCGCACACCTCAGTTCTGGCTGCTCTGGACCGTGCTCTTCTGCAACGTGACGGCGGGGATCGGGTTGCTGGAGCAGGCCGCGCCCATGATCCAGGACTTCTTCTCCGTGGAGGCCGCCGCCGCTGCCGGGTTCGTCGGGCTGTTGTCGCTGGCGAACATGGCAGGACGAATAGGCTGGTCCTCGACCTCGGACTACATAGGACGCAAGCCGATCTACATGGTCTACCTGGGCGTCGGAGCGGTAATGTACTTCCTGCTGGCCTCTTTCGGCCAGACCTCGCTCGCGCTGTTCTTGCTTGTTACTGCCGTGATCCTGAGCTTCTACGGCGGCGGGTTCGCGACGATCCCGGCCTACCTCAAAGACCTGTTCGGCGTCGTGCAGGTGGGTGCCATCCATGGGAGGCTGCTGACGGCATGGTCCGCCGCCGGCGTCGCGGGTCCCCTCATCATCAACGCCATCGCCGACTACCAGACCTCAGCTGGCCGCACCGGCGCTGACCTGTACACGCTCTCCCTGTACATTATGGTCGGCGTGTTGATCGTGGGCTTCGTCGCCAACCTGCTCGTCCGCCCCGTAGACCCGCGGTTCCACATGGAGCCAGAAGGGGAGCGCGAGAAGGAAACCTCAGCCTCAGGCACAACCGCCAGCACCGAAACGTAGAGCGGCCACCTGTAGGGGCGTTTCGCGAACCGCCCTGCCAACCGCCGCAAAAGAAGGAGGATCTCCATGAGCGAATCGGGGTCACGGGGAGGCGGAAGTCAGTCGAGCATGATCCTGGCCGTAGTGCTGTGGGCCCTCGTCCTGATACCCCTCCTGTGGGGCGTCTACCAGACTCTCACGGGCGTCGTCGCCCTGTTCTCGTGAGATAGCTTTCAGCGACCAGCAAAAAGCTGACTAGCTGACAAGCGAGGCGAAGCCGAGCGTGCTGACAAGGCGCGAAGCGCCGTGCTGAAAGCTAGAGCGCCACGCGCTCGTGCCCGGCGTAGACGTTGAAGCGCTTCTCGCGCAGGAAGCCCACCAGCGTCATGCCGAATTCTCTGGCGACGTCTACGGCGAGGCTGCTCGGGGCTGAGATGGCGCATACGAAGGGGACGCCCGCCGTCAGGCATTTCTGCAGGATCTCGAAGCTGCTGCGCCCGCTGACCATTACGATGTGATCGGAGAGCGGCAGCCTGCCTTCGAGCAGGGCCCATCCGACAAGCTTGTCTGTCGCGTTGTGCCTTCCCACGTCTTCGCGCAAGGCGATGAGGTTGCCGTCCTCGTCGAAGAGCGCCGCCGCGTGCAGGCCGCCGGTCGCGTCGAAGAGGCCCTGAGCTTCCCGCAGCTTTTCGGGTAGGGCGTAGATCTTTTCAGCGGAAATCTCCGGTCCCGGTCCGACGACGGGGCACCCGCGCAACTCCAGCTGCTCCAGGCTTGCCTTGCCGCACACGCCGCAGGCGCTCGTGGTGTAGAAGTGTCTCTCCAGCGGGCGTAGATCGTACTCGCGATTGCCGCGCAGCTCTACGTTCACGATGTTGTACTGCTGCTCGGCGTCGAGGTCCGAGTCTACGCAGTAGCTGATCCTGGCGATATCGTCGGAACTCTTTACGATACCCTCGCCGTACAGGAACCCCGCCGCGAGCTCGAAGTCGGCCCCCGGGGTGCGCATCGTGACGGCGACGGTCTGCCTGCTACCACCCGCGAGGAGCCGTATCTCCATCGGCTCCTCGGTCGCCAGGGTGTCGGGCCTGACGCGCACCTTGCCGCCCTCGACGGTCCGAACCCGCGTCTTCGTCTTGCTCGTTCGCCTGGCTTTGGATGAGGTCTTCTCCAGCATACGATTCTCCTGGTCGATACCGACCAAGTGTACCAGCGGGCGCGTGGTAGCATGCATGAACCATGTATAGCGAGATCGGACAGAGACCTTGAGGTTGATGGGCCTCCCGAACGTCGCCCGCTACCCCGAGGCGACCGTGGTAAGGGACGAGGCGAGCGTCCTCATACGCTTCAGCGGGCCCCACGGGGAACAGAGGATTAGCGTTCCGCTCCGCTACGTCGGTGGCGACGCCGAGGAGGCCGAGCTGCTGCTGCTCGCGCAACTACAGCAGATCGGCTACACCGTCACGCGCGAAGAACCGGAGCTTCCAGACCCGTAGCGAAACGGGACCTCGCCCCCACGAAGCTACTGCTGGTGCTGGACAACTGCGAGCACCTGGTGGAAGCCTGCGAGAGGCTCGCAGATGCGCTGCTCCACGCCTGTCCGGGCCTGCGCATCCTCGCGACCAGCCGCGAGGCACTCGGGGTTGCAGGCGAGACGGTACTCCTCGTGCCGCCGCTCTCACTGCCCGAGCCCGGCCACCCTGCTGCCCCTAAGGAGTTGGAGCGCTACGAGGCCGTCAAGCTTTTCGTCGAGAGGGCCGCATCAGCGTCCCCGACCTTCGGGCTCGACGAAAGGAACGCCCCGGCCGTCGCGATGCTGTGTCGCAACCTGGATGGCATCCCGCTCGCCATAGAGCTCGCCGCGGCAAGGACGAAGGTACTTTCGGTGGCACAGATCTCCTCCCGACTGGCCGAAAACTTCCGGCTGCTGAAGAGCCCAAGCCGCACCGCTGACCCCCGCCAGCAAACCCTCGGGGCGACGCTGGAGTGGAGCCACGACCTGCTCGACGAGACCGAGCGGGCACTATTTCGCCGCCTGTCGGTGTTCGCCGGAGGGTTCACCCTGGGAGCGGCGGAGAGGGTCTGCGCCGTAGGGGGCATCGAGGAAGATGACGTGCTTGACCTGCTCTCGCGCCTGATCGACAAGTCGCTGGTGTCGGTGGCGGAGCGCGGCGGGACGGAGGCACGCTACCGTCTACTCGAGACCATCAGGCAGTACGGTTGGGAGAAGCTCCTGGAGTCGGGCGAG
>JBKPSF010000368.1:0-6988 GCA_046734875.1 Actinomycetota bacterium | reverse complement strand
CGTGATCTGGTCGCGAACCGTAACGAGGGCGCACACCTTGCCCCAGACGCTAGTGGGAGCGGCAGTCGGGGTAGGGTTCGCCATCATCTTCCTGCCATGAAAGCAGCTTGCTGAAATGCTGACCGGCTGAGATGCTGACGTGCTGTGACCCCACCGGGATTCGAACCCGGGTTTTCGCCGTGAGAGGGCGATGTCCTTGGCCTCTAGACGATGGGGCCTTGCCGAGAAGCCGGGAGATTCTACCCGACCCCCGCAGGTTCGTCAAAGATCCTCAGTACGGGCGTCAGGCCGGCAGGCGCTCCATCTTCTTGACGACTTCTTCCGCCCTGAGCAGGCTCCGATCACGCCCGAGAAGCTGCATGGTCTCGAAGAGGCCGGCGCTAACGGTTCGCCCGGTGACGGCGAAGCGGAGCGGATGGATGAGGTGCCGAGCGCCTTTCTCCTTTTCAGCGGCAAGACCGCGCACCGCATCTTCTATCGCCCCTTCCGTCCATTCGGGGAGTGCTCTCAGGCGTTCGACCAGCTCGGGGAGGTTCTCGCGGACGAACTCCTTGCCGAACTGCTTTTCGAACTCGGCCTCGTCGTAGTCGAGGGTGCCGCCGTAGAAGTAGCCGACGGAGTCGGAGATCTCGGTGGTCAGGGCGATGCGCTCCTTGAGGAGATCCATTATGTCCTGGAGGCGTCCACTGTCCAACTCTTCTTCTGAAACCGCGCCCGACTCGATGAGCATGGGGGCTGCGAGGTCCGCGAGCTCCTCGGGACTCTTGCGCCTGAGGTAGACGGCGTTCACGGCCCTGAGCTTCTTCTCGTCGAGGACCGCGGGGTTGCCGCTCACGCGGTCGATACGGAAGCGCTCGGCCAGCTCCTCGGGGGTGAAGATCTCCTCGTCCGCGGCGTAGCCGGCGCCGAGGAGCGCGAGGTAGTTGAAGAGCGCTTCGGGCAGGTAGCCCCGCTCCGCGAAGTCCTCGACGCTCGCCGCACCGTGACGCTTGGACAGTTTCTTTTTGTCCGGCCCTAGTACCTGGGGGACGTGGGCGAAGGCCGGTAGCTCGTTCCCTAAAGCCTTGTGGATCAGGATCTGCCGCGGAGTGTTGGAGAGGTGGTCGTCGCCGCGGATGACGTGGCTCATCTCCATCTCCGCGTCGTCGACGGCGGCGGCAAAGTTGTACGTGGGGGTGTCCGAGGACTTCATGAGGACGAAGTCTTCCAGGTTGGCGTTCTCGAAGGTGACGGGGCCGCGGATGATGTCCTCCACAACGGTCTGCCCCTCGCGCGGGGTCTTGAACCGCACGGTGTGAGCCTCTCCCGCCTCTATCCTCTCCCTCGCCTCCGCAAGGTCCATCTCACGGTACTCGCCGCCGGTGTAGATGGGCTGCCGCTTTTCGGCCCGTGCTCGCTCTCGAAGTTCCGCCAATTCTTCGGGCGTCGCGAAGTCGTAGTAGGCTGCGCCGGATTCGATGAGTTTCCTTGCGGCCTCCCGGTAAAGGTCGAAGCGTTCGGTCTGGCGGTAGGGGGGATGGGGGCCGCCGACCTCGGGGCCCTCGTCCCAGTCCAGGCCGATCCAACGCATCGAGCGCTCGAGCTGCTCGACCGACTCCTCCGTCGAGCGCTCCAGGTCCGTGTCCTCTATCCGGAGCACGAACGTGCCGCCGTTCTTGCGCGCGAAGAGCCAGTTGAAGAGCGCCGTGCGCACGCCTCCGACGTGCAGCCTCCCCGTTGGGCTAGGCGCGTACCTGACCCTGATTTTGCTGTCGTTATCCATGATCTAAACCTAACACACGCCCCCCGGGTTAGACAGCTCGTAAGTCAGCCCTTCCTCCTGGAATCGGGCTTCGATCCCCCGCCGGTCTGGCGATTCCGACGTTGACTTCGTTATCTTGGTGGCCACGCTCGTCTCCCTTCTTCATCAGAAGCGTCATCCGACGATCAAAACCTCAAGGGTGCGCGGGCCGTGCACGCCTTCGACCCTGTTGAGCTCGATGTCCGAGGTGGCCGAGGGGCCGGAGATAAACGTGATGGCCCGGCCCTCGGCCTTTACCGTCTCCTCCAGCCTCGCTATGGCCTCGGGGACGAGGCCCACGATCTGCCCCTCCCGCACGACGCAGAGGTGGTAGTCGGGGAGTAGCGTGAGCGCCCGGCGTCCCTGCGCCCTGCCGGCGTCGAGCACGATGGTACCGGTCTGGGCTATGCCCAAAGCGCAGCCCGTCAAAACCCCGTCGCTCTCGTCGAGCTGGGCGTTGGTCAGCCGTGAACGGGCCGAGTCGGGCAGGGTCTCCACGTTTTCCGGTATCCACCCTTTTGGCAGGTAAGGTGGGATGACGAGGTGTTTCACGCCGCGCCGGCGCAGGGCCCCTTCTATGGCACCGGGAAGCTCATCGTGGGGCACGCGTTGGACCTTCGCGTCGTACTCCGCCGTGCGCTCGGCGAAGCGCGAGACGATCCCCTCGCGCGCTTCGTCGTCTTCCGTGCGATACTCGCGCTCGACCCGCACGTCCGCAGGATGTTCTTGCTCCGGCACGTCGCGGGTGGCGTGGCGGATGCGCCACAGGACCGTCTCTCTGGCCGTCACCACTAGCCCGTCCCCCTGTTCTCTCTCCACCACTCGCGAAAGCTCTGCTTGGGAACAGGCTTGAGGTCGCGGACGGCACTCCAGCCTGCGAGCCTGCCGGGAAGTCTGCCTATGGAGCCTCCGCGCACGAGGGGCCACTGGCCTACGCGCGCGAACTTCTGGGCCCTCTCGTAGAGCTCCGGGTCGGAGAATACCCTGGCTACCGTCTGCATGGCGATGTTCTCGGGGTCGAGCTTCGCGGGCGGGCCTCCCATGTCCTGTTTGTGACGGACGACTCGGCCGCGGAGGTGGACGAGGACCTGGGGGATGTTGATCTTGACCGGACACACCTGGTAGCACGCGCCGCAGAGCGACGACGCATATGGCAACGAATCGGGACCAGGATCGCCGATGCCGACGAGCTGGGGCGTGAGAATGGCGCCTATCGGGCCGGGGTAGACGGAGTTGTACGCATGGCCTCCGGTCCGCTCGTAGACGGGGCAGACGTTGAGGCATGCCGAGCAACGGATGCAGTTGAGTGTCTGGCGTCCGATCTCATCTGCCAGCACGTCGGTGCGCCCGTTGTCCATGAGGACCAGGTGGAACTCCTGTGGACCGTCGTTTTCCGAGACGCCGGTCCAGAAAGAGGTGTAGGGGTTCATCCGCTCCGCCGTCGAGGAGCGAGGGAGGAGCTGCATAAAGACCTCGAAGTCCCGCCACGCCGGTATGACCTTCTCGATCCCCATCAGGGTCACCAGGACCGGCGGGAGCGTCGTGCACATCCTGCCGTTACCCTCCGATTCGACGACGCAGACCGTCCCCGTCTCGGCCACCGCGAAGTTAGCCCCCGAGATCCCGACCTTCGCCTTCAGGAACTTCTCGCGCAGGTAGAGGCGCGCCGCCTCCGTCAGGTCGGACGGGTCGTCAGAGAGGTTCTCTTTGCCGAGCCGTGTTCTAAAGAGCTCCTGGATCTCCGCGCGGTTCTTGTGGATCGCCGGCACCAGGATATGGGAGCTCGTCTCGCCGGCGAGCTGGATGATGAGCTCGGCGAGATCCGTCTCGAACGCGTGGATGCCCTCGCCCTCCAGATACTCGTTGAGCTTGGTCTCGTCCGTCGCAATGGACTTGACCTTGACGACCTCATCTGCGCCGTGATCTTTGACTATCCGGGCGATGATACTGTTCGCCTCGTCGGCGTCGCGCGCCCAGTGGATCTTGCCCCCGGCGCGCGTTACCGACCCCTCGAGTTGCAACAGATACTCGTCGAGGTGGCGCACGACGCGTTCCTTGAGGGCGCGTCCGGCCTCCCTGAGATCCTCCCAGTCCGGCATCTCCTCGACGGCGACGGCGCGTTTGCGGCGGATGGTCTGGGTGGCCTTGCCGAGGTTGCGCCTGAGTTGCGAATCGGAGAGGCTCTCTCTTGCCGACTGCTCGAACGTCGGCGTCGGGCCCGCGGAGAACGCATCGGAAAGCTCTGTTGCCACTATGCCTCCCCGGTTTCGCTCGCGAGTATCTCGGCGAGGTGGACGGTCCCGACCCCCGCGCGGAGACGGTTGAGCCCGCCGCCGATGTGCATCAGGCACGAGTTGTCCCCGGCCGTGCAGACCTCGGCCTCGGTGTCGAGGACGTGCCTTAGCTTGTCCGAGAGCATCGCCGCCGAGGTGTCCGCGTTTTTGACCGCGAAGGTCCCGCCGAACCCGCAACACTCTTCGGCCTCGGAGAGCTCGACCAGGTCGATACCCCGCACGTTTCCGAGCAACTCCAACGGAGCACCACCGACCTTCAGCATCCGCAAGGAGTGGCACGTCGGGTGGTAGGTGACCCTGTGCGGGTAGTAGGCGCCGACGTCGATGACGCCGAGCTCTTTGACGAGGAACTCCGAGAGCTCGAAGACCCTGGGGCCCAGCTCATCAACCCTCTCTGCAAGGCGCGGATCTCCGGCCAACTCGGCGGCCATGGGGTATAGCTCGCGCACCATGCTCACGCAGGAGCCGGAGGGTGCGACGACGGCCTCGTAGCCGCCGAAGACCTCGACAAAGCGCCTCACCAGCGGTATCGCCTCGCGCTGGTAACCGGTGTTGAAGTGCATCTGGCCGCAGCACGTCTGCGCGAAGGGAAAGTCCACCTCCACCCCGAGGCGTTCGAGGACCTCGACTGTCGCCCTGCCCGTCTCGGGGAAGAGCGTGTCGTTGAAGCAGGTTATGAAGAGTGCCACCCGCACCGCCGTAATCCTTCCTCCCTTGAACGTTATGTCCCCATGATAGACCATCCGGGTTCTCTGGCCCGAGAAAAACGCGGGCTATGTGGTGTTAGGGTTTGCTGGGCGCCGACCTTCGTTCCCGGCGCGATGTTTACCGGTTGGGTTGAGATCTAGGAGACGGGATCGCGATGGAAGAATACCTGGTAACTGCGGTGGGCTACCTGCGGCTGGTCGTCGAGGCGATAGGCGCCGCCGTGGTGGGATTCGGCGTCTTTGCGACGACCTACCGCTACGTACTTACCCTGGTCGGCGTCAGGGATTACACCAACAACGAGATCAGGCTCTACCTCGGGCGCTACCTAGCCCTCGGGCTGGAGTTCCAGCTCGGCGCCGACATCCTCTCGACGGCAGTCGCCCCGACGCTGGACGACGTGATCCTGCTCGGGGCCATAGCGACGATCCGGACGGCCCTGAACTACTTCCTCTCGCAGGAATTGGCGCGCGAGCGCCGGGAGGAGGCCGCCACGCCTGACACCTCGGAGCAACGCAGCGTCCCGGGCTAGGACGCTCCTGGATGAGTATCTACTACGGCGCGGTCGACTTCATGCGGCTCTTCGCGCTCTCGGTGGGGACCTTCGTGATCTTCGCCGGGATCGTGCGCGGCGCCCTCGTCATCCGCGGAGCGGGGGGAAGGGCCAGGGCGGCGCGCCAGATCCTGGAGCACGCCGCCTTCGGCCTCGACTTCTTCGTCGGGGCCACCCTGTTGAACCTCGCCATCAACCCCACGTGGACCGCCGTCGCGAGTACGGCCATCACCATCGTCGTGCGCAAGCTGCTGACGTTCTCGGTGAACGTGCAGCGGCGCGAGGACGGCGCTACGGGACCATGAAAGTGAACACGTAGGCCTGGAGTACCACCAGGATCGCCATCACTACCTTTAGCCCGATGGACCACTTCAGGACCAGGCGCAACAGGTCGCCCTCCTTGCCCTGGAGGCCCGTGGCGCTGGTGCCGACGGCAAGGTTTTGCGGTGAGATCATCTTCCCCAGAACGCCACCCGAGGAGTTGGCGCCGACGGTCAGGTTCGGGTTGAGCCCGAGCTGCTGGGCCGTAACCTTCTGGAGGTTGGAGAAAAGGGTGTTGGAGGACGTGTCAGAGCCCGTGAGCGCAACCCCAAGCCACCCTATAAACGGGGCGAAGAACGGGAACAGGACGCCCGTGGCGGCGAGCGTCAGGCCGAGGGTAAACGTCACGCCGGCGTAGTTGAGGAGGTAGGCCAGGCCCAGGATCGAGGCTATCGTCAGGATGGCCCACTTGAGCTGGTTGAGGGACTCACCGTAGATCCTGAGATGTTCTCGCCTTTTAGTGATCCTTTCAAAACCCGCTGATGCGGGTAAGGAGAGGACATGGCTAAGGAACTAGTATCCGCATACCCTGGGAGATGCTCCCCCGGGAGATGGGTTGCGGCTCCGGCGTCACCTGCCGGCGACGCTTGCGCGAGTGGCAAGAGGCAGGGGTGTGGGAGCGCCTGCACAAGGTCCTCTTGGATCGCCTCGGAGAGGCCGACCGGATAGATTGGGAAAGGGCCTCTTTGGACTCGGCTTCCATACCGGCAAAAAGGGGGGCGCGAAAACCGGCAAGAATCCGACGGATAAGGGAAAAGCGGGCTCGAAGCGCCACCTTGTTTCGGACCGAAGAGGCGTCCCGCTCTGCGTGATGCTCACCGCCGCCAATACCCACGACTCGATGGTCTTCGAGGAGTTGGTGGATGGCATCGAGCCCATAAAGCGCCCTCGCGGCAGGCCGAGGAAGCGTCCCAAGAAGCTGCACGCCTACACGAAGCCTACGACGACAAGAAGTGCAAACGGACCCTGAGGAAGCGGGGCATCAAGAGTCGCATAGCCAGGAAGGGGATAGAGAGCAGCGAGAAGTTGGGACGGCACAGGTGGGTGGTGGAGAGGACACTGGCCTGGCTTGCCAAGTACCGTAGGCTGACGATCCGCTACGAGCGGCGGGACGACATCCACGAGGCGTTCCTGCATCTGGGTTGTTCTCTTATCTGTCTCAACTACCTGACATGACGGTTTTGAAAGGATCACTTAGGCAACGACGTCATCCACGCTGGGCCGGGTGCCGACGGCGTGGCGACCACGTTTGGCGATGATGGCGATGATGTCTACTACGGGGGCGACGGCAAAGACTGGATAATGGGCGGAATGGGTTCAGGCGAGGACGTCATC
>JBKPSF010000367.1:0-1443 GCA_046734875.1 Actinomycetota bacterium | reverse complement strand
TGAATAAGGGGAACGCGATTTTGAACGGTTGGAGTCAATGTGCAAGCCGTTAGCGGCCTTTCAGAGGTGTTCATCGGTCTTTCCGCGAGAGAACCGAGACACGCCAGATCGTTCATGAATAATCCGGGCAATGGGAGAAGGAGCGAGAATATGCCCAAGTTGCTGCACGCCCGTGCCCCGCTAGATACGGCCGAGGAGCACAAAGTACGCAAGCTCGCCAACAGCCGCCACGCTCCCGCAGATTGGCTAATGCGCGCTCGGATGATCGCCCGCAGTTGGGACGGACTTCGCACCGGGGCTATCGCCGAAGAACTGGGGTGCCACCCTCAGACGGTGCGCGAGCGCTTCCATCGCTTCAACGAGGAGGGGCTCGACGGGCTTGGCGATCGTCCGGGCGCCGGCCGCAAGCCGAGGATAACCGAGCAAGAACGCTCCGAGATCATCGCTCTGGTCTCCAAGGAGCCACCTGGGAGGTTGTTAACCGAAGCTGACGGCGCGATGCGTGTGGAGGATGAAACCGAGGCCGCCTACTGGACTCTGGATGCGCTCGCCGAGGCTGCTCGCGGAATGGGCATACGGGTCGGCCGCAGCCAGGTAAGGCGCATCCTCTTGAGGGAAGGCGTACGCTGGCGAAATATCCGGCCGTGGGCTCAGAGTTCGGATCCCGAGTTCGTCCCAAAAGGTCGAAGGTAGTGGAGCTTTACACGGACCCGCCACCGGAGGCCACGGTGGTTTGCGTCGATGAGCTGGGACCGGTCAGCCCGCGCACTTTCCCTCCTGCCCCGGGATGGTCGCCGGACGGCCATCGCATCAAAGCGCCCTTGGAATACGGTCGAGGCCCGGACAAGGCATGGGTCTTTGGCGCCCTCAGAGTGGAGGACGGCAAGTCGCTCACCTTCACCTCGCGCTCGAGGAACTCCAAGAGTTACCTGAAGCTACTGAAGAAGATAGAGCGGGCTATCCCACAGGGCCTCATCTACCTGATCGCCGACAATCTAAAGATCCACGACAGCGCCCTGGTAAGGAAGTGGCTCGAAGGGCACCCGAGGATAAAACACGCTTTCATCCCGAAGGGGGCGGCGTGGCTGAACCTCATCGAGGGCTGGTGGCGTATATTCCGGCGACAGGCCTTTGCCGGACAGTGCTTCGCGGACAGCTACGAGATCGACCTAGCTACGAGGGTCTCTACCCGGCAGCTGAACCGGAAAGCCAGCCCGTGGGTTTGGGGTCGTCCTCCCAAACCGTCGAGGCATCGGAGGCGTACGTTTGTGTACCGCCTTTGAGGAACGGAGCACTAGGGACTCGTTGTGAAGGACCACGTCTTCTGCTGCAAACCAGTCGTGGTGGGCTGCTGGTCTAGGGGGTTGCCCGCCACATCCCTAGCCCCCGTGGTGATCACCCCCTTGTAGGTGGTGTTGCGGGAGAGCAGGGTCGAAGACGTCC
>JBKPSF010000366.1:0-16642 GCA_046734875.1 Actinomycetota bacterium | reverse complement strand
CGCCCCGAGCTCCTCGCGCGCGTAGCCCGTGATGTCGCAGAACTTGTCGTTGAACCTGAGCCACCCCGCGTCGAGCCCGACCTGCAGGATGCCAACG
Organism: Actinomycetota bacterium; assembly: GCA_046734875.1. Classification (GTDB taxonomy): domain Bacteria; phylum Actinomycetota; class Rubrobacteria; order Rubrobacterales; family Rubrobacteraceae; genus Rubrobacter_D. The sequence goes on along the minus strand of JBKPSF010000366.1, from coordinate 16,545 downwards.
GCGGCCTGCTCGAAGGTGGCCCTGAAGCGCTCCTCGCTCCTCCTGAACTCATCCTCCGTGCGTTTCTGCTCGGTGATGTCGTACTGGACCCCGAGCCAGTACAGTGGCTCGCCCTCCCCGTCCCTGACGAGCTCTGCCTCGTCGTGCACCCACACCACGCTTCCGTCGCGGGCGATCAGACGGTACTCTATCCTGTATGGCTCGCCGGTCTCGTCGGTCCTTACTTCCTCGGCGAGCACCCGCTCCCTGTCGTCTGGGTGCAACGTTTTGAGCCAGTGCTCCTCGTCGACGATCTCGGCGTTCGCGGGGTAGCCGAGCATGGCCTCGTACTGCGGGCTCATGTAGGTGATGGCCTTGGGGTTCTCCGACTCGATGGGCTCTTGAATATAGGTTACGGCGGGTATCTGCTCCACCAGCGTTCTGTAGCGGGCCTCGGTCTCCCTGATCTTCTCTTCGACCTCCCTGCGGGAGGAGATGTCCCTGACGAGGGCCAGCATCAAAGGCCGCTCCTCGGCCTCGAAGACGCCGACTCGGATCTCGACGGGAAACGTTGAGCCGTCCTTGCGACGGTGGGTACCCTCCAGCGTGCGCGGCCGGCCCGAGGAGATCTGGCGCCACAAATCCCTGAGCGAGCCGGCCTCGCGGCCGGCCTCTACGTCCGCGACGGACATACCGAGTAGTTCCTCCCTGGAGTACCCGAGGCTCTCGCAGGCCTGACGGTTTACGTCGACGAAGCGGCCTTCGAGGTCCTGCACGAAGATGGCGTCGGCGGCCTGCTCGACGAGGCGCCCCCAGCGTTCCTCGCTCCTGGAAAGTGCGAGCTCCCGCTCCCTCTTTACCTCCACCTCCCTGAGCTCGCGCTCGATGGCGGGGCACAGCCTGCTCATGTTCTCCTTGGTGAGGTAATCGTCGGCCCCTGCCTTCATGATCTCCACGGCCGCGTCCTCCCCCACCTTGCCGGAGACGACGAGGAAGGGCACGTCAGGGTCGAGCTCCCTCAAGAGCTTCATGGCCGCGAACGCCCCGAAGCGGGGCATGAAGTAGTCGGAGATGACCACCTGGAAGGGTTTCCCCCCCGCCTCCGCGGAGCGCCAGGCCTCCCGCATGGCCTCCGGGGTCTTGACCATTTCGTAGAGGGGCTCGTACCCGCCCCGGCGAAGCTCGCGCAGGAGGAGCATCGCGTCGTTTTCGGAGTTCTCAACGAGCAGCACGCGCAGGGTCCTGGCCGCGGTCGCCCGAGTCTTCCTGGTGCTGGCCTCAGGCAATTTCGGCCTTCTTCGCCGTGCTCGCCGCGCGGTCTCCCTGGTCCCTGCCCCCGAGCGTGAAGTAGAAGGTCGCACCCTCGCCCACTTCGCCCTCGGCCCAGACCCGGCCGCCGTGCCTGTGGATGATGCGCGCCACCGTCGCGAGCCCTATGCCCGTCCCCTCGAACTCGTCCTGCCCGTGCAACCGCTGGAAGGCGCCGAAGAGCTTGTCCGAGTAGGCCTGGTCGAAGCCGGCCCCGTTGTCCCGCACGAAGTAGACGGGGGCGAGGGAGCCCGGTCGGGGCCTCCGGTCCGCGCCGAACTCTATGCGCGCCTCCCCTTCTCTCTCCGTGAACTTCCACGCGTTCCCGAGCAGATTCTCCAGCGCCACCTTGAGCAGACTCACGTCGCCGAAGGCCTCGATGCCTTCACCAGCCACGAACTCCACGTTCCGCTCCGGCTCGGCCGCCCTCAGGTCTTCTATTATCTCCGTTGCCAGGCGTGTCAGGTCGACGGCCTCCCGGCGCAGGGGCCTGCGACTCACCCTGGAGAGGTCGAGCAGATCGTCTATGAGCGTGGCCATGTGGGCGCTGGCCGCCCTGACGCGTCCCAGGTAGTCCAGCCCTTCCTCGTCGAGCGTATCCTCGTAGTCTTCCTGCAGGATCTGGGAGAAACCGTCTATGGTCCTCAGTGGCGCCCTCAGGTCGTGCGAGACCGAGTAGGAAAAGGCCTCCAGCTCCCTGTTTGCCCCTTCGAGCTCCCTGTTTGCGTCCTCCAGATCTTTGCTGGCGTCCTCGGCCAGGATGCGGCTGCGCACGAGCATCCAGGAGATGCCGAAGAGGAGGAGGCTGACGCCTATGCCGCTGGCGAGCACGAAGATAGGCAAGTCGCTCTCTGCGCCCTTGTTGAACCCCGGCAGCGTGGCGAAAAACAGGCTCCACCGGCGCCCCGCAACCTCGCTCCGGTCCCGTCGGGAGAAGAGCGTATCGTACTTTTCTCCGGCGCGCTGCACCCCGTCTTCGTCGTAGAGGATGGCGCTGGGTCCCACCTCGGCGCCGTCGTAGACCTCGAAGTCTATGGCGGGGTCGAAGCCACGTCCGAACACGTCGTCGAAGAGCCCATCCCGCCTGAAGTAGCCAACGACAAACCCCTTCAAGGCGCGTCGCCGCTCGGCCACGGTGCCCGTTGGCTCAGCCTCGTCGTACACGGGGAGGTAGACGGCGAAACCCTGCCCGAGGGCGAGGTCAGCGCTCGAGCCCCCGGGGGCCTCGGTCAGCACGTAGACCATCCTGGTCGCCCGCGGGGAGCCTGAGTCGCGCGCCTGGTCCATGGCAATCCTGTGCGCTGGGTCGGTGTAGTAGTCGTGGTTGATCATGTCGAGGTTCGCCCGATCCAACGGCGCGACGAGCGTCAGGGGAAAGTAGGCGGACCGTTCCCCACCGGGATCGAGGTCGGGCCGCATCTCGGGCCGCCCCTCTTCTCTGGCCTTCCGAAAGAAAGCCTCCCGCTCCTCGGGCGTGACGTACCTGGCGAAACCCAGCGCCTGCAGCCCCTCGAGCCTGGTCTTGGTCTCTATGCCCCCTACGTAGCTCTCCCACTCTTCGCGCTCGACGGCGTTGGAGGCGAGAAACACGCCGCGGGCCCCGAAGAGCGCGTCCAGGTAAGCGTCGGTCCGCCGGTCCACGGCCGCCCTGGTGGCCTGCACGGTCTCGTCGAAGCGGACGTGGTTCTGCTCCTCGACGGTCTCCCGCACGTAAAACCAGGCAAGCCCCGTGAGCAAGAGCGAGAGCAACAAAACCAGGTAGGCCGCGGCGGCGGTGCGCAGGTGGCGTAACACCCTCCAGGGCCATGCCCGCATGGCGCGCAACCCGTCTACGAGAGCCCCCAGCCCCCGACCAACACGCGGCACGCGACGCCGGGCGCATCCGCCACCGATAACGCTGCGCTCACCGCTCCACGAACCTTTCCTCTTGACAAACGATGCCCGGACGATCCGTCCGGGGCGCGCCCTACGGAGCAATGTTAACCGCCGGGCAGAAGGTCAGCAAGTCAGCACGGCGCCTGCGGCGCCTTGTCAGCACGCCTGCTTCGCAGGTTTGTCAGCATACTCGGGCTTACGCCCTCGCTCGTCAGCACGCTTCGCCAGGCGAAGCCTGGCTCGCTTTCAGGTTTTGGTCTGGCTTGCTATTTCTCCGGTTTGGTCTTCTAGCATGGCTCGCAGGTGCAGGGTTACCCAGGTTCTGTAGGGACGCCAGTTTTGGGCCAACCGCTGTAGCTCTTCCGACGTGGGAGGGGCGTCGAGGTTGTAGGCCATCGCTACTGCTCTGCCGAGGCGGGGTTCCCTGGCGGGGAGGAGGTCGGGCGTGCCGGCCCCGCGCAAGAGGATGAGGCCGGCGGAGAAGGGTCCTATGCCGGGCAACTGCTGCAGGTGTGCGAGCGCTTCTTGTTCGGGTAGGGATCTCAGGTAGGTCGCGTCGAGCTTGCCTTCGCGGGCTTCCCGGCCCAGATGGCGCAGGTATTCGACCTTGCGCGCGGTGAGGCAGGGGAAGCCGTCAAGCATCTCCAGCCGCTCCGGTCCGGGGAAGGCGTGCTCTTTTGCGCCGTGGACTCTGACGGTGGGGCCCAGTTCTCTGGCCATGCGGGTTTTGATCCTGGCCGCCTGCACGATCCTGATGCGCTGCCCGATGAGCGCCCACGCCGCGGCCTCGTACGGCGAGTAGAAGCAGACGGGCCTCAAGCCCGGGTATCGCGCCTGCAACCGGCCCACCACGGGGTCCCGCCGCCCAACCTCGGGGAACGCGCTGCCGTCCACGTCGAGCGAGAGTATGCGCTCTACCTGCCTCCTCACCACCTCCACCCCGGCCTCGCCATAGACCTCGCCGAGGATCACACCGTCCTCCTCCCGCACGCATACCCCAGCCACCTCATCACCCCCGTCGGCGACGAAAGCCAGATGCAAATGCCCCGCCTCTTTCCCCTCGTAAGCCGCGGGAGCAAAGCCCTCCAAGAACCTCACGCTCGCCCCAAACGAATAGGGCCCGTTAGGCCGTAATTCGAAGCTTCCCTCCGTCATCATCACTCCTCTCCTGATTACCGCAGGAGTTTGCGTCGCCAGCGTCCCACGCCAAGCATGCCTCGAAACGCGTCGGCCAGTTCTTCTCGGGCGGCGGGAACGTCGGTCCTTAGCCATTCGTCGAGGTCTGCGGCCGCTCGTTCGTAGGCCCTCTCGAATCCGGGATCGTCGTAGCGGCGGGGGAGGAGGTCCAGAACCCTGGAATGGGCGCGGAAGGTCGAGATCAGATATTCCACGGCGGCCGAGGAGCGCCTATCGAGCCACATCTCGTGCTGCGCGAGAAGCTTCTCGAGGCCGTCCAGGGAATTTTCGATCTCCTCGACGGGCAACTCGCCCGACGGGCCCGGTGCCCTCACGTACTCGAGTGCGGCCTCGAACTCTTCGACGAGCGGTATCATCATCCCCTGAACGCCTTCGGAGACCTCGACGCGGTGCCTGTAACCTACCTCGTACTCGGTCCGCTTCCTCGCAAAGTAGTATCCGACGACCGCGCTCGCGCAGGCGAGCACCAGGTACGAGAGCATCCCGTAGCCTACGGAGGAAAACTGGCTCACGCCCCACCCTTTCTCCCCGGAGGATGTAACACGTAGAGGACGCGTCCCTGCGCCCGCGCCTCTTCGGCCGGCACCACCATCTCCTCGTACTCGCCACCTGGAGCCTCGGGCCTCAGCCTGATCTTCTCCCCCTCCCTGTAGAAGCGTTTTACCGTCACCTCCTCGCCTTCCCTGAGCAACACCACGGCTATCGAACCGTCAGGCGGGCTCTCGTCTTCCTCCACGACCAGCAGATCCCCGTCCTCGATCCTGGCCCCTACCATGCTCTGCCCCACGACCCGTAACAGATACCTCTGCTTGCCAGAACGCGAAGCGAGCAGCTCCGCGGCCAGCGAGTAGGCTTCCTCGGTCGCCACCGCCTCAAGCCCACGACCGGCAGCGATCCTACCCAGCAAACCCATCCTCCCCGCTACCCCCCACCCCTTCTCCGTGAGCCTGACCATCCTCGCCCCGCTCGCCCGCGCCACGTAACCCTCTTCCTCCAATTTCCTCAGGTGGTGGTGCACCGTCTGCGAGCTCCTTAGCCCCACCTCAACCCCCACCTCGCGCACGCTCGGCGGCGGCTCCCCGCCCCCCGCACGCCGCGCCAGATAACGCAGAATCCTCTCCCGCCTCGGATGTAGGGCTTCTTCCATCCACCACCACGTTAGCGCAACGCGCGGCCTGTGTCAAACAAATGTTTGGTTCAGATAGGATACGAGGGGGCTCGCGAACCGCCTCTTGAACCGCCCCTTACATAGGAACCGTTCTAGGACCTCGTGCCGAGATCCACGCCAGGACGGAGCTCTTTGAGGTAGATGACGTAGCTCTCCCTGACGCTCATGCCCGCGCGTCCGTAGAGCCTGGGGGCGCCGGTGATGCTCTCGGCATCCACGCTTAGGGCGACCTTGCTGGTTCCGCGCCGGAGGTATTCGCCGAGGGCGTGACGGAGGAGGGCGAGACCGAGCCCGCGGTTTCGCCACGGGCGGCGCACCCCGACTACCTGTATCCATCCCTCTCCGGTGAGCGTCTTGCCCAGGATGGCGCCCACTAACTCGTCACCTTCTGTGGCCAGAAACCACAGCGTGGGATCGAAGCTCTCCGTCTCGGTCATCCCGACGAACCGCTCGAACGTGCCGCGCGGCCGTCTCCACATGTCCCTGAAAGCGTCCTCGACGGCCTCGAAGAGCGGCCGCTCGTCTTGATTCTTGACGAAGGTGCGGACGGAGATGCCCTCGGGCCAGCGCGGTTGCGGCGGGGCCTCGTCCAGTTCGGTCTCCATCACGTAGATGCCGCGCACCGGCGCGTAGTCGAAAGATTCGAGCAATCGTTGCGCCTGCTCGTTGGCCGTGTTGACGTAATGCTGGACGACGACGCGGGCCTTTTCGGGGGCGGAGGGCATACGCTCGCGCGTCCAGCGTTCGCCCCAGGAGATCAGAAATGCGCCGAGCCCCAGGCTTCGAAAGTCCGGGTGGACGTAACCGTAGACCGAGACGGTCACGAAGGAGCGGTTTATCACGTCGGCGTAGGCGGCGATGGTGCCTTCGGGCACGACGACGGCCACGGCCTCCTCGGCGAGGTCCAGGGAATGCCAGTCGTCGAGCAACTCCTCGACGCTCATGTTCGACGCGCCGTTATCGGCCAGCTCGCTGGCATGGATCAAAGCCGCTACGGCCTCCGCGTCCTCTCGTTCTGGCACCCTCGTCGCGTAGCCTTCCGGTAGTTCCATCATGATGCCAAAGTCAGCACAAGCTCCATCACCTTACGGACGGTACGCCAGTTTCGGGCCGTTGCCGGGACGCCCAGCAGCTTCTCGGCGTTGGCGGCGAGTTTGGATCCGCCTATGCCATCAGGCGCGTGCAGGTAGAAGACGCCGCCGCCGAGGACGAAACGTTCCCGGTCGCCTTTGATCCCTTCGAGGGCGTCGAGGTCGGGACGCTCCGGCGAGGTGGCCAGAAAGTACAGGTGCAGCGTCTTGGGTTCGGACTCCGCTTCGGGGAAGGGATTGGACCGAACCGCCTCTTCCATTTCCTCCGAAGCCAGCACGAGCACCCTGGGCTCGAAACCGTGGCGCTCCAGGATCGCGGCCTGGACCTTCTCCGCGAGCAACCTGGCGTCCTGCTCTTCGCTCCGGAAAACCGCGTTGCCGCTCTGGATGTAAGTCGCGACGTCGCGCGCACCTACGCTCTCCAGCGCGGCCACGAGGTCCTTCATCGGCAACGAGTTGTTTCCGCCGACGTTTATACCCCTCAACAGCGCGATGTAAGTCATCCCTGGTCCTCAGCCTGCACCGAGAACGGCGTCTGTACGCAGGAAGAGGTTCGGGAGGGCTTCGGAGGCCAGTGAGCGCCCCCGGCTGGCTCGCTCCATACGCCGGTAGCCCTCCTCCGAGGGGTCGTTGTGGCGTTCGACGCCATTATTTGGGAGATCCACGATCCAGGCCTCCCCGATACCCGCCCGCGCGTACAGGGGTAGCTTGACATTGCGGTCGTAGCCCAGGGCAGTATCCGACACCTCGATCACGAGCAAGACGTCTTCGGGGCCGGGTGGGGAGTCGGCGTAGTCGCCGGCCCGTATCACGGCGAGGTCCGGCTGAGGCTCGAGGCCGCCGTTCAGCCTAACAGGGTTCTGGACGCTGACGCGTATCCCTTCGTCCCGGATCTGCTGGCCCAGCAGCCAGTTCAACTCGTTGACGCACCGTATATGACGGCCGCCGAACGGGTTCATCTTTACTATCTCCCCCTCGATGAGCTCGACGCGTTCGCCCTCGCGCAGGATGCCAGCCTCGCCCATGCTGTGGAACTCCTCGACGGTGAAACGCCGCCTCCTCACTTCTTCTCTCGTCCCGGTCTCCACGAAAGCCTCCCGGCTCGCTCTCATCGACGAGTATACCGGGAGATGGGCGTTTGCCGGTCATGGCGCGGAAAAATACCACCCACGGCTTTCGGAGAGCGGGACACAAAAGAGAGGCTCCCCCTTTGCAGGGAGAGCCTCCGGTCTTGCTATTGCGAAGTCTCTACGAGGAGACCCTCTGCTTGACTCCGAAGGTCAAACCGTCTTCGGCGCGGTCGACGACGACGGTGTCGTCTGGGCCGAACTCGCCGCCGATGATGCGGCTGGAGAGGGGGTTCTCGACGTAGCGCCGAATGGCCCTGGCGAGCGGGCGACCGCCGAACTTGGGGTCGTAGCCCTCCTCGGCGAGGAACTCCTTGGCCGCGGCGGTGACCTCGATGCGGACGCGCTGGCTTTCGAGGTGCTTGTTCAGGCGGGAGAGCATGATGTCCACGATCTTCAGCACGTCCTCCTTGGTGAGGGGCTGGAAGACGATGATCTCATCCACCCTGTTGAGGAACTCCGGCCTGAATGCCCGCTCCAGGGCCTCACGGGCACGCCGCTCGGTCTCCTTGAAGTCCACCCCGTCGCGGGAGGTGAAGCCGAACTGCCTCGTGGAAACGAGGTGCTGGCTGCCCACGTTCGAGGTCATGATGACGACCGTGTTCTCGAAGTTGACCGTCCTGCCCTTGGCGTCGGTCAGCCTGCCGTCGTCGAGCACCTGAAGCAGCGTGTTGAACACGTCAGGGTGGGCCTTCTCGATCTCGTCGAAGAGCACGACGCTGTAAGGACGGCGCCTGACCTGCTCCGTGAGCTGTCCGGCCTCGTCGTAGCCGACGTAACCGGGAGGGGCGCCGACCAGGCGAGAGACCGTGTGGGCCTCCTGGAACTCGGACATATCTATCCGGATCATGGCGTCCTCCTCGCCGAAGAGGTACTCGGCGAGCGTGCGCGCAAGCTCGGTCTTACCCACGCCCGTGGGCCCGAGGAAGATGAAGCTGCCGACCGGGCGCCTGGGGTCCTTGATGCCCGCCCTGGCGCGCCTGATGGCCTCGGCCACGGCGCTGACCGCGGGCTCCTGACCGACGACCCGCTCGTGCAACACGGACTCCAGGCTGAGGAGCCGCTCGGCCTCCTCCTGGACGATATTGGTGGCGGGCACGCCCGTCCACTCCTCGAGGATGCGGGCAATGTCCTCGCGCGTCACCTCGGGGGCGTTGGACTCGCGGCGTCCGGCCCAGCCCTCCTGCTCCTCGTCGAGCTCGGCCTTGAGTTGCTCGATGCGCTGCTTGAAGCCTGCGGCCGTCTCGTAATCCTCGGCCCTGACAGCATCTTCCTTCTCCCGCTCGAGGCCGGCTATCTCCTCTTCGATGCGCTTCACGTCAACGGGCGGCACCGTGGAGCGGAGCCTCACCTCGGCCGCGGCCTCGTCGAGGAGGTCGATGGCCTTGTCGGGAAGGAAGCGGTCAGTTATGTAGCGGTCGCCGAGCTGGGCGGCCCCGATGATGGCCTCCTCGGTGATCTTGACCCTGTGGTGCGCCTCGTAACGGTCCCTGAGGCCGAAGAGGATAGAGATAGTCTCGTCCACAGTTGGCTCGTCCACGAGCACCGGCTGGAAACGCCGCTCCAGCGCAGGGTCCTTCTCGACGTGCTTGCGATACTCGTCGAGCGTCGTGGCCCCGACGACCTGCAGCTCGCCGCGCGCGAGCGCCGGCTTGAGCATGTTGGAGGCGTTGACGGCGCCTTCGGCACCACCAGCTCCCACAATGGTGTGCAACTCGTCGATGAACAGGACGATGTTCTTCTCCTCCTGCTGCAGCTCCTTGAGCATCTGCTGCATCCGCTCCTCGAAGTCCCCGCGGAAACGGGTGCCAGCGACGAGCCCGCCGACGTCGAGCGCCAGGACGCGCTTGCCCTTGAGCGTCTCAGGGATGTCCTCGGAGACGATGCGTTGCGCCAGGCCCTCGGCCACCGCCGTCTTGCCGACGCCGGCTTCGCCTATAAGGACCGGATTGTTCTTCGTGCGTCGCGACAAGATTCGGACGACGCGCGAGATCTCCTCTGCACGGCCAATAACGGGGTCGAGCTCGCCTTCGCGCGCGAGCTGCGTGAGGTCGCGGCTCACCTGGTCCAGGGTCGGCGTACTGCTGTCCGGGTTCTGCGGACCGCCCATGCCGGGTCCACCGGCCGCAGCACCGGGCATGCCCTGGCCCATCTGCGCGCCGCGCTGCTGCATGAGGCGTAGGATCTCACGCCTCAGGGCCTCCGCATCGTTCGCGCCGTGTTGCTGCAAGATCCTGTACGCGTTCCCGTCGCCCTCGCCGAGCAGCCCGAGCAGCAAATGCTCGCTCCCGACCTGCCCCTTGCCCATCTGCCTGGCGGCCGTGAAGGAGAGCTGTAGGGCGCGCTTGGCGCTCGGGGTGAACGTGTAGATCTCCTCGCCCGGATCGCCGCGGAACTCCTGAAACCGCGCGCGCATACCGTCTACGTCGGCGCCGGCACGCTGCAGCGCCTCGGTCGCCAGGTTCTCTCCGGTCACGATGCCTGCGAGCAGGTGATCCGTCCCAATCGCAGCGGTCCGCGTGGTGCCAGCCGAGGCCTCGCGGGCCCGCATGACGGCCTGCTGTGCCTCCCCAGAGAGGGCGTCAAACAAACTGCCCTGCCCGCCCTGCTGCTGCTGTATAAGGTTCTGGAGCATCGCGAACGGGTCGTTCCCGCCCTGCGCGCCCCCGATCATGCCGAGCTGCCGCGCACACTGCGTGCAAAAAAAGCTCGTAGCCCGCCGGTCCCCCTGCTGCTGCAAGACCTGCACGCTCGCCGGCCTGATCCCACAGTTCTCACATACCATCCGCCAAAAACCTCCTGGTATAAAATCTCATGGTCCCTCGTTCCCCGCGTCAGCACATACATAACCACTAAAATCTAAGCCTGACACGCTCATATTTTATTACTACCCCCAGAGAGATCAAGGCAGAACCGGCAATTTCGCCCCGCTGTGCACCTGGATCAAATACGCTCGTAAAAAATAGTCCATTTGAGGGAGGCGCAAGACCACCCATTGTGGTGCAATAGCAACTACAGGTACATTAACAAGAAGGCGGTGATCACTGGTGGATCCAGTAGCTCGAGTACTCGACGTGGTCTTCTGGATAACTGCCGCGGCTCTCGTGGGGGCACTGCTTTTTCTCGAGGAACCGGGTGTCACGGCGGTACTGATGGCGGTGCTGGTGGCGTGTTCCGGAGTACTGGCTTTGTACGAGTTCAGGCTCAACCCACTGTCGGAGACAGAACGGGGGGAGTGGACCGGTAGGCAACTGTTCTACGGTGTGGTTTTTGCGATCAGCTTCTTCGTCGCCTTCATTTACATCCTCACGGTCATCTTCTAGCCTACAGCTCCGGGGCGTTCCGGATCGAACGGGTCAGGCTACTGTGCGACAACGCGCTGTATTCGTTGGCGACGCCGGAGTGGTCCCGGGAATCTTCCGGTGTCCGTATACTCCGTCCTGTAGTGTGGGTGAAAGGAGGCGTGTTTGAGGATAGGGGTATTGACCAGCGGGGGCGACGCGCCGGGGATGAACGCGGCGGTCAGGGCGGTGGCGCGGACGGCCTTTTTCAGGGGCTGGGACGTGATGGGAGTTTGGGCCGGCTACAAGGGGCTTCTGGAGGGCAGGATCTACCCGATGGACCGGCGCCGTCTCGGGGGCATCCTCAACCGCGGAGGAACCGTGCTGGGGACGGAACGGTCGGAGGAGTTCGCGACACCCGAGGGCCAGCGGCGGGCCGCCGGGAAGCTCGCGGAGGCCGAGGTCGAGGGGCTGGTGGTCATAGGCGGTAACGGTAGTCTCACAGGTGGTCTTAGGCTCTCCGAGCTCGGGGTCGAGGTGGTAGGAATTCCGGCTACGATAGACAACGACGTGTGGGGCACGGACACGGCCATAGGCGTGGACACGGCGCTCAACACGGCGCTGGAGGCTATAGACCGCATAAGGGACACAGCAAGCTCCCACCAGCGGGCCCACATCGTCGAGGTGATGGGCCGCGACTCGGGCTACCTGGCGCTGATGAGCGCGATCGCAGGCGGCGCAGAAGCCGCCGTCGTCCCCGAGTTCGAGCCGCGGCCCGATGGACTCTTGCTCTTCCTCAAGAAGGCTTATGAGCAAGGCAAATCCCACTTCGTGGTCGTGGTCGCGGAGGGGGCACCGATCTCGGCCGAGGAGTTGAACCAGTACGTCAACGAGGCAGAGGGTACCTACGACGCCCGCCTCACGGTCGTCGGCCACATCCAGCGCGGCGGCATCCCCACGGCCTCGGACAGGATCCTCGCGAGCCGGCTTGGCACGGCCGCGATCGAGGCCCTGGCCGACGGAGAGTCGGGCGTGATGGTCGCGCTCAGGGGACCGCGGGTCGAGCGCGTTCCCCTGGAAGACGTGGTGGGCAAAGAACATCCCCTCGACCCCGATCTGTACCGGATGGCCGAGGTACTGGCGGAGCTACCGGAGTAACGAGCCGGGCACGGGGTATATCTCCGTCAGACCAAAACTACTCTGGAGGACGACTTGCAGGAGAGAAGTCTTATCGGGCTCGAGGCGCGGTCCGCGGACGGCACCGAGTTCGGCCGCATCAACGAGGTGGTGACGGACGAGGACGGCAGGGAGGTAACGCACGTCGTCGTCGAGACCGAAGAAGGGGAGCAGTTGGAGGTTCCCATCACGAGCCTCTCTCTCGATCCTGACGCCGACTTCGCGACCTTCCGGGCCGACGCTTCGGACGTGGAGCCGGGCGACCATACGGACGACGAGACGGAACCGCAAGGTTACGCCCCCGGTGACCTCGATGAAGAGAGCGCGGAAGACTACGAGCACGAAGGCCAGCTCGTCACCGAGTCCGAGTACGGCGAAGACGCCGAGACCGATGAGGATCTGGAGACGCGGGAGGACTGGGAGGACGAGTCATACACCCCGGACTCCGGGTACCCGCGCAACGACGTCTACATAGACCCCGATACCGGGGAGGAGAGAGTAGACCCTCTCCTCAGCAACATCGAGGACCTCGAGCACGACGTGGCGGAGTTGCTCGACGATACTGACCTGGAGGTGAGCAACGTCAGAGAGGGCGTAGTGGAGCTGACCGGCGCGTCCGCTTCGCGGGAGGACCTCGAGGAGGTCGTGCGCGAGGTCATGGGCCTCGACGAAGTGCTGGAGGTCGATACCACGGACGTGGACGTGGGTTAGATTTTCGCTCGCGAGTTGCGCCGCGAGACTACTTATGCCTTTTGCCTGATACCCGACGCCTCGATCCAACCCTGCTCCGCGAAGTACCGGGCGTACGTGTCCAGAAGCTCCCCGTCGATGGCGGGCCGGCTCGGACCCTCGTCGCGCAGGACGCGGCGCGTGTTGCCGTCGTCGTAGGTGTTGTCGTCCCTGAGCTCTTCTGCTGCGGGCGCGGCCCCGCCCACGACCTCGCCCGGAGTGCCTTCCTCGGGGGGAGCGGCGTCTTTCTTCCGTAGCCACTCGTCGTAGGGGAGGCGCTCCAGCGGATAGCCCCGCTCCTCGAGCAGGTCGAAAACCTCGTCCGCGTGGGGAGGGTCGGGGTTTGCAAGGTGGTAGGTTCCCCCGTAAGCGCCTGGGTTGGACGCGGTGTGCAGCATGGCCCCGGCCACGAAGTCTACAGGCGTCATCTCCATGCGCCAGTCTTCTATCTCCGGTGCGTACCCCAACCGCAGCGACTCCACGATGACGGCGCCGAGCAGGTCGCGCGGGTTGGAAGCCCCCGTCTCGCTATGCCCCGATACGTTACCGGGACGGTAGACGTTAACCGGCAATCCTCGCTCCGCCACCTCCCGAACCAGCTTCTCGGCTACCCACTTGGATCGGCCATAACCGTCCTCGCGGGCGCCGGCGAGAGCGTCGAGGTCGATGTCCTCCTCGCACATCCCCATTTCTGATGGGAAGATCCCGTTCGTGGACACGTAATGCAAGGGTTTGGCCCGGTGGCGGCACGCCAGGCGCAGGACCTCGCGCGTGCCCCCGACGTTGGGGGCCTTTAGCTCCGAATACGGGTAGACGAGGTTCACTACCGCGCCGGGGTGGATGATGAGATCCACCTCGCGGGCCAGCGCGTCGAAGTCTCCCTCATCCATGCCGAACAGCGGTTCGGCGAGGTCCCCGGGAACGGGCACGATGCGCTCCACCAACTCGGGCTTCCACAGCCCGTAGCGTCGCAGGTTGGCCTCGACGGCATCCATCCCATCTCCGCGCGGCCTGACGAGGCAGTGGACGCGTGCCCCGGTTCCGGCTAGCAATCCGTCGAGCAGGAAGGCCCCTAGAAACCCGGTCGCCCCTGTCAGGAAAACGTCGCCGGCGTCCCGCAGGGTCGGCATGCTTCCGGCGGGCTGCGGGGTTATCTCGGGTTCGAGGACGGCGTCGGCGGTGAGGTCTTCTGCGGTCGTCACCTCCCCCGCCGTCTCGTTACGCTGCAGGGCCTCTATCCTGTCGAGCAATCCTTCCGGCGTCGGGTCCTCCATGAACAGCGGCATCGAGACGTGTACGCCGAAGCCCTGCTCGACCCTGCTGGAGAGCTGGGCTGCGGCGAGAGAGTGGCCGCCGAGGTCGAAGAAGTTGTCGTCGGGTTTGACCTCGCCCACGCCCAGGCGCAACACGTCTTCCCACGCCCGCGCGAGCAGCGTCTCCTTCTCCCCGCGGGGAGCATCATCGGGGAGCCTGGCGATCTCACCCGTCTCTCTTCGCTCGGGTCGGGGCGGCGGGGGCGGGAGTTCGGAGCGGTCGACCTTGCCCGAGGTGGCCTGGATCGGGATCGACTCCAGCTCGACAAAGACGGAGGGAACCGCGTAGTGCGGCAGGCTGTCCTGCAGGATAGCCCTTATCTCCTTGCTGCGTCCCGTCTTCTGATCGAGGCTCCAGCCGGAGTAGCGTTCGTCGTCGTCTGCCTCCGGTACGATGTAGGCTACGAGGCGTTTGTCCTCGCCCTCTTCGCCCTCAGAGACGACCACGCAAGACTTTACGGCCAGGCCCTCCTCGATGGCTGCCTCGACAGCGCCCAGCTCCACGCTGTAGCCCCTGATCTTGACCATAAAATCCACCCGGCCCGTGATCTCCAGACTCCCATCGGAAAGAATGCGCGCCCTGTCGCCCGTCCTATACATCCTGGCACCACCTTCGCGGACGAACGGATCATCCGGGAAGCTCTCCTCCGTCTTCTCCGGGAGGCCGACGTAGCCGCGCGCGAGGCAGTCTCCGCCGACGAACAACTCCCCGGCCTCGCCCTCGGGAACCTGCTCCCCTTCCTCGTCCAGGAGATAGAGGCGGTCCCGGTCCATGGGAACGCCGACCGCACAGTACGTCGACTCCTGATTATCGACCAGCTCGACCAGGTCGCCCGCGGCCACCTCGTGGGTCTCGCTGCAACTGTAGACGTTCAGGAGGCGCGCACCCGGCAGCACTTCCATGGCGCGACGGGCGAGCGTCCGGGTCACGACCTCGCCGTTGAGCCACAACGTCTTCAGGTCCTCGAGCCTCTCGCCCAGGTCGGGTCCGCTGGAGTTCAAGACCGTCTCCAGGAGGGAAGGAGTTATGAGGGTCTCCGTGATCCCGTACTCTTCGAGGAAGCGAATGAGCGCGCCCGGATCGTAGATAACGTCATCAGGAATTACGACCGTCGTCGCCCCGCGCAAGAGCGGCCGCAGCATCTCCCAGATAAAGAACACGTTGCACCCGACCCTGTCCCCGGGCGCATAATCGCTGATGCCGAACCGCCACCGGTAAGACAGCACAGTCGCCCTGTGCGGGTTGGCTATGCCCTTGGGTTTCCCCGTCGTCCCTGCCGAGTACGAGATAAAGGCCAGGTTGTCCAGGCCGACCTCGGGTCCCTCGTCCACCGCAGGCATGTCCTCCAGCTTCTCGTCCCAACCCTCATCTAGGCAGAACGTCTGGGTACCCTCGGGCAGACGCTCCGCGTAGCGTTCCTGCGTGAGCACGATGCGTGGGTTCGCGTCGGACATGACATCGGCGAGCAGACCCCGCGGGTAGGCGAGCTCGAGCACCAGGTAGGCGCCGCCTGCTTTCATGGCAGCGAGACACGCAACCACATACTCGGCCCGCCGCTCCATGTAGACACCAACGGGCTCATCCGGACCTACGTCTTTGCTCCTCAGATACGCCGCGAGCCTGTCGGAGAGATCGTCCAGCTCGCCGTAAGTCAGGGAGGTGTCTTTGTCTTCCAGCGCGAGGTTCTCTGGCGTTCGGCGCGCCTGCTGCTCGAAGAGCTCGTGCAGGCAGTACTCAGCGGTATCTTTCACCCTACGCCCCATGCGTCACCGCCGAAGCCGTACCAGAGAGGCTCGCCGTAAAGAACACCCACCAGAATACGAGTGGTATCGAGATGCCTCTATCGATTCCAATTGCGCCCACGTCTACCGTCGGGCCAGACAAACTCCGCATCGAGATCAACCTTCCCTTGCATTTCCTACATCGACAACGTGCTGCTTTACACCGTGCGGGACGCGACAGAACGCCGCAGTAGAAGTAATGCAGACCATGCGCCGGTCGAAGACCCGGAGCGAAGCGGCCCGGAAACGTTGCACGACATACTAACCCGAAAGAATGTTGATTCCAGCGGTTATCCTGAAGATAGGTTTAAAGTTCTATTAAGTTTTGTTAAGCGGAAGATGGATGTGGGGCAGATCCGGGCCCGTTCAGCCCCCTAGCGCGCCGAGCACCTCCTGGAGGCCGACCACGACGAAAGGTATTACGGAGACGGCCAGCAGGATGTTGGTGGTAAGGCGGTTACGGTATTCGGGGGCCACGCGGCTGGAGTTGAGGAGGAGGATGAGCGTGATCGCGAGGAA
>JBKPSF010000365.1:0-4831 GCA_046734875.1 Actinomycetota bacterium | reverse complement strand
CCCTGGCGTGTAGGCAAACCATCCGCACCTCTCCTGCGCTGCTCCCGCACTTCGACTGCGGGAGTTGAGGCCAAGCGCCCCGATCACCTGCACGCTCTGCTACCATGGTCCGTAGCTAGGGAACAGGTGCGTAGGTTCATGACGAAGGACGCACACCCGACGTGAGCAGAAGGCGGGACGCCCCGTTCGGCGCGCATTTGCGGCAAGTGAGAGAAGCCGCCGGCCTGACGCAGGAGGAGCTGGCCGCACGCGCCGGCCTGAGCGCCAAGGGCATCAGCGACTTGGAGCGTGGTGCGCGGAGGCGTCCCTACCCACACACGGTGCGCGCGCTCGCGGACGCATTGGAGCTGCCCGTGGACGAGCGCGCTTCTCTCCTGGCGGCTATACCGAAGCGGGGCGACGTTGCCGATGCCACCCCGGTCGTCACCGAGCTCACCCTGCCAGCGACGCCCGCCCCGCTTGTGGGTCGGGAACGAGACTTGGAACAGGTGAGGGGTTTCCTTCGTCGAAGGGAGATGCGGCTTCTCACGCTCACGGGGACGGGAGGGGTCGGCAAGACGCGCCTCGCCCTGGAAGCGGCACGCGATGCAGGGGGGTACTTCACGGATGGCGTAACCTTCGTCGCCCTTGCGCCACTGCACAGCGCCGAGTTCGTCGTCCCCAGCGTCGTTCGCTCCTTCGGGTTGAGGGAAGCAGCGGGCCAAAGCCCCCGCGAGGCACTGCGCGTCTACCTGCGGGCCAAGCGGCTGCTACTGACACTGGACAACTTCGAGCACTTGCTGGAGGCGGCGCCCGAAGTGTCATGGTTGATCGAGTCCTGCCCAAACCTGACGGTGCTCGTGACGAGTCGCGCACCGCTGCGCATTGGAGGTGAGCAGGAGTACCCCGTGCCGCCACTCGAGTTACCCGTCTCCACCCGTGATCCACGTATAGAAGATGTCCTCGGATCGCCGTCCGGCAGGCTCTTCGTGGATCGCGCCCGGGCAGCCACTCCCGGCTTCTCGCTTACCGAGGCGAACGCCGCGGCGGTCGCGGCCATCTGTTGGCGGCTCGCCGGATTGCCTCTAGCGTTGGAGCTGGCAGCGGCCAGGGTAAGATTCCTCAGCCCCTCGATCCTCCTGGCGCGGCTGGACCGGGCGCTGTCGACCAGCTGGTCGAGGAATGTTGCGGACCGTCAAAGGACGATGCGGGCGACGCTGGATTGGAGTCGCGACTTACTAAATGAACCTGAGCAGGCGCTGTTCCGACGGTTGGCAGTGTTCGCGGGGGGCTTTACGCTCGAGGCGGCCGAGGCGGTCGGCGCCGCGGGGGACGCCGCTGTCGAGGATGTGCTCGGTCTCCTCGGGGCGCTGGTGGAGCAATCGCTGGTAACGGCCGACCCGGGCGGGGTCGAGACTCGCTACGGGATGCTGGAGCCGGTGCGCCAGTATGCGCTCGAGAAGTTGGAAGAGAGTAGTGAGGCTAGGGTAGCCAGCCGACGCCATACCGCGTTCTTCCTGGACTTGGCCGAGCAAGCTCACCCGGAGCTCCGAGGACCGCATCAGGCGGAGTGGTTGGATCGGCTGGAGCGGGAGCACGGCAACCTGCGGGCGGCCATGGGTCGGGCGCTATCTGCGGAAGAGACGGTGACCGCCACGCGCTTGGGATGGGCTCTGTGGGTGTTCTGGTGGTTACGCGGCTACCAGCGGGAAGGCCGCCGCTGGATGGAGATGCTGCTCGAATACGACGTGCCGGCTAACCTTCGGACGATCGCGCTGGCGGTCGTTGGAACGATGGATTACACCCAGGGTGACTACGAGTCCTCCGAAGGCCATTTGCAGGAAAGCTTGGGGTTGGCCAAGCGGGTGGGTGACAAGGTACGAGTTGCCCATACGGTTTACATTCTCGGTCTCTTGGCCCTAAATGGCCAGGAAGCCGAGGCGGCGAGGTCGCGACTAAAGGAGGCACTGAGCCTCTACCTCGAGATCGGCGACAACCAGATGGTAGCCAGCGTGCGCAGCCACCTGGGCGTCGTGCTGCTCATCCAGGGCGACCTAGACCAGGCCGCCGCGATGATGGAGGAGGGGCTCGCGCTCGCCCGCAAGTTGGGTGACCGACTCGGTATCAACAACGCACTCTACCTCCTGTCTCAGATAGCGCAGGCCCAGGGCGACCACGACCTGGCGGCCCAAACATTCGAAGAAGGAGTGGCGCTCTCTGGGGAGATAGGCGACCGGGCGAACTTGGGTTACTTCCTGGAGGGGCTCGCCGTGGTGGCCGGCGTGCAAGGGAAGGTTGATCGGTCCGCGCGCCTTTTCGGCGCTGCCGACGAACTGCTACAGGCGGTCGAAGCGCCTGTCTACGATTACTACGAGCCGAACCGCTCCCTCTATCAGCGCATCAAAGCCACCGTACGCTCCCAGCTCGGCGAAAAGGATTTCGAGGAGACGCAGGCGGAAGGACGGGCCATGGACTTCGAGCGGGCCGTCGAGTACGCCCTCAACAGGGAGGAAGCCTCACCCACATAAGCAGGGAGCAGGAAGAGCGGTCGTCGAGGCCGATAGAGCGACACGTAGATCCTTGTGGCCTCGACACATCTCTGACCGGATCGCCGAACAACGCTATTCCTCTGCCGACTCCGAGCAACGATGCTTTATCATCAAATTGGTGGGCGCGGCCGCCACGCCTTCGTTCGACCAAGAGTGCTTGTTCGGCGGGTTGCGGTAAGTTAACCCGGGCCTTGGCGCCGAGATCTCTTTGGGCTACGCAATTTTTCCTGCAAATCGCGATAAGACGAAAAGCCGACGAGCGGACTCGAACCGCTTACCCCTGCTCCAGCTACGAGTGATCGGTCATCCGTTGCAGGGGTTTGCACGAGGTTGCAAAATCCGCATTTCTAGAGGGGTTTCCTTTCTCCAAGTTGCTGAGTGTTGCACCGTATTGCGTCCCCGGTGGTGTCAGAGTGGTGTCAATATCACCCTTACATCCGCGTAACCACCAACGTTCCGAACTGATAACACACCGAGGCTGAGTTTCAGCGCCGTGGTGGGCGAGGAGGTGGAGCTAACGTTGGTCTAGAGGTCCAGCTGCGGGTAGGCTTCCCCGCCCATACGTGCCCGTGTTGCCTCCATGAACGTGCCGTACTGCGGCTGCATCTTGACCTCGCCGTCGTGCAGCAGGTCCTCGATGGTGAGCATCTGCATCCGCAGGTTGCTCGCACAACCGGTGAGCTCGGAGGTGGAGACGCTATGGTGTGGCACCCTGAACGGCCTGTGCCTGAGGAGCGTCTCGTTGCACTCACCACCCGCGCTGTGCACCTCCGAGTGCATAGCGATAATCATGCGGCCGTAGCCGGTACAGCGCATCTTCACGCTGGCTGGATATCTATGCAGGGCCACAACATGTTGACCTACCAACACATGGCGCGGCGAGTCTCAGACGCCGCCCCCGCACTCCTCGCGGGCGGTTATGCAAGATGCTGCATCTGAACTTCGGGGAAGAACCCTTCCACGCACTTGGGTGAATAAGGGCATAGAGAAGGGCCGGGGCTGTTAGACCCCGACCCTCTCCGCTCGGATCTCCTGGGACGTTTGCCTGCTACTTGATCGTGCCCAGGGGGCCCAGTTTGGGGAAATTGCGGGTGCTAAGCCCCTGGATGCCCGCCACGTGGTCGCCGTCGAAAGGCGTGGCGGTGTTCGAGCAGCCCGCCTTGGCGGCGTCCTTCGGGTCGGCGAACCACACCCCAAGATGGAAGGTGTGAACGGGGGCGAACTTCACGCCCTTCTTGGCGTCCTGCTTGTCCACCTTCGGCGGTTTCACGGCGCCGGGGGAGATGGCGAACACCTCAGAGTTGAAGATCCCCACGAAATGCCCCGTGCCGTGGCCCTTGGTGTCTGTGGCTATGTCGCCCTGGTACCAGGAGACGCCGAAGGGTGTGTTGGCCTTCTGGATGACGAAGACGGTGAACTCCGTGTTCTTGGCCGCCTTGTTGAGGGTGACGTAGAGGTTCTGGTTGCCCTGGCCGGCGTCGGTGACCCTCACGTTGGCTGAGGCCCCTTTGAGGCATTTGCCGCCCTTCACGGCCGCGGCCGACTGGGAGCGCACCATCTTGAACTGTTTGAGGGCCGGTTTAGCCGACGGCTTCGACGTTTGGGCCATGGCCACTCCCGCCAGCAGCACGCCCACGAGCAGGGCGGCTCCCAAGAGGAGCCACGGCCGCGCAAGGTTTCTTCTCATTCCTCTCGTTCCTTTCCTCGCCCGATCTTCTTGGTCGTTTCGTTCCCTTTCTCTGGAAGCAGCGTCGATCGAGGCCGCTCCTAGCGAGCCGGCTTGCGTAGGCCGGCTCTCCGCTACAGATCGTGCACCCCCCTTCCCCGCTTTGGGCTTGCCTACACAAGCAGATCGACGGGCACTATATAGGGTGTGCCCCCGATTGTCTAGCCTCGGGGTGGAGAAGCGCAGGGAATGCGCTGTTCAGTTGCTCACTCAAGGACATTAGTCTCACTTCGCGAGTGACGGACTTCTGACAGCGACTTGCGTAAGTAAGGGACCCGCGCGAGAATGTCCCTCATGAACGCTTACTCGAAGGACCTAAGATTGAAGGCACTGGCCCCGCCTTAGACCGTGGCGTCCCAAGGAGGGAGGTCCAAGACCTCTTCGGGCTCTCCCGCTCTACCATCAAGCGCTGGCTCAACAGGAGGCGCCTCACGGGCGACGTCGCCGTCCACCAGATCCCAGGAAGGCCCTCCGTGAAGGGCAAGGCGTTGAGGGAGTGGCTGCCCGGGCACCTCAAGAGGAACCCCGATCTTACCTTGAAGGAGCATCGCGAGGCCTTCGAGGAGCAGACGGGAGT
>JBKPSF010000364.1:0-11761 GCA_046734875.1 Actinomycetota bacterium | reverse complement strand
CTCTGGCACTCCGGACAGGTAGTTCAGCTCGACGTATCTAACCTGCGGATCGCCCGTGATCTCGGCGACCTTGTCCAGCGTGCTCGATCCGTCGGTGATCCTGAGCAAAAAGATGTTCGTGTTCTCCATGTCCAGGAAGCGTTCCTGCACCTGCGTGCCGTAGCGAGCGTTTACCTGCGCTATGGTGGCCTTTGGGGCCAGCTTGACTACGATCTGGCCGGGAACGAACCTCTCCGTCTCTAGCCCTCGCGCGTCGTCGGTCGCAACCGGCAACACCAGCAGGCACAGCGCAAAGAGCAGCGCCGCCACGGTTACAAGAGTTTGTGCTGATGCCCTACTGACCATAATTGGTTCCCTAAACCTCGCCCATCGTCCGCCCGACCGGACCTACTTTTCTCGCCGGCATTATAGACCATGGGCCGGCACAAGGCGTCCCAGCCACGGCCCTGTCGGGCTAGATGGGACGGGTCGCCGGACCGGCGCACCCGAGTAGTTTTATCTCGTCCACGATCGTGAAGGGGGATTCGACCTTGGAGAGAACCCTGTCAGCCCCGGCCGCGAGTGCCGACCGCTGCTTCGCACAATCCGGCGCGTCGTTGAGGACCAGTACCGAAGCGCCGGGACTGTTCGTGCGCACGTCACCGATAAGCTCCGTGCCCGCTCCGTCGGGCAAATAGTCGTCCAACGCCACGACATCGACCCCGCCAAGCAGCCGGCGCGCCTCCGCCAGGGTGCCGGCCTGCATCACCTCCACATCAGGGAGGCGATACAGGAGCAGGGAGAGCGCCTGCCGGAACAGGGCGTGGTCCTCGACCAGCAGCACCCGTGTGGTCTCCCCGGTGTCGTCCTCGCAAACGTGCATTCCAACCCTCCAGAACGTCCTCGATAGCCGGCCGAACGCGCCCGCTAGCCACGAGCCAGACGCGACAGGACCCCGCCCGACGAGGTAACAGCACAGCACCGTTAATCGCGTAACAGCATGTAACCGGTTATATGCGTCCAAACTCCCCCCCTGATACTCCCCCACCAAGATTTGCCCTGAAATGCTGAAATGCTGATCGCTGTAGAATGCGTGCCCATAGGGGCTGTCGAGGAGGAGGAGACGAATGTCCGGCGGTGGATTGGTGAGGTTGGGCGGGGTTTGCGGGCTGTTGTTCGTGTTGTTGATGGTGCCGGCGTACGTGGTCGGTACCCCCGATGCGGCGACTTCGACTTCCGGCGCGAGGGAGGCGCTCGGCTACTTCGGCACCTCGGCGGGGAACTTCGTGTTCTCCAACGGGGCGATTCCCCTTCTCTCCACGTTCTTCTTCCTGTGGTTTCTGGGTGTGCTGTACGGGCTACTGCGCCGGGCGGAGGGCGTTGATGGCGTGCTCTCCACGGTTATGCTCGTCGGTGGGGTTCTGTTCATCACCCTCTCGTGTGTGGGGTACACGGTGGAGATCATGCACCCCGCGACGGCGCAGAGGTTCGTCAACTTCGTGCCAGACCCCCAGATCGCTTTCGCCTCGCTCGCCGTCTCGGCGTGGCTCTACCACTTCTGCCAGGTCGGGGACGCGGTTATGATTAGCGCCGCCTCGCTGGTCGTGCTCGGAAGCGGCATCCTGCCGAGGTGGCTGGCACTCGTGGGGTTCCTGGCGGCGATCCTGACGCTACTTCACTTCCTGCTGCCGCTCGTCGGCGCCGTCTCCGGCCTCGTCTGGATTGCCCTCGTCTCCGCGCTGATGCTCTTCGGTCTCTCGCAGGGCGCCCCCAGACGCCGCGCCCGACGCCAGTAACAATGTAGCGTCTGGGAGGGGAGGTACGCGATGAAGGAGAATCGTTTGAGGACCATCTGGAGCGAGGGCGGCACGGTCATCAACGGCTGGCTGCACGTCCCCAGCTCCTTCTCCGCCGAGGTCATGGCCCACGCGGGGTACGACAGCCTGACGGTGGACATGCAGCACGGGCCTGTGGACTACGGGGGTCTCGTTCCCATGCTGCAGGCCATCTCGACCACGCAGACCGTGCCGGTCGTGCGGGTGCCCTGGCACGATCCAGGAATCATCATGCGGGTCCTCGATGCGGGGTGCTACGCCGTGATCTGCCCGATGGTCGACACCCGCGAGCAGGCCGAAGCCTTCGTCGGGGCCTGCCGCTATCCACCGGCCGGATACCGCAGCTTCGGACCGTACAGGGCGACCCTCTACGGGGGCGAGGACTACACTGAACACGCCGACGACACAGTCGTGACCATGGCCATGATCGAGACGCGCGAAGCCCTCCAGAACCTGGACGAAATTCTCGGTGTCCCTGGCCTGGATGCGATCTTCGTCGGGCCCTCCGATTTGGGCCAGAGCCTCGGGCACGGACCCGGCGTCGACCGTGAGGAGCCCGAAGTCGTCGAAGCCATCGACGGGGTGCTGGCCGCGGCGCGCGACCGCGGTCTCCCAGCCGGCATCTTTACCGTCTCGTCGGAGTACGCCTCGCGCATGGTCGAGAAGGGTTTCCGGTTCGTCAACGTCTCCACGGACGCGCAGCTCATGGCGAAAGCGGCGGCCGGGGTCATCGCCGACCTCAGGGGCGAGTAGGGGTATCATTGGGCCCGTGTAGCCGGGTCTCGTGAGAGGAGTATCGCGTGGCACAAAAAGAAACGACGGTAGGACCCGAGGAGGGCATCCACGGCAGGCCGGCGGCCCGGATCTTGAAGGCGGCCAAGGGGTTCTCGTCCAAGATCGTCTTCGTGAAGGGCGATAGGGAGGTTAACGCCAAGAGCATCATCAAGATAACCGGGCTGGCCAGGAAGGGCGAGAAGATAATCGTCCGCGCCGAGGGCGACGACGCCGAACAGGCTGTACAGACCCTGGCAGAGTTGATCTCCGCCGAGGAACACTAGGCCCGCCCGATGCCACTGAAGCTTACGGGAGTGGGCGCCTCGGATGGCGTGGCCGTGGGTCCGGCCTTCGTGCCACCCTCAGGCAGGACCGAGCCCGAGAGGGCCAGAATCGACAGAGGCGAGGTAGAGGCCGAACTGCGGAGGTTCAGGGATGCGGTCGAGGTCGTCGCCGGGGAGATTTCCAGGACGGGCGACCGGCTCCGCGACTCGGGCAACGAGGACGAAGCCGGCATCTTCGAGTTCCACGCGGAGATGGCCGAGGACCCCGAGCTGGCCTCCGCCGTCGAGGAGCGCGTCAGGAACCTCGAAAGCCCCGAGGCCGCGGTGCTAGCCGCCGGCGAGGAGTACGCCGCCGAGTTCGCGGCCATGGACGACGAGTACCTCGCCTCCCGCGCCGACGACGTGCGCGACGTGACGGGCCAGATCTCCGCCCAGCTCATGGGCCATGCCGCCTCGGGCTTCGAAGCCCTGCAAGAACCTTCGGTGATCCTGGCGCACAACCTCGCGCCCTCCGACACTGCGCGCATCGAAAAGGGCATGGCGCTCGCCTTCGTCACCGCCGAGGGTTCGAGGACCTCGCACGTCTCCATCATGGCCCGCTCCATGGGCATCCCCGCCGTCGTCGGCGTCGGGGACGCCTTGGAGGAAGCCCTCGATGCCAGGACGGTAGCGGTAGACGGCACCGAAGGCTCGGCCATAATCGACCCGGACAGGGAGACGGTCGCCGGGTTCGAGCAAAGGTCCGAGGAACTGGCCGAGGAGCGGGTAGCCCTCGACGAATACAGGTACATCGAGGCCCGCACGACCGACGGACGTCGCATCGAGGTCGCCGCGAACCTCGGATCTGCGTCCGAGGCGGAGGACGCGCTCGGGTGGGGCGCCGAAGGCGTAGGGCTCTTCCGTACCGAGTTCCTCTTTATGGAGCGCGACGACCTGCCCACAGAAGACGAACAATACGAGGCCTACGCCGCCGTCGCCCGCGCGTTCGGCGAGAAACCCGTTATCATCCGCACGCTCGACGTGGGAGGGGACAAAGATCTTCCTGGTGTAGACCAGATCCACGAAGACAATCCCTTCCTGGGTTGGCGGGGCATCAGGATGAGCCTCGACACGCCCGACCTCTTCGAGCCCCAGCTGCGCGCGATCCTACGCGCCGCGGCCTGCGGCAACGTCAAGATCATGTTCCCGATGGTCGCCGACGTCGGGGAGCTGAGAACCGCGAAGAAGATGCTGAAAGAGGCCCGCGTCGAGCTGGAAGGAGAAGGGACGGAGGTAGGGGAGGTCGAAACGGGAGTCATGATCGAGACCCCCGCGGCCGCGGTCTGCGCGGCGGAGCTCGCCGCGGAGTCGGCTTTCTTCTCAGTCGGCACGAACGACCTCGTCCAGTACACGCTCGCCGCGGACAGGGGTAACGAGCGCCTCAGGAGGCTACAGAGCGCCGACCACCCCGCCGTCCTGGCCCTGATCCGGCAGACCTGCGAGGCTGCAGAGAAGGCGAACATACCGGTTGGCGTGTGCGGCGAGGCGGCCGGCGAGCCAGCGTTGATCCCCAAACTCATAAGCCTCGGCGTCACGGAGCTGAGCATGGGCGCCCCCTCCATCCCAAGGGCCAAAAAGATCGTGTCCGAGCTATGACACCTAAGGCCCGAAATCGGAAGCCCTATTTCCCTACTCCCGGGAGCGGAGCGACCCCATGAGGGCCCGCATCTTCCCCGACTACGAGGCCATGAGCGCGGCGGCGGCCGACACCGTAGCGCGGAGGCTGGGGGAAGACCCTTCCTCGGTTTTCCTGTTGCCGACGGGGACGACACCCTTGGGGATGTACCGGCGCCTCGTGGATCTGTACGATCTCGGCGAGGTTTCGTTCTCCGATGCCACCTTCTTCAACCTCGACGAGTACCTGGGGTTGGTGCCGGATCACCCGGCGAGCTACCACGTGTACATGAAGCAACACTTCTACGGCCGCATAGACGCCGACCCCACCCGCATCTTCGTCCCCGACGGTGCCGCTCCCGACCCGGAGGCCGAGTGCGAGCGCTACGAGGCTGCCATAGGGGGGTCGGGAGGCGTAGACGTGTGCGTGCTTGGGATCGGGCGCAACGGCCACGTCGGGTTCAACGAGCCGGGGGCGTCCTTCGATTCGCGCACTCGCGTCGTGACCCTCTCCGAGACCACCCGCCTCGTCAACGCCGCCGACTTCGAGGCGACCCGGGCGCCGGAGCGGGCCATCACGGTCGGCATGGCGACCATCTCCGAGTCCAGGGAGGCCCTGCTCCTCGCCTCTGGAACCAACAAGGCCAAGGCCGTCGCGGCGGCCCTCGAAGGCGACGTTTCGGAGAGCATGCCTGCCTCGATGCTGAGACGCCACCCGCGCGCCACCCTGTTCCTAGACGAGGATGCCGCCTCGGACCTGGGCCAGGGCGTGGCCGGCTAGAGGCCCGTTGACGCGGAACGAGCACTCCAGTAGCATCGTCGCAGGCGGGTCGAGAGGGATGGGAGGAATCGTCGTGGGGTTCGAATGAAGGTTGGCCTGCTGGGTGCCGGCCGTATCGGCGTCCTGCACGCCGGATTGCTCTCCGGCGACGCAAGAGTCGAGGAAATTCTCGTCGGGGATGCGGACCCGCGGCGGGCGGAGAAGGTGGCCGGGGAGGTAGGGGGAGAGGCGCGGGGCATCGAAGACATCCTCGACTCGGGGCC
Organism: Actinomycetota bacterium; assembly: GCA_046734875.1. Taxonomy (GTDB): domain Bacteria; phylum Actinomycetota; class Rubrobacteria; order Rubrobacterales; family Rubrobacteraceae; genus Rubrobacter_D. The sequence continues at coordinate 6,192 of JBKPSF010000364.1, read as the reverse complement.
TGACGCCGTGGTCATCGCCGCCGCCACGCCCGCGCACGCGCCCCTTATCCTGGCCTCCGTCGAGGCCGGCATCCCGGCTTTCTGCGAGAAGCCTATAGCGCTCGGCTACGAGGACACTCTGGAGGTCGTGGAGGCCGTCGAGTCCTCTGGCGCGGTGCTCCAGATCGGCTTCCAGAGGCGCTTCGACGCCGGGTACGCTGAGGCGAGACGCCTCGTGGAGAGTGGAGCCCTCGGGACCATCTACTCGGTAAGGCTCGCCACCCACGACCCCGAGCCCCCGCCCGAAGAGTACATCGCGGCCTCCGGCGGCATCTTCCGCGACCTCCACATTCACGACTTCGACGTCCTGCGCTGGCTCACGGGCAAAGAGGTCGCCGAGGTGTACGCAACGGGTGCCGTCCTCGGCTTCGACTTCTTCGCCGACCACGGCGACGTGGATACCTCGGCGGCCCTCATCACGCTGCAAGACGGGACGATAGCCGTTCTGACCGGTGGACGCCACGACCCTCTAGGCTACGACGTACGCGCCGAACTCTTCGGCTCCAGGGACAGCGTCGCAGTAGGCGTGGACGGGCGCACCCCCCTCCGCTCCGTCGAGCCCGGCGTAAAGGCTACCGAGCAGAGTGCCTACCCCAACTTCCAGGAGCGCTTCCTGGACGCCTACAGGGCCGAGCTCGAGCACTTCCTCTCCCTCTCCCGGGGCGAGACCGAAAACCCGTGCACCGCCCGCGACGCCCTGGAAGCGCTTAAAATCGCCATGGCCGCCGACCTCTCGCTTGCCGAACACCGTCCAGTCGCGATCTCCGAGGTGGGATAAGCGGCAGCAGCTGTACGAGGGCTACTGGAAGGGAAGAGCGTATGGGAGGACCGAAACCCGAGGGGCCTGCCCCCCGGACGAGTCGGCGACGACCGCCAAACTGATCGCCGACTTCAACAAGTAGAACAAGGGAGAGTACAGGATCGTCTTCCGCGAGGGCAACTCGGACACGGGGCAGCGCCTGGACAAGCTCAGGACCCAGTTCCAGGCCGGCGGGGAGGATCTCGATGTGATCCTGGGCGACGTAATATGGACCGCCGAGCTGGCCGCGAGCGGCTGGGTAGCCGACATGTCGGACCGCTTCCCCGAAAACGACCAGCAAGAGTTCCTACCCGGCTCGGTAGACGCCATAACCTACGACGGCTAGCCCTACGCCATGCCGTGGTTCACGGCTGGGAACCGGGGCATGAGCATCAGGGCCGTTATCCGCCCCGTAACGCTTCCCGTAACGAACCGCAGACGCAGCGGGCGTAGAATGAGGGTGCCATGATGCCGGGCGCGTAAGGTGTAGAGACGGTGGGCGAGAGGTCGCGAGGATGAATGGGCACGCTGCGGATGGCCGACGGTGGTCTTCGTCTATGGCTAGTGTCGTGGGCTGGCTGGTCGTCGTCGTGTACGTCGCCGGCCTCGTTGCGAGCAACTGGCTCGGGCGGAGCGCCGGGTTGCCGAACAAGACACCGGTAGACGACGCGGTGCTTCAGGTGGGGTTTGGCGCCTTCGCGGTGGTTGGAGCGCTTCTGGTCGCGAAGAGGCCAACCAACGCCATCGGTTGGATCATGGCCTCGGTCGCGCTCATGGTGGCGATCTTCCACACGGGCGACACCTACACCGCCGCCGTCATGGTCACCCGCGGCCGGCCGGACACCCTAGCCGTCGTGGGCGCCTGGATCGGTAACTGGTACTGGTACCTCCTCCTCGTGCTGGTCGTGATCTTCGTCCCCCTCCTGTTCCCAGATGGGCGCCTGCCCTCCCGCCGGTGGCTGCCGGTGGCCGTGCTGCCGGCGATCGGGACGCTCGCCATGGTCACATACTCGGCGTTCGTTCCCACCTTGCAGGTGAACGAAGCCGGTGGTTACGCGATCGATAACCCCATAGGGATCGAAGGTCTCGATAGCGTGGAGGACCTCCCCGGCTTCATCGTGCTGAACGGCCTTCTCGTTCTCGGGGTGGTTGGGGCGGCGGCGTCCGTGGCGGTGCGTTTCTACCGGTCGCGGGGGGTCGAACGGCAGCAGATGAAATGGTTCGTCTACGCGGCGGCGCTCCTCCTGCTGGCACCGGTTGTGGATTACCTGCCGGATTTCGTCAACGGGCTGTGGCTGGGCCTGGTGTTGATCGCGATGCCCACGGCCATCGCTGTTGCGGTGCTGAGGTACCGGCTCTACGACATAGACCTCGTCATAAACCGGACCCTGGTTTACGGGCCTCTTACCGCGATGCTCGTTTTCGTCTATGTAAGCGGTGTCGTCACCATCCAGAGCGCCTTCCGCACCATCACCGGTCAGGAATCCCAGATCGCCGTCGTGGCTTCCACGCTGGCCATAGCCGCCCTGTTCGACCCGCTGCGCAGGCGGCTGCAAACCTTCGTGGATAGGCGCTTCTACCGCAGCAAGTACGACGCGGCAAAGACCCTCGCCGCCTTCTCCGCCAAACTGCGCGAGGAGACGGATCTGGACGCCCTGAACACCGATCTCGTTAGCGTGGTGCAAGAGACGATGCAGCCAGCCCACGCCTCGCTCTGGTTGCGTACGAGTTCGGTAAAACGCGGTCCTGAGTCCTCAGCCAGGGAGCTATCCGGCACGAATCCTGAAGCCTGATGCCTGTAGCCTGAGGCCCGGTTCGTAGGATACGTTCTTCGAACCGCTCAAGACCCGTTGTCCAGCAACGTAATGAGGGCGGAGTGATCCCAGGCTCCCCTGCCCTTCGCCTCCAGAGCCCCGAACATCTGGTCCACGAGCGCCGTGACCGGGAGCGCGACGCCGTACTCCCTGCCGGTCTCTAACGCTATACCCAGATCCTTGTGGTGAAACGCGACCTTGCCACCGGGCTCGAAGTCGCGCGTCAACAGCTTCCCCCTTTTTACCTCCAGGGCCTTGCTCGCGGCCAGGCCGCCCGAGAGCACGTCGATGATCTTCTCGGGATCTACACCCGCCACGGAGCCGAGTACCAGGGCCTCGGCGATAGCTTCTAGAACGAGCGCGACAACTACCTGGTTGGCTGCCTTGGTGACCTGCCCGGCCCCGCTCCCGCCCACGTGCACCACGGTCTCGCCCATGGCCTGGAAGAGGGGTATCGCCCGCTCGAAATCCTCTGCCTCGCCGCCGGCCATGATCGAGAGCGTCCCGTCCTCGGCTCCGACGTCGCCTCCCGAAACCGGCGCGTCGAGCATCCCGATACCAAGCTCGAAGGACCTCGCGGCGAGCTCGCGGGCCATTACCGGCGAGCTGGTGCTCATGTCGACGAGCAACGTCCCCCGATCCATAGAGTCCAGCAGTCCCCCATCTCCACCGATCACCGCCTCGACCTCGGGTGGACCTGGCAGCATGGTGATGACGACGTCGCTTTGCCCTGCCAGTTCCTCGAGGCTATGGGCGACCGTGGCCGGGGTTTCCTCGGCAAACGCTTCGGCCTTGCCGCTCGTGCGGTTGAACACCGTGAGTTCGAAGCCAGCATCTGCGAGGTTTCGGGCCATGGGCGAACCCATGATGCCCAGACCCACAAAGCCTACCTTTTCGCCTATCATTGCCTCCTTCTCGCGGATTGTCCGGCCTGGATCATGTTATACGAACCCGGCAGGATGGGTATGTGGTGCGAAACCTTCGTCCGTACTGAGCGTATACGGAGGGAGGCCTCAGGAAGAGGCGCACTATGTCCGAAGGAGACAACCTGGGACGCGCGGCCCTCGTCGTCAACACGCGCTCGCGCACGGGCGAGCGGGCTTTCTTCCGGTCGCTCGACCGGCTCCAGGAGCTGGGCGTCCAACCCGGCGTCACGTACGCTATAAGGGACCCCGCGCGGCTTGCCGAGACGGTGCGTGAGGTCCTCGAAGGCGGCTACCGTTTCCTTATCCTGGGCGGAGGCGATGGCTCGGTAAGCTCCGTTGTCGATTTCCTGGCGGGCCGCGACGCTGTTCTCGGCCTACTTCCCCTCGGCACGGCCAACGACTTCGCCCGCACCCTGGAGATTCCCGAAGACATCGAAGCGGCCTGCAAGACAATAGCGCAGGGCAAGATCGTGGACGTGGACCTCGGCCTCGCCGGGGACAACTACTACGTGAACGTCGCCTCAGTCGGGCTTAGCGTGGGTGCGACGCGGGCGCTCTCGCCGTGGCTGAAGAAGAGCACGGGCCCCCTGGCTTACCCCGTGGCGGCCATCAGAGCCTTCCTCAGGCACGAACCGTTCTCCGCCCGTCTGACCTTCCCCGACGGCGACAACGAGCCCGTCGAATACGACAGGCTCCTCCAGATCGCCGTCGGCAACGGCCGCTTCTACGGCGGGGGTATGGTCGTAGCCCCCGAATCAGGCATAGACGACAGAACCCTCGACATCTACGCCATAGAACTGGGCCGGAGACGGGATCTCCTCGGCGTCGCCAGGTACCTCAAGAGCGGCGACTTCATCAACATCGAGGGTGTCCACCACTTCAGAACCTCCCGCGTGCGACTGGAGACGGCACCTGACCTCCCCGTCAACATAGACGGCGAAGTAGTAGCGCAAACCCCCCAGGACTTCTCCGTAGCCCGCAACGCCCTCGACGTCCTCGTCCCGCAAGAGTCCTCCGCCGCCCGCCAAGACGAGAAGTAGAACAAGCTGAAATACTGACCTGCTGAAGTGCTGCCTGCTAGACTTTGGGCCATCGGTGGGGACCGACACGAGGAGGAAACAATGCGCCCGGAGGACATCGAAGGCCTGACCATCGGCGGTCTGCTCGACCTCGTAGACGAGAGGCGTCCCGACGACGAGGCGCTCGTCTACTCCGACAGGGGGCTGCGCTACACCTACGCGGAGTTCAGGGAGGTCGTGGAGGGGTGCGCCCGGGCGCTCATGGCTTTGGGGATAGGGAAGGGCGACCACGTCGCCGTGTGGGGCCAGAACGTGCCCGAGTGGGTGACGCTGCAGTTCGCGACGGGCAAGGTCGGGGCCGTGCTCGTCACCATCAACCCGGCCTACAAGTCCCACGAGCTGAAGTACGTGCTTGACCAGTCTGACGCTGCCGCCCTGTTCCTGACCCGAGGCGTCGGGGACGCGGATTTTTTGGAGATCCTGCAAGAAGCTGTCCCCGAGCTCATCCAGTCAGACGACGAGCTGTCCATAGAAAAACTGCCCTTCCTGAAGAACGTCGTCCTCATGGGCGCGGAACCGCCAGGGGAATTGCCGGTCATGAGCTTCGGGGAGTTCATGCAAAAGGGAGAGAACGTTTCTGCCAAAGAATTGCGCGAACGGCAGGCTTCGCTCGACGCCGAGGATGTCATCAACATGCAGTACACCTCAGGGACGACGGGTTTCCCCAAGGGCGTGCAGTTGACCCACGCGAACATCGTCAAGAACGCCTTCTACATCGGGGAGTGCATGAAGCTAGGTCCCGAGGACAGGGTGTGCATACCCGTTCCCTTCTTTCACTGCTTCGGCTGCGTCCTCGGCACCCTCAACACCGTCACCCACGAGGCGACGATGGTCCCCGTCGAGAGCTTCGATCCGCTTGAGGTTCTGGAGGCCGTTCACCAGGAGCGTTGCACGGCGCTCCTCGGCGTGCCGACCATGTTCATAGCGGAGCTGGACCATCCCGACTTCGAGCACTACGACACGAGCTCCTTGCGGACCGGCATCATGGCCGGCTCCCCGTGCCCGATGGAGGTAATGAAAAAGGTAGTAGACGTGATGGGCGCGAGCGAGATCACCATTGCCTACGGCCAGACCGAGTCGAGCCCCGTCATCACCCAGACCCGCACCGACGACCCTCTCGAGCTCCGCGTCTCCAGCGTAGGACGCAAGCTCCCCGACGTGGAGGTCCGCATCCTCAGTGTCGAGACGGACGAGGATTGCAAGCCGGGTGAGCAGGGCGAGCTCCTGACGCGTGGCTACCACGTCATGCGCGGCTACTACAAGATGGAAGAGAAGACCGCTGAGGTAATAGACAGCGAGGGGTGGTTGCATACCGGGGATCTCGCCGTCATGGACGAGGACGGGTACGTAAAGATCACGGGCCGCGCCAAAGACATGATCATCCGCGGCGGCGAGAACGTCTACCCGCGCGAGATCGAGGAGTTCCTCTACACCCACCCCGAGATCTCCGACGTCCAGGTCTACGGCGTCCCCGACGAAAAATACGGAGAAAAAGTAGCCGCAGCCATCCAACTGCGCCAGGATTCGAACCTGAC
>JBKPSF010000363.1:0-44742 GCA_046734875.1 Actinomycetota bacterium | reverse complement strand
TCTTGACCTTGTCCCGCTCCCGCCCGAGAAGCCCGACCGTCGCAAGGACCCTCGCCATCGGGGGCTCCCCCTTGCGCCGGTCGGCGGCGGCGAGGACCTTGAGGTTGTCGCGCGCCGAGAGGTAGTCGTAGAAGCCGGGCGTGTCCACGAAGCCGGCGACGCCCTCGCGCCCCCCCGGCGAGCCGGGGGGACGCCCGAGCAGTCGTATCTCGCCCGCAGTCGGCTCGACGAGGTTGAACACCGCCCGGATCGTGGTGCTCTTGCCGCTACCGTTGGGACCGAGAAAACCGTAAACGTCCCCCCGGCGCACCTCGAAGCTGAGGGAATCCACAGCCACGAAATCCCCGAACTTCTTGGTGAAGCCCCGGACCTCCAGCACGGAAGCTCCGCGGTAGGATCCCACCATCTAGCGGGCCAGCAGCCCGCGCGCCGCCCCCCTGAGCTCGCCCGCGTACACGCTCCCCGCGAGCGTGTACGCCACGCCGCCTTCGGTCCAGGAGAGGACCGTACCGACGGGTGTCGAGAGCTCACGCGCCCCGACCCCGCCGCCGAGATCCACGGCCGGAACCAGCGCCGCGCTTTCCTTACCCGCAGCGCCCGGGGGAAGCATGTTTCCCTCCCCGGTCCCGGACTTTTCGGCCAGGATCACGGTTCCCCATCCCGACCCGTAAACCAGGACCGCGTCGTCGCCGGAGACCACTATCTTCTCCAGCTTCCGACCGCCGGGTGCCTCGGGAAGCTCTTCTACGGCGAACCCGGCGAGCTTGCTGGCTTCCTCCACCGAGGCGGCCTTCTGGGGCTCGATGTACCCGAGGTGTACGTCAGCCTGCTCGTGCCGTTGCTCGAGTCTTTCGACCGTGGCGCCGGGCGGCGTCTCGAACTCGAAGCGCGCGTCAGGGACGGGTCCGACCTGGAAATCCTGGGCCTCGTAGCGGGCCACCGGTTCTGGCCTCCCTTCGGCGTAGAGCTCCAGCCGGAGGGGCACGTAGGTCTCGGAATCGACAAGTGCCTCGGCGCGTTCGACGAGGGTAACGCTCCTGTCTTTGGGCTCCAGAGTTAGCGGGTATGCCCATCGCCCCGCGACGGCGCCGACCGGCGCTCCGGCCGTCAGTGTGCTGTACGGCGCTATCTCCGCGAGAAGCCTGTCGATCTCCTCCGGCGAAGCCCCGGGCAGCCCCTCCGCGCCGGTCGGCGCGGTCGCGGGCTTCTCTCCGACCTTTAGCGTGTTCGACGCGCCGTCGTAGATACTAACCCGGTCGCCGTTCCGGACGAGGACCCTGTCCCCGTTCTCGTCCTGGAGCTCGGCGCGTAGTTTGTCGTGGCCGCCGCGCCAGACGCGAACGGTTCGCTCTCCTGAGCCTCCGGCGTCGTCGCTCCTGGAGGCGCCGAGGAGGCCTTCGGGGATGATCGTCTGTTCGGCGGTCAGGGTCGCGCTGAAGTCGGGCGCGTTCTCGGGGGCGGCGCTTACTCGGGAGAGGAGCTCACTTTCGCCGAGCCTCTCGGGCGGCTCCCCCCTGGCGCTGGCGGAGAGCGCGCCGATGCCGAGCGCGGCGACGAGGATGAGGGCCACGGCCAGGGTCCTACCGGTCCTCGCTCCGTCCATAAAACGCCTCCTCGCGCCGACCCGCTTCTGTCCTCGGACCCGTATAGTCTACCCCACGATAAACATGCTGGACCGGGTTCGCGCACGCTCGGGCTGTTCGCCTCCCATCTCCTCCGGGTGGTGGCGCACAGGTGGAGTCATAGCTAACATGCTCTCGAAGGGCCGGCTGACCGAACGGGGAGGGATGAGCAAGCTAAAGACCCTCGTGGACACGAAGAGCGGGGCCTTCTCGGAGAACGCAGGACGCTTCGAGGGGCTCGTGGACGAGCTGCGCGAGCGCTCGGCCGAAGCCAGACGAGGCGGGGGAGAGAAGGCCCAGAGGCGGCACAGGGAACGCGGCAAGCTGCCCGTGCGCCAGCGGATAGAACGCCTCCTCGACCCAGGCACGGCGTTCCTGGAGCTCTCTCCTCTAGCGGCCTTCGGGATGTACGACGGAAGGGTCCCCGCGGCTGGCATCGTCACCGGCATCGGCCGCGTCTCGGGGCGCGAGGTAATGGTGGTCGCCAACGACGCGACAGTGAAGGGTGGCACCTACTACCCGATGACGGTCAAGAAGCACCTGCGGGCCCAGGAGATAGCGGAGCAGAACTTTCTGCCGTGCATCTATCTGGTTGACTCGGGTGGCGCCTTCCTTCCTTTACAAGACGAGGTCTTCCCAGACAGGGAGCACTTCGGGCGCATCTTCTTCAACCAGGCGAGGATGAGCGCGAAGGGCATCCCCCAGGTCGCCGCGGTGATGGGGAGTTGCACGGCGGGCGGGGCCTACGTTCCGGCCATGAGCGACGAGGTTGTCATCGTCGAGGGGGAGGGTACGATCTTCCTCGGCGGACCTCCACTCGTCAAAGCGGCCACCGGCGAGGAGGTTACCGCGGAAGAGCTCGGCGGCGCTGACGTACACACCCGCCGCTCCGGCGTCGCCGACCACTTCGCCAAAGACGACGAACACGCCCTCGCAATAGTGCGTTCCATCGTCGAGAACCTGAACGCGGAAAAGAAAATACCCTGGACCATCGAGGAGCCCGAGGAGCCGCTCTACGACCCGGCGGAGCTCTACGGCGTGGTACCTAGCGACTACAGGCAGGGCTACGACGTCAGGGAGGTTATCGCGAGGACGGTGGACGGTAGCCGCCTGCACGAGTTCAAGCCGCTCTACGGCGAGACGCTTGTGTGCGGGTTCGCGCGTGTCATGGGCCACCCCGTTGGCATACTGGCCAACAACGGCATCCTCTTCTCCGAGAGCGCGCTCAAGGGCGCCCACTTTATAGAGTTATGCTGCTCCCGTGGCATCCCGCTCGTCTTCCTGCAGAACATCACAGGCTTCATGGTCGGCAAGGAGTACGAGGCCGGTGGCATCGCCAAGGACGGGGCCAAGATGGTCATGGCCGTCGCCAACGCCAGCGTCCCGAAGTTCACCGTGATCCTGGGCGGCTCCTTCGGGGCAGGAAACTACGGGATGTGCGGCCGCGCCTACTCCCCACGCTTCCTCTGGATGTGGCCCAACGCCCGTATCAGCGTCATGGGCGGCCAGCAGGCAGCCAACGTCCTCCTCACCGTGCAGGAAGAGAACCTGAAGCGCGAGGACGAGCAGATGACGGACGACGAACGCGAAGATTTCAAGGCCCCCATCCTCGAAAAATACGAGGAAGAAGGCAACCCCTACCACTCGACCGCGAGGCTCTGGGACGATGGCGTAATAGACCCCGTGGACACACGCATGGTCCTCGCTCTCGGCCTCGCCACCGCCGCGAACGCCCCGCCGGAAAAGACAGAGTTCGGCGTGTTCAGGATGTAGGTTTTGTAGGTTTCAGGCTTCATGAAGGAGTTAGCGTGAGGTATGTTTCGGGGAGCATCGAGACCGGTCGCAACGGGGTCCTCGCGATGCCGCGCGAGGCTAATCTGAAGCCCGTGGCCTGATGCCTTACGAGCATTTACACAGGACGGACGACGGGGTTGTGACGACGGTGACCCTGGCACGTCCCGACTCGCACAACGCGCTGAACGTGCAGCTCATCGAAGAGTTGACTACCTGTTTCGAGGAGATCTCCGACGACGATAGGGTCAGGGTGGTGGTGCTGGTCGGCGAGGGACGCTCGTTCTGCGCCGGCGCCGACATCGGATACATGCGACACACGGCCGAGTTTACCTACGAGGACAACCTGGAAGACGCCAGGCGGCTGGCCACGATGTACTGGACGGTAGATGAGTGTCCCAAGCCGCTGGTCGCCAGGGTGCAGGGGGCGGCGATGGGGGGCGGGGCCGGTCTCGTCGCGGTGGCCGATGTGGTCGTGGCGGACGAGGAGACACGATTCGCTTTCACCGAGGTCAGGCTCGGCATCGCGCCAGCCACTATCGCCCCTTTCGTCGTGCGTAAGATCGGGGCCTCCCACGCCAGGTCGCTGTTCGTCACGGGAGAACGCTTCGACGCCGAAAAGGCGCGCGAGATCGGTCTCGTACATAAGGTAGCTCAGCCAGGCAAACTCGACGCGGCGGTCGGGGAGAAGGTTGGTGAGCTTTTGCAGGGAGGACCGGTAGCGCAGGCGACGGTGAAGGCCCTGCTCCGCAGGCTCGAGACGACGGAGCCCATGGAGGCACCCGGTCTGACCACGCGCGTCATCTCCGAGCTGCGTACCGGCGAAGAGGGCCAGGAGGGGCTGGCTGCCTTCCTGGAAAAACGGGAGCCGGGCTGGAGAGCGCAAGGATGAGCTTTTCTAGCCTCCTCATCGCCAACCGCGGCGAGATAGCTGTGCGCCTGATCCGCGCCTGCCGCGAGCTCGGGATCGAGAGCATCGCGGTCTACTCTGAGGCGGACGAGCGCGCCATGCACCGCCGCCTCGCGGATGAAGCCTACCCCATCGGTCCCGCGCCGGCCCCGGAGAGCTACCTGAACGTCGGGCGGTTGGTCGAGGCGATCGAAAGGTCGGGGGCCGAAGCCGTGCATCCAGGCTACGGCTTCCTCTCGGAGAGCGCCGGGTTCGCCAGGGCCGTCGAATCCGCCGGCGCTGTCTGGGTCGGTCCTCCCCCGGAGGCTATGGATGCCGTCGGTCACAAAGTGCGGGCGAAGGAGCTGGCGCGCAGGGCCAGCGTGCCGACCATCCCCGGCTACGACGGGGAGGACGAGGGCGAGGACCGTCTCGCAGAGGAAGCGCATCGCATCGGCTTCCCCGTCCTGGTCAAGGCGAGCGCCGGCGGCGGGGGACGCGGGATGAGGGCCGTCATAAAGGAGGCAGACTTTATCGAGGCGGTCAGGGGGGCGCGGCGGGAGGCCGAGGCGGCGTTCGGGGACGGGTCGGTGTTCCTCGAAAAGCTGGTCGAAGACCCGCGACACGTCGAGGTACAGGTGATCGGCGACTCGCAGGGTAACGTGTTGCACCTCTTCGAGAGGGAGTGTTCGATCCAACGCCGCCACCAGAAGGTCGTCGAAGAAGCCCCGTCCCCTGCCCTGGACCCTGAGCTCCGCGAGTCTATCTGCGGGGCCGCCGTCCGCTTCGCCAAGGAGGCCCGCTACGCGAACGCCGGCACGGTCGAGTTCCTTCTCGACGTAGACGATTTCTACTTCCTGGAGATGAACGCCCGCCTGCAGGTAGAACACCCCGTAACCGAACTCGTCACGGGCCTCGACCTCGTCCACCTCCAGCTCGCCGTCGCGGCCGGGGAACCTCTTCCGCTAACCCAGGACGATGTGACCCTGCGCGGCAGTGCCATCGAGGCGCGCATCTACGCGGAGGACGAAGCGGGAATGCCGTCGGGCGGTCTACTCGAAGCCTTCTCGGTGCCCGAGGGGGCCGGAATCCGCAACGACGCCGGTTTCGAGCCGGGGGATGAGGTCCCCGTGAACTACGACGCGATGCTGGCGAAGTTGATCGTCTCTGCCCCCGACCGCCCGTCCGCAGTCCGCCGGCTGCACCGGGCGCTCGGAGACTATGAGATCCTCGGTCCCTCTTCCAACCTCCCGCTCCTGAGACGCATCGCTGACCACCCGTCGTTCGTGCGGGGCGAGACCACGACCCGCTTCCTCGAGGAGCACCGTCTCACGGAGCCCCTGCGGGCAGAGCCGGTGCCACGGGAAGCCCTGATCCTCGCTTCCGCGGCGGAAGTCGAGAGCATCCCAACCTCCCCTGACCCGTTCTCCGCTGGTCCCTGGCGCCTTCTCGGCGCGACCACGCTTCGCTACGACAACCAAAGTGTCGAAGTGGAGCGCGTGGGATCGGCACGCCTCCGCATCACCGCCGAAGCCGAAGAATCCACCGTCGAAGTCCTACACTACGGAGACGGCCGCTTCCGGGCACTCATGGATAGTCAACCGGTCGAGGCGGGTATCTCGAGTGACGCACTCGAAATCCTCGTCTCCCTGCGGGGAGAGACGTATGCGCTCCGCAAGCTAACGCCTCCGGCCGTAGACGAAGCCGGCCCGGGCGCCGACGCCGCTGCCAGCCTGACCGCGCCGATGCCCGGTACGGTCGTGAAGGTGCTCGTCGAAGAAGGCCAGGAGGTCGAGGAGGGCCAGCTCTTGCTCGTCATCGAGGCTATGAAGATGGAGCAGCCGGTCGCAGCGCCCCACGACGGAACCGTCCGATCACTCCCCTTCGATGAAGGCTCTCTCGTCCCTGGTGGCGCAGTTCTGGTCGAAGTGCAGGAAGCCTAGAGAAAGAGCCGGGCCCGAAGAAACCCGGCTCCGGACCAACCTCTACTACATCTTTCTCGCCCGAAGAACCCTCGTCACGCGCGTGCTGGTACCATCCTCATGGAAGACCTCATCCGTGGTAGACAGCGTCCACAGGCGCCGCACCCGCATCCACAGGCTTATGGCTTCAGGTGCCGGAGCGGGACCCTTCAGGGCTGGCACTACGTTGTGGCTTATGGGTATCCTCCTCTGCTTCGCCGCCACACTCCCAACCGGAGCTTTTGTGCCCAAGATAACAAAACCTGAGGAGAGCGCATCCCCCAAGTGAGTGATATTCGTGTCGCATATTGTTAAGCGAACGTGCCAATATGCCGCAACCCCCCAGCCCGCCCTTGAGCTTCTTGACACAAGTTTCTTGGCCGCCTAAGATTGTATACAAGGGGTTCTCCGTAGTTCACGAACGGGGGTCTTTGTGGGGCGCACTTTGCGGGATGCGGGGCAAGGGGTACGGCCTGCCGGGGTATTGGAGCGGTTGCGGGCTTTGATCCTGACCGGCGAGTACGGCCCTGACGAGCGTCTGGTCGAGGAGCAGCTTGCAGAGAGGCTGGGGGTGAGCCGCACGCCGGTGCGGCAGGCGCTAACCATGCTGGAGGCCGAGGGGCTCGTGGAGATCGCGCCCAATCGCGGTGCGACGGTGTGCTCTTTCTCTTTCGAGGACGTGTGGGATATCTACGACCTGCGGGCCATGTTGGAGGGTCATGCTGCCAGGCGGGCGGCGGGACGGATCGCAAAGGATGAGTTGAGAAGGTTACGTGAGCTGGCCGGTGAGATGGAGGGGCTAGCCGGCCGGTTCGAAGACCACGAGGAGGAGATCCGGACGCTCGTCAAGCTCAACCAGGAGTTCCACAACACCATCGTCGAGGCAAGCCGCAACCGACGGTTGGGGCGCCTCATCAACCGCACGGTGGAGATACCGCTCATGTTCAAGGCTTTTTTCTGGTACACGCCGCACGAGCGGGTCATCTCCAACCACTACCACCGGCAGATCCTGGAGGCTCTAGAGAAAGGTGACGCGGATAGGGCGGAGATCATCATGCGCGAGCACGTTTACGAGGGACGGGACTTCGTCATAGGAGCCCTGAAGGAGGACATGAATGGCTGAAGGGAGAGGCGGCCCACGTCCCCTCGAAGGCGTGCGCGTGGTCGAGATGGGAAGCTTGCTTGCGGGCCCTTTTTGCGGCCAGCTCCTCGCCGATTTCGGCGCCGAGGTCATCAAGGTCGAGCCTCCTGGCAAGGGAGACCCCATGCGGGAGTGGGGGAGACACCGCAAGGAGGGACAAACCCTATGGTGGCCCATCATCGCCCGCAACAAGAAGTCCGTCACGCTCAACCTCCGAGAAGAAGAAGGGCAGGAGTTGGCGCGCCGGCTCATCTCCGGGGCCGACGTGGTCGTCGAGAACTTCAGGCCTGGCACGCTGGAGAGGTGGGGCCTCGGGTACGAAGACCTCAGCCGCGATAATCCTGGCCTCGTCATGGTGCGGGTCTCGGGGTACGGGCAGACGGGGCCGTACAGGGATCAGGCGGGGTTCGGGTCGATCGGCGAAGCGATGGGTGGAATAAGGCACGTCACGGGGTTTCCGGACCGTCCGCCGCCGCGGGTGGGGATCAGCCTCGGCGACTCGCTCGCCGCGACCTTCGGGGCACTCGGCGCCGTAACGTCCCTCTTCAACCGCGAAACTAACGGCGGCAGGGGCCAGGTGGTGGACGTGGCCATCTACGAGGCCGTCCTCGCCCTCATGGAGAGCACAATACCGGAGTACGCGCTCACCGGGCACGTAAGGGGTCGCACCGGCGCCATCCTGCCTTTCGTCGCCCCGTCGAACACCTACCCCACGAGCGAGGGCGAATACGTCGTCATCGGCGCCAACGCCGACACCGTCTTCGGCAGGTTTGCGAAGGCCGTGGGTCATCCCGAATGGGCCGAGAGCGGGCGTTACGCGACCCACCACGCCCGCGGCGAGAACCAGGAAGAGCTGGACGGCATGATCTCCGACTGGACGGGTCAACGGACCGCGGAAGAGGTACTCGAAGCGATGAAGGAGGCTGGTGTCCCCGCCGGCAAACTCTTCACCGCCGAGGACATGCTCTCCGACGAGCAGTACGCCGCCAGGGGAAACATCGTCGAGGTCGAAGACCCCAACATAGGGCCTTTCCCCATGCAGAACGTCGTCCCCCTCCTCTCCGAGACGCCGGGAGAAGTCCGCTGGACCGGACCGAAACTGGGCCAGCACAACGAAGAGATCTACGGTGAGGTGCTAGGGATCGGCGAAGAAGAGCTCGGCGCGCTGCGGGAGCGGGGCATCGTGTGAAGCGCGTCGAGATAGTAGACGTTGGCCCCCGCGACGGCCTCCAGAACGAGGACAAAACACTAACCCCGGAGGTCAGGGCCGAGCTATGCGAAAAGCTGGCAGCGGCCGGCGTCCCCCGCGTCGAGGCTGCCAGCTTCGTCAATCCGAAAAGGGTTCCCCAGATGGCGGGAGCCGAAGAGGTCATGAACGCCATCGAGCGCTCCCCGCACACGAGCTACGCCGGCCTGGTCCTCAACGAAAAGGGCTACGAGCGGGCTATCGAAGCCGGGGTCGACGAAGTACGCTACGCCTTCCCCGTAACCGAGACCTTCGCCAGCCGCAACCAGAACACCACGGTGGCGGACGCGACAAGGCTCGCCGCGCGGCTCGTGGAGCGCGCGCGCCTCGACGGCGTCCGCGTCTCCATCACGCTGTCAGCGGCCTTCGGCGACCCCTTCGAGGGAAAGGTGGACCCGGGACACGTGCTCGACGTCGCCGGCCAGGTCGCGGCATCCGTCCCCGACGAGATCGTACTCGCTGACACCATAGGAGTGGGCGTGCCCAGCCAGGTGCGCAACCTCGTAGAAGGCGCCGCCACGCACGGCATCACGGTGGGATGCCACTTCCACGACACCCGCAACACCGGCATAGCCAACGCCGCCGCGGCCGTCGAGAGCGGCGCGACGGTCCTGGACGCCTCCGTGGGCGGCACCGGCGGCTGCCCCTTCGCCCCCCGCGCCACAGGCAACATCGCCACAGAAGACCTCATCTACCTCCTGCACGGCATGGGCTACGAAACAGGCATAGACCTCGACGCCCTTATAGAAGTGGCCTCCTGGCTGGCGCAGCAACTAGAAAAAGAACTACCCGGACAACTCTACAAGGCGGGAAATTTTTGACAAGCCTCTCAGCACTTCAGCTAGTCAGCATGCCAGGAAGTCGTCCCGGGGCTTCGCCGCGAGCGCCGACTTCAAGCGCTCAAATGTCGGTGCCTCGCAAACGGCAAGGACGAAACGGAAAGTGCTGAAATGCTGACTAGCTGAAGTGCTGACAAGCTTAGGAAGGGAGCGACCATGTACAACGTTGCGGTCGATGTCGGGGGGACGTTCACCGACGTGCTCGTTTTCGATGAAGAGACCGGCGGTCTGACCGAGGGCAAGGTGCTCTCGACGCCGGAGGACCCGTCCAGGGGGGTGGTCGAGGGTATAGAGGCGGTATGCGAGAAGGTCGGGATCTCTTTTCCCGACCTGCACCTGTTCTTTCACGGTACGACCGTGGTTACGAACATGATCCTGACCAACACCGGCTCCAGGGTCGGCCTCCTTACCACGAAGGGGCACGAACAAATTTTGCACCTCGCCCGCGCCTGGACGCCGGGACCCCTGTACGGCTGGATGGCCCTCCAGAAACCGGACCCTCCCGCCGACCCGACAGATACCGTCGGCATCCCGGAACGCATCACCGCATCCGGCGACGTGCTAGAAGAGCTAGACGAGGACGAAGTGCGCGCGGCGGTTGACAGGCTGGTCGACCGCGGCGTCGAGTCGCTCGCCATCGGTTTCCTGAACTCGTACGTCAACCCCGCGCACGAGCGGCGCGCGAGAGACATCGTGCGCGAGGCACATCCGGAGTTGTCAGTCTCTATATCCGCAGACATCGGCCAGGAGTACGGCGAATACGAGCGGACGCTGACGACCGTCGTCAACACCGCCGTGCAGCCGCGCACCATGCTTTACATGAGGAACTTCGAGGGGTCCATCGACGAGAAGCGGTTCGGCGGGGCGCTCTCCATCGTGCGCTCCGACGGCGGGGCGATGAGCACGGAGGCGGTGGCACAGAGCCCGATCCAGATAGCCCTTTCGGGACCCTCCGGCGGTGTTACCGGCTCGGCGTATCTGGCGCGTGAGATCGGGGTTCCTGATGTCCTTACCTTCGATATGGGCGGAACATCCACGGATGTTTCGCTCTGCCGAGACGGCGAGACGCCCGTCAGGCGAGACATCCAGCTCGGGTACTTCCAGTTCAAATCCCCCGCCGTTGACGTGCACAGTGTCGGGGCTGGCGGCGGCTCTATAGCGTTCGTCTCGGCTAGTGGCGCCCTGCAGGTCGGACCGGCGAGCGCCGGCGCCGACCCAGGACCCGCGGCCTACGGGCGCGGCGGCGAGAAGCCGACGGTGACCGACGCCAACGTCGTCCTGCACCGCATCCCGCCGGGCGTCGCGCTCGGCGGCACGCTGGAGATGGACGAGGAGGCCGCGCGCGAGGTTCTGGGGAGGATCGCCGAGCAGCTCGGGATGGGGGTCGAAGAGGCGGCCGAGGCCATCCTGGAGATCGTCAACGAGAACATGCACGCCGCCCTTCGCGTCGTCAGCGTCGAGCGCGGGCACGACCCCAGGAACTTCGGGCTCGTCGCCTTCGGCGGGGCCGGTCCCATGCACGCGAACTCTCTCGGGCGGCTGATCAGGTCCCGCTCGGTGATAGTCCCACCGACCCCCGGCGTGATGAGCGCGTTCGGCTTCCTCACCTCAGACATCCAGAACGAGTTCCCCGAAACCTACCTCCGCGTGGCCGAAGAGACCCAGGCCTCCGAACTGAAAGAGACCGTGGAAGGTTTGATCTCGCAGGCCGACGAGTGGCTGGAAGGCGAAGGGGTCTCGGAAGAGAACAAGCGGTTCGACCTGTACGCCGACTGCCGCTACTACCTGCAGAACATCCAGATCCCATGCTCGTTCGAGCTGGAGGAGCTCGGGGACGGCGACAGCGCCTTCCTGCGCGAGCGCTTCGAGGAGGCGCACAGGCAACGCTACAACTTCGACCTGCCTGACTCGCCGTTAGAGATAGCCACGGTCCGCGTCGTCGGACGGGGCACCATCAAGGGCGTAAGCCTGCTGGAGAGCGAAGACGGGGCAGGAGAAGACGCCTCGGGAGCCATCACGCGCAACGAGCGGGTCTTCTTCGACGGCGGGTGGGTGGAGACCTCGATCTACGACCGTGGAAAGCTGAGGCCCGGAAACACGGTCACAGGACCCGCCGTCGTCGTGCAGAACGACACCACGACGATTATCGAGCCGGGTTTCGCGGGCGCCGTGGACCGCTTCGGGAACATCCTGATCGAGGAGGGATAAGAGATGGTGCTGCAGGCCGAGCCGGACTTCGTCAGGGACCACGACATAGACCACGTCACCCTCGACATCATCGAGAACGCCCTGAAGAACATCCGCCACGAGATGGACCGCGTTCTCGTCACAACCGCCGTGAGCCCCGTGATCCGCGAGCAGGCCGACGAGTTTCCGCTCATCGCGGACCGTAAAGGCCGCATGGTCGTCGGCCAGTTCGGGAGCCCCGTCGATACCGTCCTCGACAACTCCCCCTACACCGTTGAGGACCTCAAGGACGGCGACGTGATAGCCCTCAACGACCCCTACATGATGGAGGGGAGCACGTCGCATCTCCCCGACATCCTGCTGGTGCGTCCCATCTTCTACGAAGACGACCACATAGGCTACGCACTGCAGTGGGGCAACCTCATGGACGTGGGCGGCTCGACCGCGGGTTCCATCCCCATCGACGCCCGTTCTATCTACGAAGAGGGCGTGAGGATGCCGCCGGTCAAGCTCTACGACGCCGGCAAGCTCAACGAAGAAGTCCTGCGCTTCTTCTGCCACAACTCCCGCACCCCGCGCGAGACCCGCGCAGACGTGATGGCAATAGCCGCCGGAACCGCAGCCGGCGCCCAGCGCGTCAAGGACATCTGTGACCGCTTCGGCAAGGACACGTACCTGGAGGCGTGCGACGCGCTTCTGGCCAGGACCCGGACTAGCATCATAAATTTGATCCGGCAGCTAATTCCGGAAGGTGAGCGCTTCGAATTCGAGGACTACACCGACGACGACGGGCTTGGCAACGGACCCATAAAGCTCAGGCTCGCCATGTGGCGCGAGGGCGATGAATTGCACCTCGACTGGACCGGCACGGATGAGCAGGTCCCAGGTCCCGTCAACTTCCTCCTCAACAAAGAGATGTTCCAGATGTTCGCCGGGGTGTTCCTGATCTCCGCCGTGGATCCCACGATCCTGTTCAACGATGGCTACGCGGACATCATCAAGGTCAACATCCCCGACGGCACGGTCTTGCGACCAAGAGAACCCGCGCCCCTGAGCAACCGCCTCGTCGTGATGGCGCGTCAGTTCGACGTGCTCGGTGCCGTCTATGCCAAGGCCATCGGCTTCAACGTCTCTGGCTCCTACGGGACGAGCCCCAACTTCGTCTACTCCGGCGTCAAGGAGGACGGAGAGCCTTTCCAGACCATGGAGATACTGTACGGTGGCATACCCGCCATCCCCGGCAAGGATGGTTTGGACGGGCACTCCTGGTGGCCCGAATTCTTGGCGGTTCCCGCCGAGTACATGGAGACGTACTACCCCATGATCGTGGAAGAGTACTCCGCCCGCAGGGACTCCTGCGGCGCCGGCCAGTTCCGCGGCGGCTGCGGCATCAAGAAGGTCTACCGCTTCCTCTCCGACGGCCGCATCACCTACCAGGACGACCGTCATCACACCTACCCCTACGGCGTCGACGGCGGCAAGCCCGGCGCCGCCTCCAAAAAGACCCTCATCAGGGCCGACGGCGAAGAGATCGAGATGCCCTCCAAGGTCCGCGACGTGCCCGTCTTCGAGGGCGACCGCCTCGTCTTCGAGACCGCCGGCGCTGGCGGCGTCGGAGACCCACTCGAACGCGACCCCGAAGCCGTCGCCAAGGACGTGCGCTGGAGCCTCCTGAGCGCCGAGGCCGCCGAGGACGTCTATGGCGTCGTGCTCTCCGAAGACGGCTCCGTTGACGGCGGGGCCACGGACTCGAAGCGCGAAGAAATAAGGGGCAGTCGCGAGGAGGCGCCAGGCTTCGACCACGGAGACCTCCCGCCGCTCGAAGAGCAGCGGCGCATGATCGCCGAGACCCGCCGCGCGTTCAACGAGTGGCTCTCCGGGGAGCTCGGCAAGGCGCGGGCGAATGGGGAATAACACCTCGGCGCACATCGAAGGATTCGGCGGGCGTGGCGGCTTCGGCAACCGTCCCGCCCTCGTCGTCATAGACATGACCCTGGGGTTCACCGACCAAGAATCGCCGCTCGCCTGCGACCTCGAAGGCCCGATCTCCGAGATAGAGAAGCTTCTGGAGGCAGCTCGACAGGCGGATATACCAGTTGTCTTCACCACCGTCGCCTACCGAGAGTCGGACAAGCTAACGGCCGCCGCCTTCATAGACAAGGTCCCAGCGCTCCTAACCCTGCAAGCCGGGACGCGCTGGGCCGATATCGACCCGCGCATAGCCCCCCGAGAAACGGAGCCCGTCCTCAACAAGCTCTTCGCCTCCGGCTTCTTCGGCACCGGCCTTTCCAGCCTCCTCACCGCCGCCGGCGTCGACACCCTCATCATCACCGGCGCCTCGACCTCGGGCTGCGTGCGGGCTACGGCAGTTGATGCTCTGCAGTTCGGCTTCAGGCCCGTAGTTCCCCGCGAGGCAGTCGGCGACCGAAACCCCAACGCCCACGAGGCGAACCTCTACGACGTGGACGCCAAGTATGGTGACGTGGTTTCGACAAAAGAAACGCTGCAGTATCTGGAAGCGGTTGCCGCTGTCTTCGATCGTTGAGGCTGCGCCCGTTTGTGGGATGACTTGACCCTGGGGAACGTGGGCCCGAACATACGGGGCCGAAGTCGGGCTAGTTGGAAGGGTGGGCGGAACTTTGGATATAAAGGCGGCGGTGGCCTTCGAGGCTAACGAACCGTTGAGGATCGAGACGGTCGAACTTGAGGGACCCAAAGAGGGCGAGGTGCTGGTAGAGATCGGGGCCACCGGCGTCTGCCACACGGATGAGTTTACGCTCTCGGGTGCAGATCCCGAGGGCCTCTTCCCTTCGGTCCTCGGCCACGAGGGGGCCGGGATCGTGGTCGAGGTCGGTCCCGGCGTAACGAGCGTCGCCGAGGGGGACCACGTGATCCCGCTCTACACTCCCGAATGCCGCCAGTGCAAGTCGTGCCTTAGCCGCAAGACGAACCTGTGCACAGCGATCCGCGCCACGCAGGGCAAGGGGCTGATGCCGGATGGCACGAGCCGCCTCTCGTTGAACGGCGAGCCGCTCTACCACTACATGGGCACCTCGACGTTTGCCACCCACGCCGTCCTCCCCGAGATAGCCGTTGCCAAAATCCGCGATGACGCCCCCTTCGACAAGGTCTGCTACATCGGCTGCGGCGTCACGACCGGGATAGGGGCCGTGATCTACACCGCAAGGGTCGAGCCGGGCGCGAACGTGGTCGTCTTCGGCCTTGGCGGTATAGGCCTAAACGTGGTCCAGGGCGCGAAGATGGTAGGGGCTGACAGGATCGTCGGCGTCGACATCAACCCCGCGAAGAGGGACCTCGCCGAAAAGTTCGGCATGACGCACTTCGTCAACCCGAACGAGGTAGAGGGCGACCTGGTCCCGCACCTGATCGACCTGACCGGCGGCGGGGCGGACTACTCCTTCGAGTGCATTGGCAACGTGAACGTGATGCGCCAGGCCCT
The DNA here is from genome assembly GCA_046734875.1 of Actinomycetota bacterium. Classification (GTDB taxonomy): domain Bacteria; phylum Actinomycetota; class Rubrobacteria; order Rubrobacterales; family Rubrobacteraceae; genus Rubrobacter_D. The sequence continues at coordinate 29,606 of JBKPSF010000363.1, read as the reverse complement.
GGAGTGCGTCCACAGGGGCTGGGGCGTCTCGGTGATCATCGGGGTCGCCGGGTCGGGACAGGAGATCTCCACACGCCCCTTCCAGCTAGTCACTGGAAGGGTGTGGAAGGGCAGCGCCTTCGGCGGCGCGAGGGGCCGCACGGACGTGCCCAGGATCGTCGACTGGTACATGGAGGGCAAGATCAACATAGACGACCTCATAACCCACACGATGCCGCTTGAGGAGATCAACACGGCCTTCGACCTTATGCACCGCGGCGAGTCCATCCGTAGCGTGGTGAAGTTCTAGGGAAGCCTTCGGGTTACACGCCACAGGCCTTAGAGATCGGGAAAGGGGCTATGACACACCTCGACATCATTGGCGAGCACGCCTGCTTCGGCGGGACGGTATCGTTCTGCGAGCACCACTCCTCAGCCTGCGACGCCGAGATGCGGTTCGCCGTCTTTGTTCCGCCGCAGGCCGCCGAGCGGCCGGTTCTGTACTATCTCGCCGGGCTCACCTCTACGGAGGAGACGTTTATGATCAAGGGCGGGGCCCAACGCTACGCCGCGCAGCACGGCTTGATGCTCGTGGCGCCGGACACGAGCCCTCGCGGGCTGGGGTTGCCAGGCGAGGACGATGACTGGGACTTCGGCTCGGGCGCCAGCTTCTACCTCGACGCCACCACTGAACCCTTCTCGCGACACTACAAGATGGATACCTACGTCACGCGCGAGCTACCCGAGGTCGTGGCGGAGCACTTCCCCGCCTCCAGCGCCAGGGGCATCTTCGGCCACTCCATGGGCGGACACGGCGCCCTTACCCTGGCGCTCAAGAACCAGGAGCTCTACGCCTCGGTCTCAGCCTTCGCCCCGGTCTCGGCCCCGATGCGGGCTCCCTGGGGGAAGAAGGCGTTCCCTGGATACCTCGGGACCGACGAGAGCCTGTGGCGCGAGCACGACGCCAGCGAACTGGTGCGCCGGCGGCCCTTCGAGGACGGGCGAAATATACTCGTAGACCAGGGGACCGCTGACGAGTTCCTCGACGAGCAACTCTACCCGGAAACGCTCGAGGAGGCTTGCAAGGACGCTGGACAGTCGCTGACGTTGCGGTGGCGCCAAGGCTACGACCACAACTACTACTTCATTTCCACCTTCATGGACGACCATGTGCGGCACCATGCGGAGGCACTTGGTGGATCGGCCTAGCTACCCCGACAGCGTTCGGTGAGAAGGGGCAATATGAAGCATACCGGTTCTACGCTTACGCATCTGGAGGGCGCACTTTCAGGCGAAAGCTACTCGGCCGACCGACTGAGGGGCCTGGATCCCGCCGACGACCGTCCCCTCCTCGCCCGCTACGACATGGAGAAGGCCTCAGGCACCCTGACGCCCGAAATCCTGGCGCGGCGCCGCAACGGCGGCCTGTGGCGCTGGAAGGAACTCCTGCCCGTGCAGGACCCGAACCGCGTCGTCTACCTGGGGGAAGGGGACACGCCGCTCCTACCCCAACCAGCGCTCGGAGAGGCGCTCGGCGTTCCGCGCCTCGCCACGAAGGCCGAAGGCCTCAACCCGACGGGCTCGTTCAAGGCGAGGGGGATGGCCGTCGCCGTCTCGCGGGCCGTAGAGCTGGGCGCGACCTCGTTCATAGCCCCTTCGGCCGGAAACGCGGCAGGGGCGCTCGCCGCCTACGGGGCGGCCGCAGGAGCGCGGGTAACCGTGCTCACGCCCGTAGACGCCACGCCGGCCAACCAGCAGGAGGTCCTCGCTATGGGGGCGCGACTGATCCTGGTGCGAGGCCTGATCTCCGACTGCGGCAGGATCTCGGCCGCCCTAGCAGACAAAATCGGCGCCTTTGACGTAAGCACTCTCAAAGAGCCCTACCGTCTCGAAGGCAAGAAAACCATGGGCTTCGAACTGGCCGAACAGCACGACTGGCGCCTTCCCGACGTGATCGTCTACCCGACGGGCGGGGGGACGGGCCTCGTCGGCATGTGGAAGGCCTTCGACGAGCTCGAAGCGCTGGGCCTGATCGGGGCCTACCGCCCCAGGATGGTGAGCGTGCAATCCGAAGGTTGCGCCCCCATCGTAAGGTCTTTCCAGCGAGGAGAACGTTTCGCAGAACCCTGGCAAAACGCCACCACCCGCGCTTCCGGCATCAGAGTTCCTTCGGCGGTAGGAGACTTCCTGATCCTGGATGCCCTGAGAGAATCGGGAGGCACCGCCATCACGGTAGCCGAAGACGCCATCTCCGAGATGCAAACCTTCGCCGGAGGCCTGGGAGCCGGCTACGTCAGCCCCGAGTCCGCCGCAGCCCTAGCCGCCGTCCCCGCGCTACGCGAAAGGGGAGACCTCGCCCGCGACGAAGAGGTCGTAGTCTTCGACTGCGGCATCGGCCAGAAATACCCGCCGCCACAAGCCCTGCCAGATCCGCCCATCGTCGATCCCGACGACCTGGACATCGAAGCACTCGCAGACACGCTAGGCTAGAACACAACCTGTAGGGGCGCTTCGCGAAGCGCCCCCCTACACGTAACGCCTTCCCGCGCCCCTGTACGCCAAATACGCCTCGTACGAGGCCTGCACGAGGGGCCCGAGCGTCGCGAGGAGCATGACGGGCACGAGCAGGAACCCGACGAGGACCGCCATGAGCGCGACCGTGACCGTCCAGCCGACGACGATCGCGGTCAGCCACACAAGCTGGTAGACGACCGACCTCATCGCGTGGGCCGCCACCGTCGGCGAGTCGTCCCTGTAGACAGCCCAGATCACAAACGCCGCAACAGGTCCCAGAAACCCCGTGAATATGTTTAGGAACGTAGTGAGATGGGCCACCACCGACCACGCCCGCTCGCCTTCGAGGCTCATCACGCCGGGAGCCGGCGTACTAATCTGCGCATCGTACTCGCGCTGTATGCCGTAGTTCGTCGCGTCAACCTTCATGCAGACTCCTCTCGTGGCTAACCGCGTATACGCCTCCGTCGCCCCAAGGTTTCGCCCCCGAGTGCGGCCTATCCAGGCAGTCGCTTTTCGTTTGCCCGCCCGTGGGCGATAATACCCGCATCTCGAAGGGCGAATAGATTCAGACACATATGTGGCACGGGCATATATAATTAGCGAACGTGTAACAGAAAGGGGCACAGGTTGACTGAGGAGTCGCAGAGCGTGGGCAACGGGCTGGGTCCTACGGCCACGGGGGTAGAGAGCCTATCGGTCGTGGACAACCGTACGGGCGAGAGCTACGAGGTCGAGATCGAGGACGGCACGGTCCGGGCGATGGACTTCAGGCAGATAAAGGTCGACGAACAAGACTTCGGTCTGATGACCTACGACCCCGGTTACTCGAACACGGCGAGTTGCAGGAGCGCCATAACCTACATCGACGGGGAGAAGGGCATCCTGGAGCATAGGGGCATCCCCATCGAGCAGCTATGCGAGCAATCCTCCTACCTCGAAGTTGCCTATTTGCTGAACTACGGCAGTCTTCCTACCGAGGAGCAGCTCGACCGCTGGACCTACGACATAACCCACCACACCTACGTTCACGAGAACATCAAGAACTTCATGAACGGTTTTCGCCACGACGCGAACCCGATGGGGATGTTGCAGGCTTCCGTGAGCGCCCTCTCCACCTTCTACCCCGAGGCCAACGACATCGACGACGAGTACCAGCGGCACGTCTCCGCGGTGCGGCTCATCGCCAAAATGCCGACCCTCGCCGCGTTTTCTTACCGTCACAGCCTCGGGCTGCCCTACGTGTACCCTGACAACGACCTGTCTTATGCTGGGAACTTCCTCTCCATGCTCTTCAAGATGGCCGAGCCCAAGTACGAGCCCGACCCGCGCCTGGAGAAGGCGCTCGACGTGCTCTTCATCTTGCACGCCGACCACGAGCAGAACTGTTCAGCGGCGGCCGTCAGGGTCGTAGGGTCATCCAGGGTCGATCCCTTCTCGGCCATAGCGGCCGGCTGCGCCGGGCTCTACGGCCCGCTGCACGGCGGGGCCAACGTGGCCGTGTTGCGGATGCTGCAGCGCATAGGCGGCATGGACAACATCCCCGACTTTTTGGAGGGCGTCAAGCAGGGCGACGAGCGGCTCATGGGCTTCGGCCACAGAGTCTACAAGAACTACGATCCGCGGGCCAGGATCATCCGCGGCCACGTCGATGAGGTGCTTGAGGCGACCAACAAGGAGAGCCCGCTCCTGGACATCGCCATCGAGCTCGAGAAGCGCGCGCTCGACGACGAGTACTTCACCAGCCGCAAGCTCTACCCCAACGTAGACTTCTACTCCGGCCTGATCTACGAGGCCCTCGGCATACCCACCGACGCCTTCACCGTCATGTTCGCCATACCCCGCACCTCAGGCTGGATGGCGCAGTGGATGGAGATGATCAACGACCCAGAGCTCAAGATCGCCCGCCCACGCCAGATCTACACAGGCCCCCGCGACGTAGACTACGTACCAATGGACAAGCGCTAAGCAGCACTTCAGCCGGTCAGCCGTCAGTTTCTCGGCGGCTGGCCGCTGTTTCTGTCCGTTTGAACCCTGGCTTGATGACTGCACATGAGTAACGCCCTTGACCATCGCTGAACTGCTGACTAGCTGAAGTGCTGGAGGCACTACGAGCCGCCAAGCACCGCTTCGTACAGTTCGCGCTGGCGTTTTAGGGCCTTGCGGTAGGTCTCGTGGCGGTAGGGGTCGGGGTCGAAGGTCTCGCCGAGCGGTACTTCGGCTTCTTCTACTTTTGGACCTCCGAGCGCTTCCAGGGCTATCAGGGCGGCGCCCCTGCTGGAGGCTTCTTTCACGCCCGAGACGGTAACGGGTTTGCCTAGAGTGTCTGCCATGATCCGGGTCCACGTCGGCGAGTGGAGGAGGCCCCCGCCGCTGGCGATGACCTCCTTGTTTTTGGGCGAGTCGGTTTCCAGCATCTCCGCTATGATGGCGAACCTGTAGGCGACGGCCTCCATCGCCGCGCGTAGGATCTCGACGGGTTTGCTGCTCATCGAAAGGCCGGCGATGGTCCCGTTGGCCAGGTCGGCCCATCCCGGTCCCCGCTCCCCTGCGAGCAGGGGCAGGAACGTGAGGCCGTGCGAGTCGGGTTCCATTTCGGAGAGCAGTTTTTCCGTCACTTCCGGGTCGGGGAGGCGCAGCGTGTTGCGCAGCCACTCGATCAGGTTCCCCCCGTCGGAGAGCGCGCCGCCCATAACGTAATGGTTGGCGTCGGAGCGGTAGCACCAGGGACCTTCGGGTATCTCGACGGAATCGGCCTTCCACAGCACCCGCATCGCACCGCTCGTCCCGACCATGAGCGCCAGCCGGTCGCTCCCCGTGCAACCGCTCCCGACGTTGGAGCAGGCGCCGTCGCCCGCCGCGGGAAACCAGGGCACGTCCCGCAAGGGCGGCCACCGCTCTTTCCACTCCCCGCCAAGGCCGCGCCAGGGCTCGTCCGAGACAGAAGAAAGCTGCGCCCCTTCTACGGGCAGGGCCTCCAGAATCTCACGGTCCCAGCGCTTCTCGTTCTGGTCGAAGAGGCCCGTGGCCGAGGCCATCGAAGTGCCCACCCTGTACGGCTCGCCGAAGAAACGGGCGTAGAAGTAGTCGGCGGGGGAGACCCAATGCTTGGCGCTCTCGAAAGCGTCTGACATAGCCTGTTTCGACCACAGGAGTTTCGCCGGCCAGTAGCTGGAGTGGAGCACGCATCCCGTGCGCCGGTGGTAGGCCCTCTCGTCAACCCTCTCTCTCAGCTCGGCGGCGGACCCTGCCGCGCGGCGGTCTGCCCATGTCAGGACGGAGGTAGTGGGGCGGCCGTCCCGGTCCACGCCGAGGACGGAGTGCCAGAAGGTGCTCATGGTGACGCCGGAGACCTCCGTGGCCTCCGCCCTAAAGAGGGCGCCGTCTATGGCGTGGGCGACGAGGTCGAGAAGCTCGTCGGCGTCTTTGGCGGCTCCGCCGTCGGGGGTATACTCGAACTCGTAGTCTAGCTTGACCCCGGTGCCCTCCAACTCTTCGCCCGATCCGTCGTAGAACCCGGCTCTCACCGAGGAGGAGCCCACGTCCACGGATAGAATCCTTGCGTTTTGCATTGCAACGCTATCCAAATCCCTACCTTTCGAACGCCGAGCCTTCCTGGTAGTCTAGCAAGCCGCCCCATCGCATAATTCTTGCGATTTCTCATGTTTACCCGTGGCACCGGCGAGGGTACCGAGGTCCTTATTAGCCGAGGGTATACGGAGGAGGAAAAGTGGCGAACGAAGACAGGCTGAGGGAGCTAGAGGAGAAGTACGAGGACTACAAGGTCTATGACAACCAGGGGCAGAGGATCGGGAAGGTCGACGACCTCTTCATAGACGAGGAGGACCACGAAGAATACATCGGCGTCAAGATGGGTTTCTTCGGCATGAGATCTACCCTGATCCCGATGGACATCGTCCGCGTGAACGAGAGTGAGAGAAGCATGGAGGTCTCCGACACCAAGGATCACGTAAAGAGCGCACCCAGCTTCGACGACGACGAGGACATCACCCCCGACTACGAGGACCGTATCCGTAGCTACTTCGGCCTCGAATCGCTCGGCACCCCCGAAGGCGGCTACGCCACGTACTCGGATACCGACGACACCGAAGACGACACCAGAGAATACGAAAACCATTCCTCCATAGGCTCCGAGGAAAGCGCAGAACCAGCCACCGAAGGTCATGAGAACGCGCCCGAGGAGTCGAGGGAATCTTCGGGAACCGGTTCAGCCTTCGGAGATGCGATCTCTTCCACCGAAGATCCGTCCGGAACCGCGCCAACCACACGGGAGACCGAAGAGACCGAGACCTTCCGCGAGGGCGGACGCACCAAGATCCGCCGCCGCGTGATCCGCGAGGAAATCATCGAAGAAGACGCCCCGGACAACCAGAACCCGTAGGGGCGGTTCGCGAACCGCCCAAAAAACGTCCCGCCGTTAGGGCGGCCAGACTCCTTCCGGTAAGTACACCCCGGAAGATTCCTCGACCACATAGGCCCACGCTAGGAGGGCCGAACCCGCGGCCGTCTCGACCGGCAGCAGCACGCGCCGGTAAGGGCTCGACACATCAGCGGGGTCGAATCCCTCAAGGCCGTCGATCGCCGGCAGGCGCGACGCCGGATCGTCGAAGGAAAAGACCTCCCCGAAGACCCGAGGGCCTTCGACAAGCGCCAGACTCCCGCGGCTCAGGCGCTCCTGCTTTTCGGCGTCCCCCACAAATTCGCCCGTGCCGAAGGCGTGAATCGACCCCCCTGGAACGACCAGCGCGGGATAGCCGAAAAGCGGAAGATCGTACAACTCACCGCGTACCCACGCATCTTCGACACGCAAAGCGCCGCCGCAATAACGCTCGTGGTTGCGCCCACCACGCTTGAGCGTACCGTAGAAAAAGCATTTCAGCATTTCAGCATTTCAGCACTTCAGCGCGGCGTTTCGCGCCTTTCAGCAACTCGATCATGCTACGGGCATCTCTATAGCCATCACGCGAAGCTCTCGCGAGACGGGGCTGACAAGCTGAGATGCTGAAGTGCTGACCAGCTAATTTCGTGCCAGCCTCGCATGATCGACCTTTATGCAGCGGTCCATGACTACGGTGAGGCCTTGCTCTCTGGCGTAGGCTGCGGCCTCTTCGTTGATGACGCCGGATTGCATCCAGAGGACCTTCGCGCCCGCTGCCACGGCGTCTTTGGCGACGGACAATACCTTCTCGCTGCGCCTGAATACGTCCACTATATCGACCGTCGCTGGTATATCTTCGACTCGCTCGTAGGGCTCTTCGCCGAGGACCGGACCACGGAGGTTGGGGTTGACGGGGAAGATCTTGTACCCGGCATCTTGCATCGCGGCCGCGATCGTGTGGCTCGTGCGGTACGGCCTGTCGGAGAGACCGACGACCGCGATCGTGCGCGCGCGGATGAGGAGGTCCCTTATCTCCTGCCTGTCAGGGTTCTCGTGCATGCCGCCCTCCCTTCTAGAATGCCAGGATGTTACCCGATCTTTACGCCGAGGGCGGGGAGCGCGCGTTCCTTGCCCTTGGCTTCGACTATCACGTCGGCGTCCCTGCCGTCGAGACCCCGAGCAGCGCCCGCCAGTCTTCGTCTGTGAGGGAGTAGGCGTGTGCGCCGGGCCGTTTGTCCGGGAGGCTCGCGAGCCGCAACGTGTGGTTCGTGGTCGCCGGGACCGTCGCAAAACAAAGCCCCGGCCAGAAAACCGGGGCGTATCGTCGAGCGTGGTTTCCGTCTCTAGGATTCCAGGACGAATGTTACCTCGATGTTTACCTTGTAGCCGGTGATGTTGCCGTCTTCGATCAGGACGTTCTGATCCTTGATCCAGGCTCCCTCGATCCCGCGCAGCGTCGACGTGGCGCGGGCCACGGCCTCCTTTATGGCGTCATCGAAACTCGTCTCCGAGGTGGCGCTCAACTCGGTGACCCTGGCTACGGACATGTCTCCTCCTTTGTCCTGTCCATGACCTAACTGAGCTAGTACTACCCCTGCCCGCGAAAAATAAACGCCCGCGGAAGTACCCGAGAGCGCGTTGCCCTGCGGGACGTTTCGCGAGCCGCCCAACGACGAACCGTCTTACAACTCGGCGGATAGCACAGGGTCGCTCGTCGGCTGTTCCGAGCCTCCCGCGGGCTCGACGGTCACAGCTATCGTGTCGCCCTTCTTTATGGGGGTCGTGATCGGTGCCGCCGTCTCTTTGCCGCCGGGCTGGAAGAGGCCGCTGGACTCTGGCACGTCGCCTTTGATCACCCAGATCTGACACGTCTGCCCTTCGGGCACGGAGGGCAGATTGTCCGCCACCAGGATAATCCTGTCTTGGTCTATGGAAGCCACCTCGGCGTTGGCCCCCTGATCCACCCACGTCCCGCTCAGCCGGACCGTCTGGGTCTGCTGGGACTGCGCGTTCCGAACCTGGGCCTGCAGGTCGTCCACCTGACCCTGCGCGCTCTGGACCTGGCCCTGCAAGTCTTCTACCTGATTCTGCAAAAGCAAGTTCCAGGAGAGCAGGCCGACCAGGAGCAAGGCCGAGGCGGCGCCCAGGGCAAGCCCCCGACCCCCGACATTCCCAAGGAACCTGGCGAACGCACCCGGACGCTCTTCCGATGACCTGGCTACGGGCGCCGCCTCGGCCTCGACCACCCGCATGACCCTGTCGCGGAGCTCCGGCGGAGGTTCTTGCTCGTCCGGGGCGAAGGCCAGCAGGCCGGCGACCGCGCCCAGCTCGTCGATTTCGGCCTGGCGCTCGGGGTGGGCCGCCAGGTATTCCTCGAAGCTGCGCCTCTCCTCCTCGGGCAGGGCGTCGAGGACGTAGGCGTCCTTGAGGTCGTCGAAGCGCTCGTTGTTCATCTCGCTCATCTCGGTACCGCCGAGCCCTTGGATTCGAAATAGTCCCTGATCTTCTTCAACCCCAACCGCATCCTGCCCTTGACCGTCCCCAACGGTAATCCGAGCAGGTCGGATATCTCTACATGTGTATACCCCGAAAAGTACGCAAACTCCAGTATCTTTAGCTGCTCGGAAGGCAGCGTGTTCAGCGCCTCCCTGACCTGGTCGCGCTGCGAGTTGCGCCACGTCTCCGCAAAGGCCTCGCTCGGCTGGGAACGGGGGGCAGTGGCCTCGACCTTGTCCTGTGTCCTGCGCCGGCTCGCTTGTGAGCGCAACTGGTCTATACCACGGTTATGAACGATGGAGAGAATCCAGGTCCGCACGCTGCCGCGTTCGGCGCGGTAGCTGCCCGCGCTGCGCCAGACCTTCAGGAAGGCATCCTGGGCGAGGTCTTCTGCCGCCTGGCGGTCGCCCATCATCCTGTAAGACAGGGAGAAGGCGGCGCGGCTGTGGCGGTCGTAGAGGGTGGCGAACGCCTCGGCGTCCGAAGCTTCTACGAGCGAGATCAGGTCCTCATCAGCGAGGATCAGGTATTGTCGTCCCCGGTTGGCCATACCCAGATTCTACGGCAATCGCGGACTCTCGGATCAGCTCGAGGCGAGCCAGGTACTATGGTTTCCCTAAAGACCTGCACCCTGCCGGGCTACAAGCAACGCCTTAAGGTACAGGGGGAGCTGGTAGAGAAGAGCGCATGATTTGCCCGTGCTAAGATCTGGACGGGGCATAGTGCGCCCTTTTGGATCGCTATTCTCGACCTGATAGAGGACGGATTTGCGGCTAAGTGTTCTCTCGAGCGGAAGCTCGGGCAACGCGACCTACATGGAGACGGGCTCGGGCGGCCTCCTGGTGGACGCCGGCCTCTCGCGTCGACGCATAGAGGCCCTGCTCGCCCGCGTCGGAAGAAACCTGGGCGACGTGCAGGCAGTTCTCCTCACCCACGGGCACTCCGACCACACCTGCGGCGTTCGCTCCCTCATCCGTGACCGTGGCATAAAGGTATTCGCCGCTCCCGGCGTCGGCGAATCGTTAGGCGCGAGTACCGTATTTCCGGGAGCAGAATGCAGCGTCGGCGGTCTCACGGCGACCTTCTTCGAGGTCCCGCACGACTCGCAGACCTACGGGCTAAGGATCTCCGACGGGACGAGCTCGGTTGCGATGGCCACGGACCTTGGGGAGGCCGGCGTCGAGGTGCTGCGGTGCATGCGCGGGGCCGAGGCCGTCGTCCTCGAAGCGAACCACGACCACGAGTGGCTGAGACGCGGCCCTTACTCTGCTAGCCTCAAGCGCCGTATCGCCTCCCGGCACGGACACCTCTCCAACAAGCAAGCAGGCGAGGCCGCCATTGCTCTGGCTCCCTATGGCCTCAAGGACCTCGTCCTCGCCCACCTCTCCAAGACCAACAACTCCCCGACGCGCGCCCGCGGTGCTGTGCACGGCGCGCTCAGGGAGGCAGGCCACGGCGGCGTCAGGGTCAGGGCGGCCATCGCCGGCCATCCCACGCCCTGGATCGAAGTAGGAACTCCTATTCAGGCTCCCGAGCACGTCTACCACTACGACGAGAAGAGCTCGGCAGGACAACTCTTCAGCATCGAGTGATCCGTCGTTGCACCATCGTCTGCGTCGGAAAACCGAAGGGCTGGTCAGCCGAAGCCTCCGACGATTACGCAAGACGACTGCGCCGCTACTTCCAGGTAGAGATCATAGAGGTCCCGGAAGAAGACATAAACCGCCGCCCGCGCGAAGAAGTCCTCTCCAAAGAAGGAAACCGTATCCTCGCTCGCCTCCCGACCGACGCGTACGTGATCTCCCTCGACAGAGAGAGCGGCAAACAACACTCATCGGAAGGTCTTGCGAAGAAGCTGGAAGACCTCGGCCTCTCGGGCAGCAGCCACGTGGCCTTCATAATCGGTGGCCCCCTAGGTCTCTCCCCCAAAGTACTAAAGAGTTCCAAAGTGCTCCTCTCCCTAGGTGAGATCACGCTCCCTCACGCCCTGGCCAGAATAGTCCTCCTCGAACAGATCTACCGCGCATCCAAAATAACCCGCAACGAGAAATACCACTGGTAGCTCCGCTTCGCCACGAAGTATTTCAGCATACACTCTGGTTCTAGCACCTACTCCTGTGAAAGGATGTGCCACGAGAAGGGTTGCGTTTTGCGGGCGGTCGTTCGGGTGGACATGCCCTCCCTGAAATGCTGAAGTGCTGACTTGCTGAAGTGCTAACATACACATATATGCGTGTGCAGATAGACAGGTTCGAGGACAACGGTTGGGCGGTGCTCTTGCTCTACCCCGATGGGCGGAGAAGTTTTGATGTGCCGCGCGAGTTGCTGCCCGAGGAGGTCTCTGCGGGGGACGTTTTCGAGGTTCGCTTCGAGTACGACAGGGATGAGACGCTCCGGATCGCCGAGGCCAACAGGCGGCTTCTGGACGACCTGCTCGGGGGCGGGGCGTGAGTTTCGAGGAGCGTTTGGCCGGCGCCGTTCGGAAGGCTGTGCAAAAGGCTTATGGGATCGAGCTCGACGGTGTTCACGTCGAGCGGCCCAACGACCCGGGCCACGGCGATTTCGCGACGAACGTGGCCCTCGCCAACGCCAAGGTTTTCCGGCAGAACCCGCGGGAGGTCGCGGAGAACCTCGTTGGGGCGTTGGACGCGCCATTCGTGCGGGAGGCCGGGATCGCCGGACCGGGGTTCGTCAACTTCAGACTGTCCGAGGAGGCGCTCTGGGACGAGGTCGGCGCTCTGCTCGGCGAGGGTGATGCGTATGGGCGGCGGGAGGCGACGGGGGACCCGGTTTTGCTCGAGTTCGTCAGCGCTAACCCGACGGGGCCGATGACCGTGGCGCACGGTCGGCACGCCGCCTACGGCGACTCGCTGGCCAGGATCATGGAATTTGCCGGACGAAACATTTCACGAGAATACTACTTCAACGACGGCGGGAACCAGGTAAGGCTGTTCGGCGAGTCGGTTGCCGTGCGCTACGCGGGACTATTCGGGGAGCAGTGGCCGGTCTCCGACTCGGACGCCCTCTATCGGGGCGATTACACGGAGGAGATAGCGAAGGACATCGCAGAAAAGCACGGCAGTCGCCTGCTGGAGATGGATGGCGAGGAGGCCTTGCGCGAGATCACCGCGTTCGCGACCCGCTGGTGCATGGACGACATCAAGCGCACGCTGGCCCGTGTGCGGGTTCGCTTCGACACCTTCTTCAACGAGAAAAGCGTCTACGAATCGGGCGCGGTGAAACTAGCCATCCAGGAGCTCGCCGAAAGCGACAACGTGTACGAGAGTGAAGGCGCCATATGGCTCGCCACGTCCAGGTACGGGGACGACAAAGACAGGGTGATCGTCAAGAGCGACGGGTCGTACACGTACATGGCCCCCGACCTCGCCTACCACCGCGACAAGTGGGAGAGGGGTTACAGGACCGCCGTCAACGTGCTCGGCGCGGACCACGCAGGCTACCCGCCGCGCCTCAGGGCCGGCCTCGTCGCACTCGGGTTGCCCAGGGAGTTCCTGGACGTGGAGCTGGTAAGGCTCGTGAAACTCGTGCGGGAGGGCGAGCAGGTCAAGTTCAGCAAGCGGGCCGGCAACATCGTTACCCTCGACGAGCTGCTCGACGAAGTGGGGGAGGACGTTGCGCGCTATTTCTACGTGCGCTCCTCGCACAAGACGGAGATGAACTTCGACCTCGACCTCGCCATAAAGCAGTCAGACGAAAACCCCGTCTTCTACGTGCAATACGCCCACGCCCGCATCTCCAGTATCTTCGAGCGGGCCGGGATGAGCCCCGACGACTCGGGTGAGATCCCGGCTGGAGACCTCGCGCCCGAGGAACGTCTGCTCGTACTGGAGCTACTTGACTTCCCCCGCGTTGTCGAGAACTGCGCCGCCAGGCGGGAGGTACACCCCGTCCCTACCTACCTAGAGACCCTCGCCACGCGCTTCCACCAGTTCTACACCGTCCACCGCGTCCTCGTGGACGACGCGGACGTTCGCGCCCGCCGCCTCGCCCTGTGCGCCGCCACCAAGACCGTTCTGCGCAGCGGTCTCGGCCTGCTAGGCGTGAACGCGCCGGAGAAAATGTAAGGCCGACAGGCCACTCTGCTATACTTTTTCCGGCGTTTCCAGAAGATCAGATCGGGGAGCTAATGGGCACGCAGGGTCGGATGGTTATCTGCCAGATCAGCGACATCCACTGCGGAAGTCCCTACTTTATCCCCGACCTGCTGGAACGCTCCATCCTGGAGATAAACGATCTGGATCCCACGGCCGTCGTGGTCTCCGGTGACCTCACGGACGCGGGTTACCGCCAGGAGTTCGAGGAGGCTGCCGAGTACCTCAGGCGCGTCAGGTGCGAGCGGGTAATGGTCATCCCAGGCAACCACGATTCGCGCAACGTCGGCTACATCCACTTCGAACGCCTCTTCGGTGAACGATACTCGATCATGGACTTCGAAGAAGCCGTCATGGTCGGTGTCGATTCCTCTGAGCCGGATCTGGACGACGGGAGGGTGGGGCGCGAGCACTACGAGTTCATCTACGATACCTTCTCAGGGGACGACGAGAAGCTCAAGATCTTCGTCATCCACCACCACCTGATCCCGATCCCTGGCACGGGAAGGGAGCGCAACATTATCTACGACGCGGGGGACGTGCTGGAGCTGCTCGCCGACACGAAGGTCGACCTGGTCCTCTCGGGCCACAAGCACGTGCCCTACTCCTGGCGGCTGGAGGACATGTTCATCGTCAACGCCGGGACCGCCTCGACCACGCGCCTGAGGGGCAACACGCGTCCCTGCTACAACATCATAGAGATAGAGGACGGTCGGGTGCGGGTCTTCCGCAAGTACCCGTTCAAGGACAGGGAGCTTATAGTCGATTTCGACGCGGCGACCCGCCAGTACCAGCACTACGAGGAGGTCCAGAGCGACGGCCGTCCGGGCGACCGTCAACATCGGACGATAAGCTAGAACTCTGTGCGAACCCTCTTCCTGATCGACGGCGAGCACTACCCTCCCGTCGTTCTCGACGCGATGCACAGCGTGGAAGAGTCTCTAGGTGCCGAAGGCATTGCTGCGGCCTTCCTCGGCGGAACCGAGAAGATCAAAGGCGGAGCCGACTACGGCGTTCCCCTGGTCAAGGGAGAAGACCCCGTCTCGGCTGTGGAGCAGGCACTCTCACGATACGACGTGGAGGTCGTCGTCGACCTCTCCGACGAGCCGGTGATCGGCTACAAGGAGCGGATGAAAATAGCTTCGCTCGCCCTGCACGCGGGGGCACGCTACCTCGGCAGCGACTTCGAGCTCAGGCCGCCTGGGCTCCATGCCGTCTCGACCAAGCCTTCTCTGGCCGTCATCGGGACCGGAAAGCGGGTGGGTAAGACGGCGGTCGCCGGCTACCTGGCACGCCTGCTCGCCGGGGAAGGCTTCGATCCTGGCGTGGTCTCGATGGGCCGCGGCGGACCGCCTCACCCCGAGGTGATCGAAGGCCACAAACTGGAGGTCGGGAGCGAGTATCTCCTGGAGGCCCTCGCCCGCGGGGCGCACGCCGCCAGCGACTACTACGAGACGGCGGCACTGAGCAGGGTCACCACCATTGGATGCCGCAGGTGCGGCGGCGGCCTCGCCGGCGAGCCCTTCGTCTCGAACGTGCTGGAGGGCGCCGGCATCGCCAACGGCCTCGACACCCTCGTGACGGTCTTCGACGGGTCCGGCGCCGCGATGCCACCCGTGCGGGTCGAAAGGCGAGTGCTCGTCGCCGGGGCCCACCAGGACCCCGATTACATCGTGGGTTTCCTCGGGACCTACCGCCTCCTCCTCTCCGACCTGGTTCTCCTCACCATGAGCGAGGAACCCATGGCGAGTCCCGAGAAGGTCGCCGGTCTGGTCGAGGCCATAGCCAAGGTGCGGCCTGACCTGCCCGTGATTTCAACGGTATTCAGGCCGCGACCCGTGGGAGAGATAGGGGGGCTGAAGGTCGGCTACGTCTCTACGGCGCCGCCCGCCGTGCTCGACAAGCTCGGCAGGCATCTCGAAGAACACTACGGCTGCGAGGTGGTCGCCGCGTCGGGCAACCTCTCCGACAGGACGCGGCTGGCGGAGGACCTCGATGCGATGGGCGGTGTCGAGGCCTACCTTACGGAGATAAAGGCGGCCGCCGTGGACGTAGTCACGCGGCGGGGGGCCGAGGAGGGGAAGCCCGTCTTGTACTGTGACAACGACCCCGTGGGCGACGAACTCGACTCCCGACTTCTGGGGCTCGCGCGGGAGGCGGTGGCGCAGAAGGCGCCCTGAGCCGGTGGTCGGTGTCCCCTTGCTGGTGTATAATATGCTGGTCAGATAGGCTGGTTCCAGCCTAGGGCAAGGGGCCAGCCAGCACCGTTTCGACGCAGACCCAGCCGCGAGAAAAGCCCGTGGCGTGCGGTCCATCTCTGTGGGTATGGAGGTTCGGTGAGTGCCCATTAGTTTTACCGATTCCCACTCGGGATCTATAGCTTCGGCCGCCGTGGAATACGCCGCCGTGACAGAGCAGGTCGCCTTGCAGGTGGCGCGGCTCGAAGGGTCGGGAGACTCGGAGCGTGCCTACACGCTCGCCACGGAGGCATTTCTCGAGGAGTTGGGAAAGGTCCCGGTCGCCGGCAGGGTGAGGGTGCTGCGCGAGAAGCGCCTGGATGAGAAAGGGCGCATCAGCGCGCCGAAGAGCCATCCCGGCATGGTCGGCGTCGGGGACGCGCTCGGGGTCGGTGGGCCCGAGGCGGATCTGGCCGTCGAGCCCGTCGAGGGTTTGCAGTTGCTCGTCAAGGGGCAGGATGGCTCCATCTCGGCCGTCGCGGCGGCCCCCACAGGGAGCATGCTAAGGACGCCCGACATGTACATGAGCAAGTTGATCGTGGGCCCGAGAGCAAGGGGCAGCATCGACATCGACGCGCCGGTTTCGGAGAACGTGGAGAACATAGCAAAGGCGCTCGGCCGCAAGAAGTCGGAGATAACCGTCGCCGTCCTCGACCGCGACAGGCACGAGGGTCTAATAGAGGAGATCCGCAAGACGGGGGCGCGCATACAGATCCGGCCCGAAGGCGACCTCACCCCGGCCATCGCCGTGGGGATGCGCGGGGCCGACCTGCACGCCATCATCGGCATCGGGGGGGCGCCCGAGGGCATCCTCGCCGCAGCGGTCATGCAGTGCCTCGGCGGGGAGATGCAGGCCAGGATGTGGCCGACGCAGCGCTCCCAGGTCGAGCAGTTGGAGGACTACGGCTTCGGTGACCCCGAGCGGAAGCTCGTGCTGGACGACCTCATCCGCGGCACCGACGTGGTCTTCGCGGCGACCGGTATCACCACCGGGGAGTCCCTCGAAGGGGTGAGATATTTCCGGGGCGGCGCGCGAACGCACACGGTCGTGATGTCGACCGAGCCCCGTGTGGTAAGATTCATGGACACCATCCACGCCCTCGAGCCCGAAGCCGGGCGGCGGGGCTTCCAGCTTTGACAGATTCGCAAAGAAATCAGACACACGACGTTTCACGCATCGTAAACAGGAGAGGTGGAGTATGACCGAACTATCGACCCTCGAGCGCAAGCGCCTGAGCGACCTGCACCAGATCGCTTCGCAGCTAGGGATCAAGCAGTACCGCAAGTACCGCAAGCCCGAACTGGCGGAGATGATCTACAAGGTCGCCACCGAACAGGCCGCAAGCCAGCAGGAGAACACCACAAACGGCGGCGCCAGCAGCGATCCCAACGGCGCCTCGACGGCCGAAGCGCCACCGGCGAACGGCAGTACCGCAACGGCGCCCGAGCCGGTGAAGAACGAGACGCCCGCGGCGGCCACGGTGGAGACGCCGGCCGAGGCACCGGCCGAGGCGCCCGCTCCCGAGCACCGCAGGCAGCAGCGGGGTGACGAGCGGCGTCGCCAGGACCGCAAGCAGGACCGCGGGGGCCGCGGCGACGAGCAGGTGCAGAGCGGTATCCTCGACGTGTTGCCCGACGGCTTCGGGTTCCTCAGGACGGGTGGCTACAGCCAGAGCAAGGGCGACGTGTACGTGTCGACCAGCCAGATCAAGCGCTTCAACCTCAGGCGTGGCGACTACATTACGGGCCAGATCCGTCCGGCCCGCGAGGGCGAGAAGTACCCTGCGATGGTCCGCATCGAGACGGTGAACGGCCAGGAGCCGCAGAAGGGCCGCTGGCGCCCGAACTTCGACGACCTGACCCCGCTCTACCCGATGGAGAGGTTGCGCCTGGAGTGGAAGCCCAACGATATCGCCCCGCGCGTTATCGACCTGGTGGCACCCATCGGCAAGGGCCAGCGCGGGATGGTGGTCTCGCCGCCTAAGGCGGGTAAGACTACGATCCTGAAGCAGATAGCCCAGTCCATTGCGGCCAACTACCCGGAGACCAAGCTCTTCGTGGTGCTCGCCGACGAGCGCCCTGAAGAGGTCACGGACTGGGAGCGCAGCGTGGAGGAGGCCGAAGTAGTCGCCTCCACCTTCGACCAGCCCGCGGACAACCATATAGCGGTTGCCGAGCTTGTCCTGGAGCGCGTCAAGCGCCTGGTCGAGGAGGGCGAGGACGTGGTCGTGCTGCTCGACGGCATAACCAGGTTGTCTCGCGCGTACAACCTCGCCGCTCCCGCCTCGGGACGCATCCTCTCCGGTGGCGTCGATTCCGCGGCGCTCTATCCGCCAAAGAAATTCTTCGGCGCGGCGCGCAACATCGAGAACGGTGGGTCCTTGACCATACTCGCCACCGCGCTCGTCGAGACAGGCAGCAGGATGGACGAGGTCATCTTCGAGGAGTTCAAGGGCACGGGCAACATGGAGCTCAGGCTCGACAGGAAGCTGGCGAACCGCAGGATCTACCCTGCCATCAACATCGAGGACTCCTCGACGCGTAAGGAAGAGCTGCTCATGGAGCCGGCCGAGGCCCAGAGGGTCTGGCAGGTCCGCAGCATCCTCAACGCCCTCGACACAAGCCAGAAAATAGAGCTCCTCATCCAGAAGCTCAAGGAGACCCGCACGAACCCCGAGTTCCTGCGCGAGCTCCAGCGCGTCCGCGGCTAGGGCCGCGAAGCGGCCCGAGAGTAGGGTGTAGGGAAGGAATCAAACCCTACTCCCTACTCCCTCGTTCTCCGAAGTGGCTGCGGTAGAATAGCCAAGCATCGACAACAACAGGAGGCAAACATGAAGGCTGGCATACATCCTGAGTACACGACGACGCTGGTACGCTGCATGTGCGGCAACGAGTTCGAGACGCGCTCGACGGCGGGGGACACTATTACGGTGGACCTCTGCTCCGAGTGCCATCCGTTCTACACGGGCAAGCAGCGTATAGTCGACACCGGCGGTAGGGTGCAGCGGTTCCAGAACCGTCGCCAGGCTGCCCAGAACAGGCAGTAAAGGCCCAGATTATGAGGGTCGGCGGGCAGGCCATAATGGAGGGCGTCCTGATGCGCTCCCCAAACTTCTGGGGCATGGCCGTCCGCAAGCCCTCTGGCGACATGGATCTGCGGGCGGAGCGGTTCCGTTCCGTCACGCGCCGCAGCAAGCTGTTCCGGCTGCCCATCATCCGCGGCGCCCTCTCTTTAGGGGAGACGCTCTGGCTGGGCATGAAGGCGCTCACCATCTCCACGAACATCGCGCTCGGGGAGGAAGAGGAGCTCTCCAAAAAGGAGATCGCGGGCACCCTCGTCTTCGCCTTGGTGCTCGGTTTCGGGCTCTTCCTCGTGGCTCCCGTGCTCGGGACCAAGGGGTTGGGGGCCCTCATCGGCAGCGGGATCGAGAACCCTATCCTCTTCAATTTGGTGGAGGGTGTGATCAGGATCGCGATCTTTATCGCCTACCTGGTTGGGATCACCTACCTCAGCAAGGACATCAAGCGCTTTTTCGCCTACCACGGCGCCGAGCACAAGGCGATAAAGGTCTACGAGCGGGGCGAGGAACTGGTCCCCGCAAACGCACGCAAGCTGGACACCAGCCACGTAAGGTGCGGGACGAGCTTCGTCCTGTACGTGCTCGTGCTGTCCATCTTGATCTTCTCGCTGCTCGGCGTTCAGGGATGGCTCTACATGCTGGTGAGCCGCATCATCGTGATCCCGCTGGTGGCCGGCCTCGCCTTCGAGTTCATCATGTGGAGCGCGCGGCACCAGGACAGCACCCTGGTGCGGGCGCTGGTGTGGCCAGGGCTGCAGATGCAGAAGCTGACAACGCGCGAACCCTCGGACGACATGGTCGAGGTCGCGATGGCCTCGCTAGGGAAGGTCCTCTCGATGGAGAAGGAAGCCCATCTAGATAGGGACGAGGCCACGAACAAACTGGTGATATAGATTGGATAGTCAGGTAGTAAAACTGGCCGAGGAGACGCTCGGCCGCTACGACGCGTTAACTAAAGAGCTCTCGGACCCCAACATCTTCAACGACCAGCGGCACTACGCCGAGGTCGCCAGGGAACACGCGCGCATGCGCCGCGGGGCCGAGATGTCCCGCGAGTTGCTCGACGCGGTCGAGGCCGAACGCGACGCCCGGGAGCTCATCCCCCAGGCCGAAAACGCGGAAGAGCGCGAGTTTTTCCAGGCTGAGGCGAGAAGCGCGGAGGAGCTAATAGCAGAGCTCTCCGAGCGCATCAGGACGGAGCTTATAGACCGCGACCCCAACGATGACAAGGACGTCATAATCGAGATCCGGGCCGGCGCTGGTGGCGACGAGGCCGCCCTATTCGCGGGCGAGTTGCACGACATGTATACCCGCTACGCGGACCGGCTGGGTTTCAAACACCGCACCCTTTCCTCTAGCCCAGCCGAGGTCGGCGGGTACAAGGAGGTAGCGGTGGAGATAAGCGGCGACAGGGCTTACTCGGTCTTCAAGCACGAGGGCGGGACGCACCGCGTCCAGCGGGTGCCGAAGACGGAGAGCCAGGGCCGCATCCACACGTCGACCTCGACGGTCGCGGTTCTTCCCGAGGCAGAGGACGTGGAGATCCAGATCAACCAGGGAGACCTGGAGGTGGATGTGTATCGCTCCAGCGGCCCTGGCGGGCAGAGCGTGAACACCACGGACTCGGCGGTCAGGATCACGCACAAGCCGACGGGCCTCGTCGTGACCTGCCAGAACGAGAAGAGCCAGCTCCAGAACAAGGAGCAGGCGATGAGGATCTTGAAGTCCCGCCTCCTGGAACGCGAGATGCGCGAGAGGGCCGAGCAGGAGGGCGCTCTCCGCCAGGCCCAGGTGGGCACGGGTGACCGCTCGGCGAAGGTGCGCACCTACAACTTCCCGCAGGGACGCATAACCGACCACCGCGTCGGCGTCACCTCCCACAACCTCGAGGCAACCCTCGGCGGCGACCTCGAAGAGTTCACGCGGGCCCTCGCTGCCAAAGAAAGGGCCGACAAACTAGCCGCCGAAGCGGCAGGAACCCCCGGCTAAAGCGGTGCCGGAAGGCGAGTCCAGCGCGCGCGAGGCCGCGCGCCACGCCGCAGCGCGGCTGGAGCGTGCGGGTATCCCCGAACCCGCGGCGTCGGCCGAGATCCTTCTCTCCGAGCTACTCGGCGTAGGTCGTGCCGAGCTTGCCCTCTACGCGAAGCCGTTGACGGGCGAGCAGGCGACGCTCTATGGGGCCTGGATCTCCCGCCGCCTGGAGCGCGAGCCCGTGCAGCGCATCCTTGGCTATGCGTACTTCAGGAACCTCGTCCTCGACCTGAACGAAGACACCCTGATCCCGCGCCCCGACACCGAGAGCGTCGTTGACCTCGCGCTGGAGCGCATAGACCTGCGCGGCTACCCTTGCGCCGTCCTCGACGTGGGCACCGGCTCCGGGGCCATCGCCATCTCCATAGCCCAGGAACGTCCCCGCTGCGAGGTCCACGCCACCGAGCTCTCCGAGACCGCGCTTCAGGCCGCACGGGCCAACGCCGGCCGTAACGACACCGAAGTTAGCTTCCACCACGCGGACGTAGTCGCCGGTCTCGGGTCCCTGGAAGGGAGGATCGATCTCCTGGTCTCGAACCCGCCCTACGTGGACGAAACGAGCGCCTCCCATCGGCTCGCGCCGGAGGTGAGGAAGTGGGACCCGCCGATCGCCCTCTACAGCGGCACCGACGAGTTCGCTTTTTTCAGACGAATCTTTACGGAGACACCGCCGCTGCTTAAGTGCGGCGCCGATATCGTCCTGGAGATCGGCGACGGGCAGGCCGAGAAGGTAATGAACCTCGGCGAGAGCGCTGGCTTCTCGCCCCTCGCCGTGCGCGACGACCTGGCGGGCACGCCACGGGCCGTGCTGCTCGGGTGGGAGGGTTCTTGAGATTAGTATCGCCCGGGGAAGCTCCCGAAGCTTTGAGATCCGGCAAGGTCGCACTCGTTCCCACGGAGACGGTCGTCGGCCTCGTCGCCGCCGAGTCGGGCCTATCGCGGGTCCGTGAGATCAAGGACAGGGACGCGAACAAGCCCATAGCCCTCCTCTGCCGTTCCACGGAGGAGGCCCTCGGGCTGGCGGGTAACGTGCCCCCACTCGCAATAAGACTCGCAGAGCTCTACTGGCCGGGACCGCTCACGCTGGTCCTGGATCTTTCCGACGGGAACACGATCGGTCTCAGGGTACCCGCCGGTAAAGCCGTGCGGGAGCTGCTGGAAGCCTACGGAGGCCCCCTCTACGCCACGAGCGCGAACCTCTCCGGCGAGCCCGCGAGAGCAACGCCCGACGAAATAGACCCGCAGGTGCTCCAGGCCGTAGACATCGTCATCGAGGGGGAGAAGGGTAGCGGCGAAGCCTCGGCCGTGGTGGACCTGTCAGAGGGCAAAGTCGAGCTCTTGCGCCCCGGTAACGAACTCTCCGCCAAAAAGCTGGCCCGGCTTGCAGGCGAATGAAGGGATAAGCTCACAACTCGAGCTCCCAGTTCTGCCCGACGAGATTCTTGCCAAAGCTGTGGTGCTCCTCTTCCTCGACGAGCCTGAAGCCCTGCTCCTCGTAGATGCGGCGGGCGACGTCGAGGACGCTGTTGGTCCATAGCGTGAGCGTCTCGTAGCCGCGGCTCCTGGCAAACCGGACACACTCCTCGACGAGGCGTCCCCCCAGGCCGAGGCCGCGCGCCCCAGGTTCGACCAGTAGCAGCCTAAGCTTTGCTACGGAATCACTCTCCCTGACGCAAAAGACGCACCCGACCCTCTCGCCTTCCATCTCGGCGATCCAACAACGCTCCCAGGCTGGATCGTAGCCGTCGATGAAGTCGGCCGCGATCCGCGCTACCAACGCTTCGAAGCGCTCGTCCCAGCCGTACTCCCGGAAATACAACTCTCCGTGGCGCCCTACCACCCAGCCCATGTCTCCCGGCTCGTGCGTCCGCACGAAGAAGGACTCGGAGAACTTGAGCCTCCTGTCGAGTACGCTTTCGATGGTCCTCATCGCCCCGAGGAGGCGCCGTTGCTCCTCCTTACATAACCCGCCTAGCAACTCCGCTATCTCTTCGCGCGAGCGGTCATCGAGCACGGAGAAAGCCTCCCAGCCTTCGGATGTCAGAGAAAGGATGCGCCGCCGGGCGTCGGTCTCGGAAGGGGCCCTCGTGATGAGGCCCCTGCGCTCCAGGCCGGACAGGATGCGGCTCAGGTAGCCAGGGTCCAGGCCCAGATCCCGCGAGAAATCTGAGGCGGTCGCCTGCTCGCGACTGGCGATCTCGAACAGCACTCGCGCCTCGGTCAGCGAGTACGGCGTGTGAAGTAGACCCTCGCGCAAAACCCCGATCCTGCGCGTGAAGAAACGGTTGAAGCTCCTGACGGCGTCGATCCTCGCCCGTAACTCATCTTCCCCCACGGCCACCTCCTTATGTATTTGTCATTGTTATGTACTTACTTGCTTTTGTCAAATAAATATCGATGACTACGAGGAGGTGCAGGGTTCGCGCGAGCTTTCGTTCGCGGTGTAGAGTGGTATGCGTACGCTTCGCGAAGCGTTGCACGAGTGTTGCGTGTACGGGGCCATGGGAGCAAAGGATGGCCGGGGTGGCTACGCGTCTTCCAGGTTAGACCGGAGAAAGGAGCCTGTTTGCCTGACAGGCCCAAGCTCTATTTGAGGTCCTACCCGATCACTGACGGGATGGAGGCGCACGCTTCTGCCGTGGAGGAGGACGGGTGGGACGGGATGCTCTTCACGGACACCCAGAATTTGAGCATGGATGTTTTTGGATCTCTTTATCTGGCGGCGTCGGCGACCTCCCGGCTCGAGTTGGGTACGGCTGTGACCAACCTCATTACACGCCATCCCGCGGTCATAGCTTCGGCCTTCGCAACCCTACATCACGTCTCGGGAGGGCGCGCGCACATCGGTGTCGGCAGGGGCGACACGGCGTTGGAACTGGTCGGGATCAAACCTCCCTCCGCGGGCCGATTCGAGGCGTTGCTCGGAGAACTCCAGGCCTACCTGCGCGGCGATCCCGTCGATGTCGAGGGTTTCTAGAGCCGCGTAAGCTGGTTGCCGGTAGAAGGAGAGACGAAGGTCCCGGTCGACGTATTTGGCTCTGGTCCGCACGTCATAGACGTCGGCGCCAGGCTCGGCGACAAGATAACCGTCGCCGTGGGCGCCGAACCTGAGAGGGTAGGATGGGCTGTCAAGACGGCGCGCGAGGCGAGGAGAATCGCTGGCCTCGACCCTGAGACCATGGATATCGGGGCCTTCGTCGTGGTCGGTGCGGGGACCGAGCTGCTGGAGCTCAGCCTCTCCCACCTGGTCATCGTCGGCGGTTCGCGCGACATCGACGCCACCGTGCGCGAACGCTCGGACCATCTAGTTGCCAAAGAGATGCTGCCAGCCGTGCAGGCGGTCGCGCTACCTGGCAAGCCGGCCCGACAGAGTTAGGGATAAGCTCCTGGGCATGGGCAACGAACAGTTCTCGTACCTGATTACCAAGGACAACAAGATCCTTATCTACTGGCACGGCACGAACGGGAAACGAGAGATCGTCCTGAAAGGCGCACGGGCCGAAAAGCTCATCAGAGAACTGCCAACGATGAACTCCGAAAGACAGCAATACGTGCTCGCGAGGGCCACGGGCAACTTCAAGCGCGGCAACGAGCGCCGGGGTCGCTAACGTTCTGGGCATCAGGATTCACGTCAGGCGGTAGATATCTCCCCCTGGGCTGCGTACTGGCAAGTTCTGTTCGCAGACCATGGGACCTGGGAAAGTCGTCTCGGTCTGCTGATCGTGCCAACTTCGGGTGTACGGCGTTTTGGGAAGTTGGCACAGCCCCGGTCCAACATCTAAGATAGCCTTCGGCTGCTCGTCCGCTACGCGATCGGAGTGCTCATGACTCGAGAAGCGATATCCACTTCTGCCACGGCAACAGTAGTGGGTCCCTACAGCCAAGCGATCAAGGCTGGCGGCTTCGTGTTCTGCTCGGGAACTGCGGGCATCGACCCAGACACCGGCGAGGTTCTAGAGGGGGTCCGTGCGCAGACCGAGCAAGCGCTCACCAACCTGGCCGCGATCCTCAAGGCGGCGGGAACCTCGATGGAGGCGGTGGTCAAGACGACGATCTTCTACGCGAACGTCGATGAGTTTGCGACCATCAACGAGACCTACGCAAGACGTATGCCAGACCCCCCGCCCGCACGCTCCGCACCGGCCAATATCGAACTACCGCACGGACTGCTGGTCTCGATAGAAGCGATCGCCGTTGTGCCAGAGACCGTCTGAGCCCTATTCACCCACCTTCGGGGAAGGGGCCTTCTCGGTAATTCGTTTGCAAGATCTCGGATAGGTTGCTTCCAACATACTGGATTTGAGCGCTCCGCCTCAAGCGACTATACTCCGTGCAGTTGCAGGGCTGGTAGGGAGGACTCGGGGACATTAAAGCCCCACAGGATCGCTCAACCACCAACTTTCCCGGCAGACGGCCGGGCACTTCTCTAACCCGGAGCGGAGGTAGGACGTGATCGGACCGTACACCGAGGTCGTTGATAGCGAGGTCCAGGAGGCGCTTGACGGAGAACTCGAGCGCCAGCGCAACACCATCGAGCTTATAGCGAGCGAGAACTTTACCTCGCCCGCCGTTCTGGCAGCCCAGGGTTCTGTCCTGACGAACAAGTATGCGGAGGGCTACCCCGGCAAGCGCTACTACGGCGGCTGCGAGCAGGTGGACAAGGTCGAAACCCTCGCCATCGAGAGGGCGAAACAACTCTTCGGTGCCGAGCACGTCAACGTGCAGCCGCATTCGGGGAGCCAGGCCAACGAGGCCGCCTACGCGGCGCTCGTAGATCCCGGCGACAAAGTTCTGTCCATGGACCTCGCCCACGGCGGGCACCTCACGCACGGCATGAGGCTAAACTTCTCCGGGCGCACCTACGACTTCGTCCACTACGGCGTCGGCGATGATGGCTTTATCGACTACGACCAGGTTAGAGACATCGCGCTCCGCGAGAGGCCGCGCATGATCCTGGCCGGGGCCAGCGCCTACCCGCGCGTCATAGACTTCGAGAGGTTTCGCGAGATCTCCGACGAGGTCGGGGCGTTTTTCCTGACGGATATGGCCCACATCGCTGGCCTCGTCGCGGCGGATGTTCACCCTTCGCCGCTCCCCTATTGCGAGATGGTGACCACTACCACGCACAAGACGCTGCGCGGGGCGCGCGGGGGCATGATCCTTTGCCGCGAGGAGTTCGCCAAGAAGGTGAACAGCCGCGTCTTCCCCGGCATGCAGGGTGGGCCCCTCATGCACGCCATCGCCGGTAAGGCCGTCGCCTTCGGCGAGGCGCTGCAACCGGAGTTCAAGGTCTACGCCCGCCACATCGTGGATAACTGCAGGGCCCTGGCCGATGGCCTCCTCGAAGGAGGTCTCAACCTCGTCTCGGGCGGGACGGACAACCATCTGATCCTGGTCGATCTTATAGATTCCGGCGTCACCGGTAAGGAACTGGAAGAGTCTTTGGAGGCCGTGGGCATCACCTGCAACAAGAACATGGTTCCCAACGATCCCGAGCCGCCGACCGTGACCAGCGGTGTCAGGCTCGGCACTGCGGCGATGACGACGCGCGGCATGGGCGAGGATGAGATGCGCGAGATCGCCGACATAATCGTCGCGACGACGCGCGGCGAAGCCGACGGCCTGCGCGACAGGGTGGCGGCCCTCACGGAGGCGTACCCGCTCTATGAGTGAGACGACCCGAAACGTGAAGAACCTCCACGTCGTTGACGGCCCATTGAGCCGCCACAAGCTCGCGGTCCTGCGCGACGAGCGGACCAGGACCCCGGATTTCAGGCAGGCCATGAAGGAGCTCGCCCTCATCATGGTCGCCGAGGCCACCGGAAAGATGCCGACGAGGCAGGTTCGGATCCAGACACCTCTCACGGAGACTGAGGTGGAGGAGATCTCCGGCCCCGTCTGTCTCGTTCCCGTCCTGCGCGCCGGGTTGGGCATGCTCGACGGGGCGCTCGCCCTGCTTCCGACGGCGACGGTGGGCTTCATGGGCCTCCAGCGCGACGAGGAGACGGCCCAGCCCATCGAGTACTACGTCAACCTCCCACGCAACCTCGAGGAGTACCTCGTCCTCGTCCTCGACCCGATGCTCGCGACGGGGGGGAGCCTCTCGGCCACCATAGGCAAGCTCAAGGAGGAGGGGGCAACCTGGATCTCCTGCCTCCACGCCGTGGCCGCCGTGCCCGGCGTCGAGCGCGTCTCGAGCGAGCACCCCGACGTAACGTTCTACGCCGCAGCCGTGGACCCCGAGTTGGACGAGCGCTCGTTTATCGTCCCGGGCCTCGGAGACGCTGGAGATAGATTGTATGGAACCCTTTAGAGACACTTCTTTAGACACCTCGGACGCCCATGAGACCCTGAAGAAGGTCCGCCCCTCGTGGGACGAGTACTTCATGCGCATAGCCCACGAGGTCGCGACCCGCTCTACCTGCCCGCGCCTTGCGGTAGGGGCTGTCATCGTGCGCGACAAACGTATCCTCACGACCGGCTACAATGGAAGTCCTTCGGGGATGCCGCATTGCGACGAGGTGGGGTGCCTCATCAGGATCGTGGACGGCCGCGAGAGCTGCCAGCGCACGCTGCACGCGGAGCAGAACGCCATCATCCAGGCCGCCTACCACGGCGTTCGGATCACGGGCGCTGCCATCTACAGCACGCACCAGCCGTGCCTGATGTGCGTGAAGATGATCATGAACGCCGGCATCGAAGAGGTACACTATTCCGGCGGCTACCCCGACCCCCTGGCGATGGAGCTCGCCACCGAAGGCGGCCTCGCTATGGTCCGGTTCACGCCCGACCCCTAAGGGCGTCGCGACTCTACGCCTGGGCGTACAATGCCCTCATCCAAATCGCCTCCAACGTACCGAATACCACCTCGGACTCCCGTCGCGAAGGATGCCGATCGGGCGTCCCGAACGTGTCGAGCAGGTAACGCTCGGTCAAGAGCACGAGGGCCCGCGCGGTCTGGTCAGGGTCCAGGTTCTTGGGCGTAACGCCCGCTTCGATGTCCCGCTTTATACGAGCCGCCACCGCGACGATGAGGCGTTGGATCAAACCCCCCCTGTAAACCTCCTCGACCCTGGCATCGTAGCCCGCCGCATCAGAGATGGCCCTGAGAACAGGCCCATACTCGACGAAGGTCTCGGAACCGGCCCGCAACGCATCAACGAGTACCTTCCTCGTATCATCCCCGTCCGGCCTGCCGGACAGCCAGCGCCAGTCCAGCGCGAAGATTAGCCCGCCAACGCCCTCGAGTAACCGCGTGACCAGGTCGTATCGGTCCTCGAAGTACGCGTAAAACGCAGGCCGCGATAACCCGGTCCTGACCATGATCCCCTCCACGGTCATCTCCCTGAACGGACGCTCCTCCAGAAACGCCCGTCCCGCCGCCAGTATCACCCGCTCCGCCTCCTCCGGCTTGCGCCGCCGGCGCCGCCCATCCCTACTCACCTCATGGCCATCCTTCAACCCTCTCCATCAACAAAACACAATGTACCGCTTTATTGACATCGTGTCTATTGACGTAATGTCAATAAACGGATATCATTGGTTCAGGAGGCCACGAGAGGAGGGCACCGTGGAGGCCGGCACGTTGAAGGAGGTAGCTTTGCAACACGACTTCCCCGACGCCCGCCTGGAGGCCGTCGTGGGCTCGCGTGCTTTAGTCCCCGAAGACGGTCCCGATCAACTCGCACGGCTCATCGAAGAGTTCCTCGGAGCGGGCACCATGGGGCCCTGCGACGGATTGCGCGAAGGGGTGTTTCCCAGAGATTGACACTGATTGCAACACATTGGCCCATACTGTATGATTCGGGTGATGCCCGACAACAGACCTCAACGAAACGACGCGAGCGGCGACTACGCGCGTTTTGTAGGTCTTGGAATTACGCTCTTGTTGATCTTCGGTCTTCCGACTGTCATGGGGTTCTTCCTGGATGGACTGGCGGGTACGCTTCCTTTATTCCTCCTCATCGGGCTGGCGGTCGGCTTCGTCGGCGGGATGTACTACGTGTACCGGGCGCTCCAGAAGTTGGGCGGATGATGGGCCACTGGCGGCTCGCCTTCCGCTGCGCCGCGTGGATCGTCGCCCTCATGGTTCCGGTAGCCCTGTTGCTACTCTATTTCTACGGGCTTCCCCACGCCGAATCCTTCGCTTACGGGGTCGGGATAGGGCTAATAAGTTTGCTTTCGACGGCGCTCACGGTCTCGTTGTTGTGGGGACCCAACATGACCCTTGGCATGATGGTCGGGGCGTTCTCGTTCGTGGCCCGGTGTGGGTTCGCGGCGGGGGCGTTGGGCATTCCCGCGTACCTCGGGCTCTGGCCCGTGTTGCCGATGCTGGGGGGGTTCGCCGGTGTATATCTGGTAGAGAACATCTTGCTTATGCCCGGGGCATTAAAGATAAGCCACGCGGGCATAAAGCGTGAGGCCGAGCGGATGAAGCGTGAGGCCGAAGTAGAACGGAGGGTGGAGGTTTGATAGTAACGCTGGCCCAGATCAGTCAGGATGCGCTACGAACGAAGATTTTGCACACGTTCGAGGCCGCGCAGCACGCCTGGCACATACCGTTGCACATCGGGCCCATAGACATCTCGATCAACAAGACCATCTGGTTCTTGTGGATCGGGGCCGCTGTGACGTTTCTGATCCTTTTCATCGGCAGCAGGCTGCTCAAGGATAGGCCGGGCGCTTACCAGGTCATCGTCGAGGAGGTCTACGGGTTCGGGCGCAACCTCGGCGGGCAGGTCGGGGAAGATGGGAAGAA
>JBKPSF010000362.1:0-39768 GCA_046734875.1 Actinomycetota bacterium | reverse complement strand
CCCCGAACGCTCGAGGGAAGCGCCGATAGACAAATAGGTGGCCTCACTCGGGGGTCCGATTTTCCGTCCCGTGACCGCGGTCCTCGAGCATGTTTCGTAGGTCCCTTATCTCGGCCCTCAGGCGTGGTAGTTCGTCTGAAGACATGGTCTTGAGGCCCTCTTCTATGCGGTCCAGTTTCTCGCTCGCCTGGGAATCTTCGGCCTCTTCTCTCTGATCCCACTGCTGCAAGAGATCTCCGAGGCGTTCGGCGGACCGGGTGAAAGCCTCTCCACCGGGTGCCCTGCGAAGCAGGCGTTGCAGGCCCGACCTGAAGAGCAGGCCGAAGATGGCGAGCACCAGGATGGTGCTTCCGAAGCTGGCGAGGAGTTCGGTGAAGATCTCTCTCAGAATGTTCTCGGGGCCGAACAGCCGCGAGACCACGACGACCAGAATCCCGAAGACGGCTACGCTCGCGAGCCCTGGAACGGAGAGGAGTTTCGGCAGGGTCTGGGGTTCGGGGTTCTCCGTGGTCATGCTAGCTCCTTTTTAGCATTTCAGCAGGTCAGTATTTCAGCTTCTTGGTTCAGGTGATTAGGTGGAAGGAGAGCCAGGTTCCGCCACCGCCGATTAGGACGCCCAGGGCGAGCTCGGTGGGGGTGTGGCGGCCGAGGGCGAGCCTGGCCCAGAGGACGGGGGGCAGGAGCAGGAAGCCGAGGAAGCCCCAGCCGCCGAAGACATAGGCAAGGCAGACGGCGGTGCCGGAGACGCCGGCGGCGTGCAGGGACAGGTTGCTCACGGGAGTTAGCGCCGCGAAGCCGAGCGTGGCGAGCGCGTAGGAGAGGAGCGCGGCCCTGAGTTCTGCCGGCCCGCCGAGTAGGGAGATGATGAGGAAGGCAGCCACGTGTAACGCCGCGACTACGCGCAGCGGCCCGACCCGCTCGGCGCGAGGGATGGCGCGCGGGTCCGTGACCTTCCCCGAACGGGTCAGGTAGAGGAGGTAGAGGAGCGAGAGGCCGCTGGTCAAAACGATGCACAGCGCAGCCCACAACAGTCCCTTCCATCCCGCGGCCCGTGCTCCGACGGCAAGGAACAGCGGAACGGCGAGGAGTGGGAGGCGGGTCGTCCCAGAGACGAGTTCGGCCAGTCTGAGGCGGGTCACGATCCGGGGATTGTACAATGCCCCTACTTGGTACGCGTAGAACACGTAATGGAAGCCGTAGAGTTTATCGCCCCGCCGCCTCTGGCAGAGGGGTGGGACAACTGCGGCCTACAGGTCGGAGATCCGGCGTCGGAGGTGAGCCGGGTTCTGGTCGCGCTTACGCCACTGCCCGAGGTCTTCGAGGAGGCGCAAGAGAAGGGGGCAAACTTCCTGCTCTTCCACCACCCGCTGGTGTTTCGGCCGATCAAGGCTTTAGACACCTCCTCTTATCCGGGGAATCTCCTGTCCCGGTCGATCAGAAACGGTCTCGCGGCCTACGCCGCGCACACGAGCTACGACGCCACCCCCGGAGGCGTATCTGTGGCCCTGGCGGAGGCGCTCGGCCTGGGCGGTCCGCTGCTGGTCGTCTCGCCGAGGGGAGAGCTCCGGAAGCTGGTCGTCTTCGTCCCCGAGGAGAACGTCGATGGCGTGGTAGCGGCGCTCGCGGAGGCGGGTGCTGGTGTGATCGGGGACTATACAGAATGCACGTTCAGGACCCGCGGCACAGGTACCTTCCGCGGCGGCAACGAGACGAACCCCTACCTCGGCGAGAGGGGCCGCCTGGAAACGGTGGAAGAGATCCGTATCGAGACCGTCGTCCCGGCCCACGCGGTCCGCCAGGCCACGCAGGCCGCCACCGCGGCCCATCCCTACGAGGAGGTGGCGCTGGACGTCTACCCGGTCGAAGGGTTCCCCGAAGGTTGCGGCTACGGGAGGCTAGGAACCCTACCGGAGTCCGTCTCTGCCGAGGGGCTGCGCGAACACGTCTCGGGCGCTTTGGGTTTCCCGGCGCATCTCGTCGCGGACGCGGGTGGTCGCATCGGTCGGGTCGCCGTCCTAGGTGGATCCGGGGGCTCCTTCATCCAGGAGGTAGCCGCCTCAGGTGCCGACGCCTACGTGACGGGGGACATCGACTACCACGACGCGCTCCTGGCAGAATCTCTCGGCCTGACCGTGATAGACGCGGGACACGCCGCCACGGAATTGCCTTCGCTCGGGCCGTTGGCCGAACGCCTGGCGGCGTTGGTGGACGTGCCCGTCGAGGTCAGCGCTTCAGCAGGTCAGCACTTCAGCTAGTCAGCATTTCAGGTTTCGGTTTTTCTGGGAAGCGATACGCAGCGGTTTCGACCTACCGTGTGTCGTGCACCCTCCACTTTGAGCGAAAAAGCTAGCCGGCTGAAATGCTATCGATGGGCCTCCATAAATTCCTCTAATTCTCTCTCTGTCGGGAGGGCGCGCATGGCGCCGTAATCGGTGCAGGCGAGGGCTCCGGCGGCGCAGCCCAGCAGGCTCGCCTCGCGTACCCGCTCCTCGTCGAACGGTTCGTCTGAGAGGTGTACGAGGGTGGCGGCGAGGAAAGCATCGCCGGCGCCAGTGGCGTCCACGATGTCGCCGACATCGAACGTTGGCACCTCGCCGCTGTACTCCCTGGTGGCGTAGAAGGCGCCCTCAGGGCCCTTGCTTACGAGGACGAGGGAGACGCCGCGGTCCAGCAACGTTTTGGCGGCTTCCTGGATGTCGTCAGTGCCGAGGAGCGGCGGGAGTTCGTCGTCGCCTAGCTTGACGATGGTGGAGAGGTCGAGGAGTGGGTCTACGGCCTCCCTCGCGGCCCCGGCGCTCTCCCACAGGTGCTCGCGGAAGTTGACGTCGAAGGCTACGGGGACGTCCCTTTCGCGGGCGAGGTCGGCGATGCGGTGCGTCGCGGACCTAACGGGCTCCCTAATCAAGGGGATGCTGCCGAAGTTGACGAAGGATGCTCCGGAGAGTACTTCTTCGTCTACGTCCTCAGGTGAGAGTAGCTCGTCGGCGGCGGGGCTGGATCGGTAGAAGGTGAACTCGCGGTCGCCGTCGGTGCCTATCTCCACGAAGGCGAGCGAGGTGCGGGTGGGCGGGCTCTGGCGGCCGACGCCCGAGGTATCGACGCCTTCGGACTCCAGCGCGCGCAGGATGAAGTCCCCGAAGAGGTCCTCCCCGACGCTGCCGACGAAGGCGGCCCCGGAACCGAGCCGCGAGGCGGCCACGGCTACGTTCGCCGGCGCTCCTCCCGGTCTGGCCACGAACCCGAGCTCGACGTCCGAGAGCTCCTCCCCCCTGTAGATGTCCGAGACGACCTCGCCGAGCGTTACTATCTTCCCCAAAGCGTCCTCCCTACCTGTTTTCCCCTAGATGTCCACTTCGCCCAGGGTCCGTATCTCCTCGTCGGAGTATCCGGCCTCCCGCAACGGTTCTATTACGTCAAGCCCGAGGTCGGGAACGTAACACGCCACGAGGCTTGCCTCTCCCCCGCCGGGCACAACTCTCACCTCGCCGATCGCGGCCGGCAGGACGCGGCTCTCGGCGCGCCCGAGCGTCTCTGTGCCGCCCTCGTACTCTAGCTCCGCCGGCCCTGGGCCGACGTTGGATAGGGTGAAGAAACGTCGGGGGTGCGAGGGTTCCGTGTATGGTTCCGTGAGCGTCCAGCGCTCTAGGGCGAAGTGCGGCCCGGCGCAGCACAGCACGCGCGCGTTGGCGTCTCTCTCCAGCACGAGCCCCGGGTTGGGTTGGGGCAGGAAATCCGTCTTCAGCTCGTCGAGGGTGGCCTCGATGTTCGCGTCCCACTCCTCCTCGCTCAGGCGGTTGCCGTACAGGTCGAAGGGCATCACGAACTGGCCCAGGTCCGAGGTCTGCTGGACCTCCAGTATCAGGGTGCCAGGCCCGAAGGTGTGCAGGATGCCGCCTGGCACGTACACGGTGTCCCCCGGCGCTATGGCGCGTCGCGGCATCACGGCGTCGTAGTCTTCGGCCTTGAATGCGCCGATGAGGTCCTCGCGCGAGCTGCCTTCTTTGATGCCGGCGAGGATCGTCGCGTCGTCTGCGGACCAGAGGATGTGCCACGCTTCCGTCTTGCCGTGCGGTTCGCCGTGTTTTCTTTTCGCGGTCTCGTCGTCGGCGTGCAGGTGGACGGGGAGCATGTGCGAGGCGTCGAGGAATTTGATCAGGAGCGGCAAATGCGGCCCGCGCCAGC
Organism: Actinomycetota bacterium; assembly: GCA_046734875.1. Taxonomy (GTDB): domain Bacteria; phylum Actinomycetota; class Rubrobacteria; order Rubrobacterales; family Rubrobacteraceae; genus Rubrobacter_D. The sequence continues at coordinate 35,586 of JBKPSF010000362.1, read as the reverse complement.
CTTCCCCCACCAGTTCATCGGGAAATTCCTCGACGAGCTCGTGCAGCGTGCGTCCCTCGTACGGGCCGTTGGCGACCGTACCCGTGGTCTCCCTGTAGTCGCTGATCTCCCAGGTCTCCGCGACCACGCCGTCGGGCGCATCGCGCTTGCCCAGCATCTCGGGGATCAAACGTTCCCCGAAGTAGTAGTCGCGCACGTGGTAACTTAGCTCTATCGGGTAGGCTTCCAAGGCCCCTCCCCTATCCCCTCGCCATCCAAACAAAGGTATTCTACCCACGTTGGCAGGCCCAGGCTTGCACCCGAACAGGAGGAGAGCGGATGATCACGGACCCCTCGGGAGACCCGCTGACACGCAGGGAGCTTTTGAGACGGATAGGCAGGCTCGAGCAACTCGCTGGCATTGAGCCTTTCGTCTTCGATGACGGCCCCTCCCGCGGCGTTCGTGCCTTCCGCGTCAGAACCGGCGGCGGCCTCTCCTTCGATGTGATCCCCGACCGGGGCATGGACCTGGGCTCGGCCGAGTACAGGGGCACGCCGCTGGCCTGGCTCTCCCCGAACGGCATCGTCGCCCCTGCCTTCCACGAACCCGAAGGCGAGGGCTGGCTGAACTCCTTCCCCGGCGGCCTCCTCGTCACCTGCGGCCTGAGAAACGTCGGGCCGCCGGGCGAGCGCGGCGGCGAAGAGTTCGGCCTACACGGCCGCGCGTCGCACATCCCCGCGACCAGGGTCTCCTACGACGCGCTCTGGGACGAGGAAGGATGCGTGCTCGAAGCAAGCGGCCAGATCCGTGAGTCCAGCGTCTTCGGTGCGAACCTCGTCCTCCGCCGCCGTATCTCCGCCCGCGTTGGCACCTCGAGCATCAAGATCGAAGACGAAGTCCAGAACGAAGGTTTCGACCCCGAACCGCTCATGGTCCTCTACCACGTCAACCTCGGCTGGCCCCTGCTCGACGAAACTTCCCAACTGATCGGCCCTGGAAGACCGGAAGAATCCCCTGAGCCTAGAGACGAAGTAGCAAGAACAGGACTAGACGCCTGGCACAATTTCGCACCCCCGACGCCGGGTTTCGAAGAGAGGGTCTTCTACCACCGTCCCGCCGCGGAAATAGACGGCCGCGCGGAAGCGCGCCTGGAGAACCCCGCTCTCGGACTCGACTTTTCCCTCAAGTTCCGTCCCGAAGAGCTCCCCGAGTTCGTCCAATGGACCATGACCGGCGAAGGCACCTACGTCCTCGGCCTCGAACCAGCCACCTGCAGGGTCGAAGGCCCTGCCGCAGAAGACGCCGCCGGGCGCATCGTCTGCCTCGAGCCCGGCGAGACCCGGACGCACCGACTGGAGATCGAGGTGTCGTGATAGCACGTCAGCAATTCAGCCGGTCAGCATTTCAGGCTTTCTAGGCCCCTACCCCGCTCCACTATCGAACGGTTTCTCTAGAGCGGCATTCGGAAAGAGTGAACCTGAGGTGAGGAAAGGCTACAGGTCGTTTTTGCTGTAGCCTTTCCCGGCTTACCCATTCCGAGAACCGCCGCAAGCCTCCTAGCGGACGATCACAGACCCACAGCCGCTGACTTCTTCAGCACGCTTCGGCCGAAGCGTGCTAACTCGTGGAGACCCTTCTCTCGAGTTCTTCCTCTATGTCTTCGAGGGAGCGTCCCTTGGTTTCGGGGACGACGCGGAAGAAGAACAGGATGCCGATTATGCCGAAGGCGGCGTAGAGCCAGAAGGTGCCTGTTTCGGTTATGGTGTTGATCAGGGTGAGCACCGTGGAGGCGATAATCAGGTCGAGCACCCAGTGGGTGATGCTGCCCGTGGCCGAGCCTTTGCCCCTGATCTCCAGTGGATAGACCTCGGAGTTGAGCAGCCAGATGCAGATGCCTAAAGAGGCGGCGAAGGAGGCTATGTAGACCATGAGGCCTACGACGAGGATAAAGTTCACCAGCGCGGTCTGGGGCGGCAGGAGGTAGGCGAGCCCGAGCACGATGAGGCTCAGGGTCACGCCCCCCGTGCCGGCGAGCAGGAGGGGCCTGCGCCCTATACGGTCGATGGAGAGCAGTGCAGCGCCCGTCACCAGGCAGTTCACGAGGCCGACGCCGGTCGTGGCCAGGATGGCCCCCGCGTCGCCGAAGCCGGCGTCGGAGAGGATGCTCGGGGCGTAGTAGATCACGGCGTTAACGCCAACCATCTGGTTTATGAAGGCGACGCCGACCCCGACCGTGAGGGCAGGCCTGTAGCGGGGTTTCAGGAGGTCGCGGTAGCTGGTGCGTTCCTCGGCGTGCTCCGCGCTGGAGATAGACTCTATCTCCTCGTCTACGGCGGCCTCGCTGTCGCGGGAGCGGGCCAGCACAGCGCGGGCCTCATCATCGCGGTCCATCCCTACGAGCCAGCGAGGGCTCTCAGGCAGGAAGAACATGCCTATAAGGAGGGCGAGGGCCGGCACCACGCCGATGCCCAGCATCCAGCGCCAGGCTTCGGCGTCGGAGAGGAGGTAGTTGATCCCGTAGGAGAGCAGGATGCCCACCGTGATCAAGAACTGCTGCAATGATACGAGCGAGCCGCGCACCCGGCTCGGCGAGGACTCCGCTATGTAGACGGGCACCACCATCCCCGCCCCGCCGACGGCCAGCCCGAGCACGAAGCGCGCGATCGCCAGAAACGTGGCCCCGGTAGCCAGCGCCGAGGCCAGCGAACCAACGATGAAGATCGCGGCCGCCGTCATGATCGCACCCCGACGCCCGATGCGGTCGGCGAGCGGCCCGCCGAACAAAGCCCCGAATACGGCACCGAGCAGCAGAGATGCGACCACGATCTGCTGCGCCGTATCCGAGAGCTTGAAGTCGTCAGCGATAAAAAGCAGCGCGCCGGAGATGATGCCTGTGTCGTAACCGAACAGAAGGCCACCCATAGCGGCAACGCCAGCCACGATGTAGATAAACCTGTTGGTGCCACCTTCGGCCGCAGCGGAACCCGTAGACATCCGATACCTCCCTTTCCTCCCGGTCGTTAGACGCGACTAACGGCATCATCTCCAAAAAGTTCTACCCACAGACAGGAAGGACAAACTAGATGTCGCGTTTTGTGGCCTTCGGGTCGATCAACGTACTGAGGCCTGAAACCTATTGCCGGCGGGCCAGGTAGACACCGAGGAGTATCACCAGGCCTCCGGCAATTCTGTTTGCGCTGAGCGACTCTCCGAAGAACACGATGCCAGACGTGACGCCGACGATGGTGATCAGGTACTGGTAGACGAGCACCCTGTTGGCTCCTATGCGGCTGATCCCGCGCTGCCACGCCGCGAACGCGAAGGCGGTGGCGAACACGGCGGAGTAGGCCACAGCAACCCAGGGCCCCGCTCCAAAGCTCCCCCACTCCAGGCCCAACAGCTGCGGCGAGGAGAGGAGCAACAAGAAAGGGATCCCGAACAACACGGGATAGGTCGCGACGGCGAGCGGCGTGTAACGCTCTAGCAAGGGCATCGAGAGCACCGCGTAGGCACCCACGCAAAAAGCCGCGACGAGGACGAGCAGGTCCCCGATGAAGCTGGCGTGTCCTGATGTCAACCCATCCAGGACGACAAGGGCGACGCCGACGATCGAGAGTCCGACGCCCGTGACGCCTTTCCAGGTTGGCCGCTCCAGGCCGAGGACCGCGCCGAGGAGCAGACCCCACACCGGCGCGGTGGCGAAGATGAGGCCCGTGCTGCCCGCGCTGGAGAGGCTGAGCCCGAACGTGAACCCCGTCTGGGCCGTCGCCACCCCGAAACAGCCCAGGGCCGCCATGGGCAACAGGTCGCCCCGCCTTAGCCTGCTCTTCGGCTCGACGATACGCAAAACGAGCAGCAGCACGAGGCCACCGAGCGCGAACCGCAGGGCGACGAGCACGAGGGGCGGGATACTCGCCGCCGCGTACTTGGTCGCCGCGAAGTTCAGCCCCCAGAAGGTGGCGGCCAGGACCAGAGAGGCCTCCGTCGCAACCGCAGCTCTGTTCTCCGCTTTGAACACAGGGGCGGATTGTACCGTGCGCGGGCCGTCATACCTGGTGAACTGCGGCACAAAAGAGGCCGGAGCCGTAGGCGACTCCAGCCAGGAAGAACAGAATTCGGGCGTCGCGTCTAGTGTCGGCGCATCAGCCTGGCCGTGAAAACGCCGGAGCCCGCAAGGAAGACGAACGCCCCGGCCGACAGCAGCGCCGCCAGCGGAACGCCGCCGGTATCGGGCAACTCGTGCGACGGCGCGGCGGTGGCACTGCTCGTGGCGCCAGACGCGGAAGCGCTGGCCGAGGCGCTGGCCGACGGGGTGGCGGATGAGCTCGCGGTCGGGCTCGCAGGGGCAGTGGCCGAAGCGCTCGACATCGCTTTGGAGGAGGGACTGGCCATCATGTTGTCATCCATCCCCATACCGTGCATCCCTCCGGAACCCATTCCCCCCGAATTCATCCCCTGATTGTTGCCTCCCTGGTTATAGGTCTGGGCCGCCGCGACCGGGGCGAAGGCCAGTACCACCAACGCTACGGACACTGCCAACAGAATGGGTCTACGCATACCTGCTCCTTTCTTCACCATCTTTCTCGCTCTTGGTATACGTGTGTCTAACGCCACCGGATTGCGGGTACCGTGATTCAGGCTCCGGACAACGAAGCGTGACGGGTGGGACTTCTATCAGTTTCGGTGCGTGGGTTCGCTCACGGCTGCCACGCGGGGGTGATGTCATCGGCGGGGTCGGTAAGCCGGGTAAGGCCTGAGCCGTCGCGTTCATCGCGTAGATCCCACCCCCTCCCCCGATTGCATCCGAGGTGAAAGAGATCCGCCTTCCGAGATCCGCCTTCCGTCGGGGGACCACGTCGGAGGCCAGTGGTCGTTGCCGGGAGACGGACACTCTAAAGTGGGGACGCGATGAGTCTCCAGAAAGGAGGTCCATACAGTGCCGGGACCAACACCACACTACCCGCCTGAGTTCAAAAGGGTGGCCGTAGAGCTCTACCCCTCCTCGGAGAAGTCCATCCCTAAGGTCGCCAAGGAGCTCTCTCTAGGCATAGCCGACGAATCCTTGAGGAGGTGGATCAAACAGCAAGAGGTAGACGAGGGGGGCGAGCGAGAGGGGCTCACCACCGAAGAGCGCCAGGAGCTCAGCAGGCTCCCCTTAGGGAGAACAAGACCCTCAGGCAGGAAAGGGAGTTCCTGAAAAAAGCGGCGCCGCTTTCTTCTTCGCGAGGGAGGAAGGGACTCGGTGAGTTCTTGCTACCAACTCATCGAGGCGGAGAGGAGCAGATTCCCCGTTTCAAGCTGATGTGCCTGATGCTCTGGGCGTATCCAGGTACTAGCCACTTCCTTACGGGTCTTGCCGTAGATGTATTTGGTCTTCTTGCCAAGATCTGTGCGCAGGTCGTACTGGCCGACCCACCGGCCATCCTTACGCCGATAGATGCTGCCTTCTCCCCTACCTCGTCTTCCGTTGCCCACGAGCTGCGTCTCCTTTCCCATAAACCGTCAATAGAACTGTCAAAGGCAGATGGTGGTCCCCTGGGTCCCCGCACTTGCACGGGCCTGTAGCTCAGGGGATAGAGTGACCGTTTGCAGAGGAAATGGTCAGGAGGAAGCGCAAGCCTCCGAGTACAAACCGGAAGCGGGCCTGGCAGGATTCGAACCTGCGACACACGGCCCCGGAAACCGTTGCTCTATCCCCTGAGCTACAGGCCCGCGCGAGAGCAGGAACCGCCAGGGGATGTTACCTTAACGCCCGCGGCGCTTCAACGGACGGTGGGGCGATTGAAATCGTTCATTCAACGGTTAAACTACGCCGCACCTTATATGTATGCGGTGATCTCGGACATCCACGGAAACCTCGAAGCCCTTGAGGCCGTCCTTGGCGACGTGCCCGAGGAGGTCGAGACCGTCTACTGCCTGGGCGACGTTATCGGCTACGGGGCGAACCCGGATGAGTGCTGCGACATCGTACGCTCCCTTGGGATGCCGACTATCTCGGGCAACCACGACCTCGCCGTCACCGACCTAAGGACGGACCTCAACTGGTTCAACCCGACGGCCGCCGCCGCGGTGCTGTGGACCCGCGAGCATCTGGGGGCGGAGAACGCCGAGTTTCTGCGCACGAGGCCGCGCATGATGCGCACGGACGAGGCGCTCTTCGTGCACGGCTCCATCCGCGACCCCGACGAGTACATCATCAACAGGGTCTCCGCCGAGGAGAACCTGGCGATATTGAGGAGCGAGTATCCCGGCGTTGGGATCTGCTTTTTCGGCCACACGCACGTCAAGGCCGTGGCCCCTTCGCCTAACGGCGCGATGCACGGGGGGCATACCCTGGATCTCCGGTTCGGAGGGCCTTACCTGGTCAACCCCGGCTCCGTCGGGCAGCCGCGCGACGGGGACTCTTTCGCCTCGTACGTGATCGCCGACGGGGAGCGCGTGCACTATCGCTTCGTCGAGTACGACATAAGAAAGGCGCAGGACAAGATCAGGGCCGCAGGCCTCCCCGACATGCTCGCAGACCGCCTGGCCATCGGCCGCTAGCTCAGATCCCCCAACGTGGAACCCGCCTTCGAGAGGCTCTTCACCGTCGATGAAGCGAACGCCCTCTTACCGACGCTGCGCGAGATGCTCGACGACGTAGCCGTTCACCGCGACGTCCTGCGCGAGAAGGCCCCGCACATGGAGCCCATCTTGCGTGCGGTAACCGAAAACGGCGGCGGAAGGGCCGGCTCCGAGTACGGCGTAGAGGCATACAAGCTCTACATTGCCATAGAGCGGATCAGGCAACTCGGCGTCGTCCTGAAAGACCTGGAAATGGGCCTGCTCGACTTCCCACACGAACGCGAGGGACGCGTCGTCTTCCTCTGCTGGCACCCGCCCGAAGATAGCGTCATGTTCTGGCACGACCTGGACGCCGGATACGCCGGCCGCCAACCCCTCTAGCAGCCTTGCGCATAGTCCTCCAGCGCGTCAAAGAAGCCTCCGTGACCGTAGCGGGAGAAAAAATCTCCGGCATAGAGCAGGGCCTCTTACTACTCGTCGGCGTCGCGGGCGGAGACGGCGAACCCGAGGCCGACTGGCTGGCCGAAAAGGTAGCGGGGCTGAGGATCATGGCCGACGAGGAGGGAAAGATGAACCTCAGCGTCAGAGACACGGGCGGGACCATCCTCGCCGTCTCCCAGTTCACCCTGCTCGCAGACACGCGCAAGGGCAAACGCCCAAGCTTCGTACGAGCCGCCCCACCAGACAGAGCCGCACGCCTCTTCGATTACTTCTGCGAGCGGCTCCGCGCAACAGGCGTAGACCGGGTCGACACGGGTCGCTTCGGCGCGATGATGGACGTGGCGTTGGTGAACGACGGACCCGTAACGATCGTATTGGAAAGCCCGCCGCTTCTTTAGCACTTCAGCATTTCAGGTGTTGTGGGCGTTGCTTGGGTTCGTTTTGCCTTACGGTGAAAAGGGCGGATCGCTTGCCGGGTAGCGTGACCGCAAGTAAGAACCTGGCTGCAAAGCCCTCGCTGAATTGCTGACTAGCTGACTTGCTGAAATGCTGCCCTTCTCCAGTCGCTGTAGCCGCCTGTGTGGCGATAGATCTCTCCGTCGCGTACTTCGACGATGCCGTCGGCGATGCGGTCGAGGAAGTAGCGATCGTGGGAGACGAAGATCACCGTGCCGTCGAAGCGCTCCAGTTCGGATTCGAGGATTTCCAAAGAATCTATGTCCAGGTGGTTGGTAGGTTCGTCGAGGACCAGGCAGTTCGGTTCTCCCAGCATAATTAGGAGCAGTTGTAACCGGGTCCGCTCTCCCCCGCTGAGGGCGGTAACGGGTTGCCTGACCTGCCCGTAGCGGAACAGGAAACGTCCGAGCAGCTTGACGGCGTCTCCTTCGTACATTGGTTTGGCGTCGCGCACGAGGCCGAGCGGGGTGGCGCCCTGAGGCGGTTCGTCGTTCTGCGCCAGGTAACCTATGTCTATGGAAGGTCCTGCCCAGCGCTCGCCTTCGGTCGATGAAAGAACGCCGGCGAGGAGCTTCGCGAGCACGCTCTTGCCCGCGCCGTTGGGCCCTACTATGCCGAGGCGTTCGCCGCGCTCGACGGTGAGGTCCACGTCTATGAGGACGGGATCTTCGTCGAAGGCCATGCCCACATCACGGAGTTCTATGACCTTCTTTCCGCCCCTGGTTCTGCCACGGAGGTCGAGGTTGATCTTGCGCCGTTCCAGCACGGGACGCTCGACCTTGTCCATCTGGTCGATCTGGCGCTGCTTGTTGCGGGCCTGCTTGATGTGGCGCTCGTTGGGGACGAGGCTGGCCCAGAGCTTGAAACGCCGGATGGCCTCCTCCAGCCGCGCTATCTCCTTTTGCTGGGCGACGTAGAGCTGCTTCTGGCGCTTGAGCTTGAGCTCGCGCGCCACGGAGTACGCCGAGTAGTTGCCTGGCCACATCGTGATCCTGCCGCCCTCCAACTCCGCTATCTCCCCCACCGTCTCGTCGAGCAGATACCGGTCGTGGGATACTATGACGACGGCGCCGTCGAAAGCCCGCACGATGGCCTCCAGTAGCTCCCTGCGCCCGGCGTCGAGGTGGGCCTCGGGCTCGTCGAGGAGGAGCACGTCGGGACGGCGCGCCAGGCAGGAGGCGAGAACGGCCAGCTTGCGCTGCCCGCCGCTCAAGTCCCTCATCGACCGCCCGATGTCGGCATCGCCGAAACCGAGAGAAAGGAGATAACCGCGGGCCTCTCCCTCGAAGCCGGGTCCGCCCATTTCTGTAAAGCGGCGCAGGAGGCGCTCCTGGCGTTCGAGCACACGCTGCATCCTGCGAAGGTCAGTCGCCACCTCAGGCGACCCGAGCTGTTCCCCGCACGCGTCCAGCTCCCTCTGGAGGTCCAGGATCTCCGGCCGCGCGGCACGCACCACATCCATCGGACTCTGTTCGTCGCCCTCGACGTACTGGGGCAAGGAGGCCACCTCTAAGCCCCGGCGGCGGACTACCTGTCCACCGTCGATCTCCTCCGTACCCGCGAGGATACGTAGCACCGTGGACTTTCCGGCGCCGTTGGTTCCGACGAGCCCGATCCTCGCGCCCGCGTTCACCTGCAGATCCAGGCCCGTAAGCACGGCCCGTCCCCCATAAAACTTCTCTACGGACCTGAGCCCGATGAGGGTCATGCTGCCCTCCCGCCTCTAAACGCTACCTATCTCTGACCACGCAAATGATGAAGCCCCCGTCGCGCCGGCGCATCACCCATTTGCGTGATCTTTTGGACTCTCAACCCGACCCTCGACGTAGAGCGTAGCCGGACGCGTGTAGCCCTCCTCCAGTATTCTGTCCCGCAGCGCACGACGCCGCTCCTGCAGGCGCCGGATGACTTCCGGCGGCAACGAAGACATCGCCGCGGGTTCCTCCTCGGCCAGCACGAGCTTCCAGAGGTGACGGATCTCCTGCGGTGCCAACGTGCGCCACCGCACGTCCGCGAGAAGCTCCCCGTGCAGGGTGACCAGGCGTTCGGGAGGCCCGATCCCGTAAACCTCGACCCCTTGCGCCTCGCTTCTGAACTCTGCTTCCAGCGCCTCGTCTTCGAGCTGGACAGCCAGCTCGGAGTCGATGAAGTCCGCGGTCGCGACCCTGCCGCAAGGCCGTGTCACGGAGCGGAGCGCCACGAGCACGTCCCTCGCTCCCCTCTCCTTTACGTCCAGCTCGTGGAAGAGCCCGGAGGAGTAGACGAGGTCGAATGTCTCTGGGCCGAAAGGCATGTCGAAGATGTCGGCGGCGAGGAGATGCACGGGAGACGCCAGCTCTGCTTCGCCCAGGGAGGCTTGTGTCTCGTCGACGCGTTCGGCGTCGAGGTCGATGGCGACGAGGGTGCCATCGGTTCCTATGCGCTGGCTGAGGCCTTCGATCCAGAGCGGAGAAGAACCCCCAGCGTAGAGCACGTCGAGGTTCCTGATGTCCCCGAGCAGGTCGAGCTCGTGGTCGCAGAAGGCGATGAGGTCCTCCTCGAGTTCCTTCTGCTCCCCCGGCGTCAATGGGTCCTCTCGGTATAATCTCTCTATCATCATGAAAGTGATCGTCGCGACCGACATCGTAAAGTACCACGGCGGGGACCTGAAGGTCCTCTCCGGCGCCACGCTCTCCGTCGAGGCGGGAGAGAAGATCGGGCTGGTCGGGCGCAACGGGGTCGGCAAGACGACCCTGCTCGAGATACTTGCCGGAAACTCGGAGCCCGACGGGGGGGCGGTGAATCACCCGGGCGGCGCGAAGGTCGGGATGACGGACCAGAAACTGTACGCTGGAGGCCGGGGATCGCTCTCCGTAGAGCAGGAGATCATCTCCGCCTTCGAGCCCTTGATGGCGAGGGAGAGGGAGCTGGAGGAGCTTGGCGCACGCCTCTCGGAAGATCCCTCGGCTACGCTCATGGAGCGCTACGGCAGGCTGCAAAGCGAGTTCGAGCGCGACGGCGGCTACGAGTATCGCGCCAGGGCGGCTTCGACCCTGTCATCTCTGGGATTCGCCCCCGAAGACTGGAAGCGGCCCGTCGGCTCGTTCTCGGGCGGCGAGCAGAGCCGCATCGCGCTGGCCCGCCTCCTGTTGGAGGAACCTGACCTGATCCTGCTGGACGAACCCACCAACCACCTCGACCTGCAGGCCATAGAATGGCTCGAAACCTTCGTAAAGAACGCGAAGAGCGCCGTCCTCGTCGTCTCCCACGACCGCTACTTCCTCGACGCCGTAGCGGGCTCGATCCTGGAGCTGGAAGATGGCAGGCTCCACCGCTACCCGGGCAACTACAGCAAGTACGTGACCGAGAAGCGGGCCCGCGAGGAGCAGCAAGCGCGCAAGGCGAAGGCCAACGCCGAACGAAGGGCCCAGCTCGAGCGCTTCGTCGAAAAAAACCGGGCGAAGGCAAGAAAGGCCAGTCAGGCCAAGAGCAAACAGAAGCTCCTAGACAGGATGGAGAAGATAGAGGACCCGAGAAGATCCTCGAAGAACGTCAAACTCGACCTCGGCGGCGCGACCGCGCGGGCGGGGCGCGTCGTGCTGGAGATGGATGATGTGCGCTACGCCCACGACGACGCCGACGAGCCGCTCCTGGAAGACCTCGACCTCGTCGTGGAGCGCGGCGAGAGGGTGGCGCTCCTCGGCCCCAACGGAACGGGCAAGAGCACCATCATGCGCCTGGCCACAGGCGAGCTCTCCCCGCAGGGCGGCACTGTGCGCTCCGGCAACAACGTGACGCTCGCCTACCAGGATCAGCAGCTCGCCCGCCTCGACGACAGGAAGACCGTCCTGCAGGAGGCCATGGGCGCGACCGGCTTCGACGCCCCCGACGCCCGCGACCTCCTGGGCGCCTTCCTGTTCTCGGGCGAGGACGTATTCAAGAAAGTAAGTAGTCTCTCCGGGGGAGAGAGGAACCGCCTCAGCCTTGCCGAGATCGTGGTCAGCGGCGCGAACCTGCTCCTGCTCGACGAGCCCACGAACAACCTGGACATCCCAGCCCGAGAGGCCCTCGAAGAAGCACTCCTCGACTTCCGCGGCACGATGTTCTTTATCTCCCACGACCGCTACTTCCTTCGCAAGCTGGCAACCAGGGTCGTCGACCTGGAAGGCAAAAAGCTAACGAACTTCCTCGGCGGCTACGACTACTACCGTTCCCACCGCCGCCTGGACGAGGGCCCGAAAGGCATGAAGAGCCGCCCGCGCCGGCGCGTCAGGCCGGGCCAAAACAAAGTGCAGAGCATCCTCGCCACCCGCCTGGTCGCCGTAGAAGGCGAGATCGACGCAACCGAACGCCGCGTGGCCCGCCTGGAAAAAGAACTAGCCACCTCGGAGCTCTACGCGGACGACAAACGCTCCCGCGAAGTCGTCACCGAACACCGCAAACTGAAAGACCTTCTCGAAGGGCTATACGCCGATTGGGGAGAGCTGCTCCAGGAGGCGGAAGAAGCAGGACTGTGAGATAGCATTTCAGCACTTCAGGAGGTGGTTCCGGAGCGACGCTGTGGGCGCGAGACCCGACTGCTCTGCCCGCAGCGGCATCTAGTACGCCACCGGGCGGGGCTCGAACGGCCAACAGACCTGAAATGCTGACCAGCTAAAAAGTCGGGACGAGAGGATTTGAACCTCCGACCTCCTCGTCCCGAACGAGGCGCGCTACCAGGCTGCGCTACGTCCCGACTGAGAGGGCCATTATACCAGCCGGCCCCCGGCTGTCAGCCACGACCAGCACACCAAACCTGAAGTGCTGAAGTGCTAAACAGCTATAAAAGCTGCGTCGCGGCCGGCGTACAGTTCCAGGGCGCCGGCCACGGCTTCTGCGACGGTGGCTGGATAATACCGATCCGAGGCCAGGTCGAGTTCCTCCGGGTTGGTGAGGTACAGGGGCTCTATGACCACGGCGGGGATGTTGGTCTCGCGCAGTATCTCGAAGGAGCGACCGAACTCGCCGATGTCCCTGGTGCCCAAAGTCTGGCTGATGCCCCGTTGCAGGTAAGCGGCGGCCATGCGACCCCTGTGCGACTGGTAGCCGAGTCTCCCGAAGTAGAAGGAGGCCGTGCCGTGGGCGGTCGGGGTCGGATGGGAGGCGTGGTGGACGGAGACGATCATGCGCGCCCCCGAGGAGTTGGCGAGGAAGGCCCTGTCTGCCGCCGAGACCTCCTCGTCCCCGCTTCTCGTCAGGAGGACTTCCCTGGCCGGCAGGATCTGGGCTAGCTCCTGCGCCACCGCGAGGTTGAGGTCGGCCTCGGTGAGGCCCGACGGGCCCTCGTACCCCGTGTCCCTGCCGCCGTGGGCCGCGTCTACAACTATGGCCCCGGAGAAGAGGTCGTCGGTGAAGTATCCCCCGCTTTTGTCGGGGAGCTGGTGGGTGCCCAGGGACTGGGCCGCGTAGGTCTTCAGGACCTTGAAGACGGCGGCGTCCACAACCCCGTCATCCTGCAGCCCGGCGTTTTTCTGGAAGTCGCGGACGGCCCTCACGGTACGGGAATCGAAGAGGCCGTTGACGGCGCCCGGATCGAAGCCGAGGTCGTCGAGCATCTGCTGCAGCCCGACCACGTCGGCGCCCCTGAAAGGGGGCTGCCTCAGATAGAGCAGGCGCCCACCGGTCCTGTAGTCGGCCTCTACGATCTCGCGCCACGTGATGTGGCCCACCAGACCGTCGGCGAGGAGGCCGAGGCGTTGCTGGAAGGAGCGGACGGCCAGCTCCGTCCTCTCCCTGAAGACGCCGTCTATGCCCCTGCTTCCCAGGTCGAAGCCAAGGGCCCCAAGGCGGGTTTGGAGGTCGACGACCTCGCGTCCCCGGTCTCCCCTACGCAGCGTGCGCACGTGCCGAACCGTTCTCCCCCCTGTCCAGAGTCCTTGCCAAAACCGGAGCGCCGGGCGAGTAAGCCCGGCGCTCCGGAGGGGCGATCGTCTGTCGTCCCTCTAACTCTCGACGATCCCCAGGATGTCGTCGGCGTCGAGGATCATGTAGTCCTCGCCGTCGAGGCTGATCTCGGTCCCCGAGTACTTGGCGAAGACGATGACATCACCCTCGCTGACCTTGACGCCGTCCTCGAACTGCCCGACGGCGACGACCTCGGCCGTCTGCGGCTTCTCCTTGGCAGTGTCGGGGAGCACTATCCCCGAGGCGGTTGTCTCCTCGCGCTCGACGATCTGGACGAGCGCCCGCTCTCCCAAAGGCTTGAACTTCATAGTTTCGTTACCTCCTCGTTTCTTTGTACTTCTCCACGGCGCCCGCGGGCGGTCTTACCCGGCCTGACGGGGCTTACGCGCCAGAGATTGTAACCGCGAGCGTTGCTTCTGACAATTACAGGCCGAGCTGCGCCGAGAGCTGGTTCTTCGGCAGAGCGCCTATGGCCTGCTGGGTGACCTGCCCCTCCTCGAAGCGGGCGATGGTCGGGATGCTCGAGATGCTGTAGTTCATAGCCGTCGAGGGGTTGTCGTCAACGTTGACCTTGACAAACCTTACATCCTCACGCGACTCGGACATCTCCTCCAGGATCGGGGAGATGCGCCGGCAAGGCACGCACCAGGGCGCCCAGAAATCCACTATTACTGGCCTCTCGGAGCGCAGAACGTCGCTCTCGAATGTTGCATCCGTTACTTCGGCTACCGCCATTCTCTCGAACCTCCATTGGTCTCTTGAGCGGTTTTCGCCGAACATTCTAGCACGCGTGCGAGGGCGGTCAGCTAGTCAGCACTTCAGCAAGTCAGCAAGAACAAAAAGCTGACGGCTGACCGCTCGCCGAGGGCCTGGAGTCCTTCGCAAACGGCTCTACGTGCGGCTCTCTTCGAGGCTTCGAGAGTACACATCCACCTGTACGGAGTCGGCCAGTTCTTCGGCGCGGCGCGCTTCAAAGAGGCCGGCGCCGAGGGTTTCGGCGTTGGCGGCGGCGCAGCCGGCGGCCAGGCGGACGGCTTCGACCCGCGCGAGGTTGCGATGCAGGAGGCCGGCGAGCAGTCCGGCCAGGTAGGCGTCGCCGCTCCCCACGGTCGAGACGGTTTCGACCTTCGGGGCGCGGGCCGAGACGGCACCGTTCTCGGTGCTCAGGTAGGAGAGGCCGTCGGGCGAGGTGATGCATGCGCCCGAGGCCCCGAGCTCGGTGAGCCTGGAGAGACCCAGGGGGAAGTCCCCCTCCTCGATAAAGTCGAAGCCGACGACGCTCTCGGCCTCGTGCTGGTTCGGGCTCACGAGCGAGGGGTTGGCTTTGAGCGCCGCCCCTAGCACCGACGGCGGCGAGTCGACGACCGTGTACAGCCCGCGCTCCCTCGCGCGCCGCACGAGGTCGAGTAGGAAGCCTTCGTCCAGGTTCGGCGGGACGCTGCCGGCGAAGACCACGGCTGTCGCGTACTCCATCAGGTGCTCCAGGCGCCTGGAGAACTCCTTGGCTTCGGCCGGCGTGACTTCGGGACCGTACTCGTTGATCTCGGTCTGCACCCCGCTCATCGGGTCGATGATGGCGGTCGAGGTGCGGGATGCTCCCTCTATCTCGACCAGATCGAACGGTATGGCCGCCTCGGAGAGGCCGTCGCGGATTGCGTCCCCGTTGCGCCCGCCCGCGAACCCGGCAGCGAGGACGGGCACGTCGAGGGTGCGCAAGGACCGCGCCACGTTTACGCCCTTGCCGCCAGCGAGCGTCATGCTCTCTGGCGCCCTGTGGCGGTGGCCGAGCGTCAAGTTGGGAACGACCAGCGTCCTGGCCACGGCGGCGTTGAGGGTGACGGTCAGTATCATGACTCTCCCTACCCTATCTTCTACTCGAAAATCCCCCCCACGGTATACCACAAGCGCTGCCCGAGCGAGGGTTTTTCGTAGCCCCGTTTTGCGACCAACGAAGTCTCACCTACCTCTTGCCCATCGACGCTCACGACCACCCGGCCAAGCCTGGTTCCGGCGACTGCCGAAAGGGCGGATGGTCCACGAGGTCCACCTCCCGCTCCACGTCCGGGCTCGCGCCCAACAGGCCGGCCACGTCGCCCCTGGCCACGAGATCCACCACCTCATTGCGCCTGTAGGGCGCCTCCGCTTTTTCGTTCATCTCATCTACGAAACCGTTTACGCCGGCCTCGCCGCCGGCATGTTCCGCCAGGGCGTAAGCGGCGGCGTCGCCGGAGGAGATCAGGGCCGCCATAAGGAGCTCCCTGACGCTCAGAGTGTCGCCCGGCAGGAGGCCGACGTTGCTGTAGGCGGGCGTCGCGTATGACGCGGCCTCCCTCGAAACCGTGACCTCCTTGCCTGGGTCGGCGTTTTCGAGGACGACGATGGCCTCCATGATCTTGGTCGTCGAAGCTATCGGCAGCTCTTTGGAAGCGTCTTCCCCGGCCAGATATTCGCCGCTCTTCAGGTCCGTCAGGACCCAGGCCCGCGCCGCCACGTCGGGATCGCCAAATTCCCCGGCCTGCTGGGCCGACGCCGTCCCCACAAAGATGCCGAGGACCAGCGCCACGGCGAGCGTTGCGGCGAACGCCAAGGCGAGGCCTGCGGTCTTGCTTGTCGGAGAGCTATACACGGGGATAAAGAGGCTACGACGATTCTGTCCCGACGACAAGGTCTCCGGTAGCGGATACAATTCCCCGTGTCGTGTTCTCTTCGGTCCCAGATCCGGAAGCCTCGTGAGACGCCTGGCCGCCGTCTTCGTTGTGGTGCTGGCCATCGCGCTGGTCTACCGCTCCTTCGGCAGCGCCGAGACCGGCACCGGCTCGCTCACGCTGCCCCAGCCGGCCCCCAACGCCGGCGACAACGCCCCAGCTTTCGATGTGAAGACGGTCGCTGGCCACGACTTCGAGCTGTCGGACCACGGCGTCTACGTGCTCACGTTCTGGAGCACCCTCAACAGGGACTCGAACGAGGCGGAGCCGGGCTTCGAAGTGCTCGCCAAAAAATACGAGGACGACGGGGCCTCCTTCGCCGCGGTCTACGTCAACAGCGCCCCCAACGACGACCACGTCCCCTACACCATGCTCCTCGACTCGACCGGAGAGCTGGTCTCCAAATACAACGTCAAGAGGGTGCCCCGCCTTTTCGTGGTCGAAGACGGCACGATAAAGTACGCCCAGGATTACTACTACGTCGGCTACGAAAAGAGCCTCGAAGAGGCCGTCGAAGAAGCCCTCAAGGACGAGAAAGGGCAGGGACAACCCTCGGCCTCCGGAGACAGGACCCACCCCGAGAAAGGATAGGATGACCAGAGATAGCCTCGTGCAAGTCCTGGCTGCGGTGGTCGCCGCCGCGACCGTGTTGGTGACCATCCTGGCCGTCGCGCACGCGTTTGCGATTTGATAACACTTCAGCCGGTCAGCATTTCAGCTAGAACGGGAAGCTGATTTGCTGAAGGGGGTGGGGCTAGGCCTGGCGCAGGTCGTCTCGTGTTCGGCGGGCTGCTTCTCGGGCTGCTTCCTTGTAATCCGCGGTCGAGGTTTCGTAGGCGTAGAGGATGTTTCGGCTGCTGTTGACGAGGACGCCTCCGCCCCGGCGGTCCAGGAGGGGGCGGACGTCTGAGGCATCGCCGCCCTGGGCTCCGTAGCCGGGGGCGAGGAACAGCGTGTCGGGCAGGAGCTCTCTTACGTGGGCCCCGGTTTCGGGCCGCGTTACCCCGACGACGGCGCCGGCGTCCGGGTGGTCGCCGTTCGGCTCACCGAGCCTCGCGACCAGTTCGGCGGCCTTCTCAAAGAGTGGCGGGGTCGTGGACTCCTGAAGCTCGCTGGCGGAGGGGTTGGAGGTCGCGACCAGGACGAAGACGCCCCCGCCACGGGCTTGCCTGCGGGCTTCTTCCAGGAATGGTAGAACGGCGTCCTCTCCCATGTAGGGGTTCACGGTGAGGCAGGTCGCGCCGTAGACACCGAGGTGCGCCTCGGCGTAGGCGGAGGCGACGGGGCCTATGTCCCCGCGCTTCACGTCGGCTATCACCGGCACAGCCAGATCGGTGGCAGCGTGGATCAGGTCCCCGTAGACCCCCATCCCGGCGGGGCCGAGACGCTCGAAGAAAGCGGCCTGGAGCTTTATGGCGGCGGCATAGGGCTCGACTGCCTCCAGGATGCCCGTGCAGAAGTGCCTCGTGGCCTCGGCTTCGGGCAGGGCGCGCAGTTCTTCCGGAAAGCGCGAGGGGACCGGATCTATGCCGGCGACGAGCACGCTGTTCTTGCGGCGGAACGAATCTACCAGCGCCTGCATCGTGGCCCGGAAAGTTGGAACGTGGGAAAAAAGAAGAGGGCCGCGGAGAAGGTTCCGCGGCCCTCGCAATGCACGTTTGGTGCTACTTGATCTGGTCTTTCAGGGCGTTGCCGGCGGTGAACTTGGGCACCTTCGAGGCGGCGATGTTGATCCGCTGTTTGGTCTGCGGGTTGATGCCCTGCCTGGCGTCGCGCTTCTGCACGTAGAACTTGCCGAAGCCGGTGATCTGGACCTGCTCGCCGCTCTTGAGAGCGTCGGTAACGACCTCGGTGAACGCGTCGAAGAACCTCTGGGTGTCGCTCTTCGAGGCGTTTGCCTTGCTAGCGATCTCCTCTATCAAAGCCGTTTTGTTTAACGCCACCTGTATTCCTCCCTAAACTTCGCTTCCACTCTCGTTCCCCCGTTCTCCGAAGGAATATACCAGAGACACTATACGGCCTCAATCTCTTTTAACTACCCTTAGTTCTTCCATCCTAAGCAACGCCCGTAAGGGAAACCCGCCGATCTCTCCCCCACTCTCGTCCCTGCGATCCAACACCGCCAAAATGCAAGCCACCTCGACCCCGGCCTCGCGCAGGCGCTCCGCGGCCCTGACTGCCTGCGTCCCCGTGGTGACGACGTCCTCGATGAGGACCACCGTTTCGTCCTCGTTCAGCTTACCCTCGATGCTCTGTCCGGCGGAGCTGCCGTGCTCCTTGACGCTCTTGCGGACGATGACGTAGGGCAACCCCGTGGCGAGGGCCGTGGCCACGACCAGGGGGACGGCGCCGAGCTCCACGCCTGCGAGCCGCTCGACCCCGTCGGGGATCTGCTCCGCCAGGGCGCCGGCCACGTCGCGCAGGAGGTCTGGCTCGGTCGAGAAGAGGTACTTGTCTACGTAGAAGCTGCTGCGTTCCCCGCTGGAGAGGACGAAGTCCCCCTCCAGGAGCGCCGCCTCGCTGATGCGCGGCGCGAGGTCAGACACCAGGTTCACCGGTGGCGCGCTCCCTGGCCTCGTGCTCTTCGAGGGCCTCGTCGAAGGGGCCGAAATCTACCCCTCCCAGGAGGTCGCCGATCTCGCGCGACTCCTCGCCCGCCGCGTCGAGCCTGTCCTCTATGCGGGCGTTGATCTCACCCAGAAGCTCGACGGCCTCGCCCAAAGTGTCCACCAGCTCTTCGTCCGGCACCTCGTTCAGGGAGTCGGCGATCCGCTCTAGCTCCCCTACCTTGGCTTCGAGTTCTTCCTGTTCTCGCCCGCGATCCTCCATAAGCAAAGGACTATACACCATCCCGGCCGCGCCTTCGGCGTTCTGTAGATTCGTCCCCGCCACGGTCGGCGCGGGCGGCCCGGCTGAGCAGGAACGAGATCCCCGCGACCGCCAGAAGCGAGGCCACGAAAGGCACGACGCCCCAGACCAGGAAACCGAACCCGGCCCTCATCAAGAGAAAGGCGGCCACGCCAGCGCCGGCGACGACGAGCGGCACGGCGCCGAGCAGGATAATAAGCAAGGTCTGGGGATGCATGCGGTTTATCCTCACTTCGTCACTCTGTCTATGGCTTTGATCAGGTCGTTTATCATCTCTTCTGAAGCGCCGTCTCTTCCGGCCCGCTCCTCGACGAAGTCTTTCAAGAGCACCGTGTTGATACTCCTTATGGCCGAAAATATGGCGTTGGTCTGCTGGACGATGTCGGCGTAGGTGACATCCCCTTCCTCGACCATCTTCTCGACCCCCCTGACGTGGCCCTCCACGCTCTTGAGCCTGCGTATTACCTCGCTCCTGGTCTGCCTGTGCAAAGCCCGCGCTACCTCCCTCGTTCGCCGATCTCCGCGAGCAGTTCCCCAACCACAGTAACATCGTGGAAGGGAACGTCTCCTTGCGGCAGGTGCTGCACTGTCTCGTGACCCTTGCCCGCAACAACCACCACGTCGCCGTCCCGCGCCGCCTCGAGCGCCCGCCGTATCGCTTCCCTCCTGTCGAGCTCGACGCACGTCCGTGAAGAATCGGCGCCGGCCTCGACCTCCCTCGCTATCTTCCGCGGGTCCTCGGAATAGGCGTCGTCCGTGGTGATGATGCTGAAGTCCGCCAGGCGGGAGGCAACCCGGCCCATCCTCGGCCTCTTGGCCCCGTCCCTGTCCCCCGCCGCCCCGAACACGCAGACGACACGCCCCCCTCCGGCCACGTCCCTTGCTACCCTGAGGACGGCGTCGAGGCCCACGTCGGTGTGGGCGTAGTCGACGATGACCTCGAAACCCATCTCTCCTGCCGTCGCGACACGCTCGAAGCGTCCGGGAACCTGGCCCATGCCCCGCACCGCGCGAACGAGCGCCCCCTCCCCGGTCCCGACGGCGAGCGCGAGGGAGGCCGCGCCGGCCACGTTGAGCACGTTGTATGGCCCGAGCAGCGGCGTACCGAGCCGCACATCGCCGCCTGGGTGGAGGAGGTCGAAGCCCGTTCCCTCCCGCGTCGTCTCTACGTTGGCAACCCTGTAGTCCGCGTCGTCCGCGGTTCCGAAGGTGCTGACGCCTTCTACCTCCCGGGCAAGCCGCCTCCCATGGGCATCGTCGGCGTTGGCCAGCCTCGTCCCATCGGTCATGAAAAAAAGCTCCCGTTTGGCAGCGTAGTAAGCCTCCATGGAACCGTGGAGATCCAGGTGTTCGCTCGTGAGGTTGGTGAAGATGGCCCCGGCAAAGCTCGTCCCCGCGACGCGCTTCAAGGCCACGCCGTGCGAGGAGACCTCCATGACGACCCTGCCGACTCCGGCCCGGAGCATCGCCGCAAGCGTCCCCTGCACCTCGGTGGCCTCGGGCGTCGTCCGCACCGCGGGACGCCGCTCGCCACCACTGATGGTCTCGGCGGTAGTCATGAGACCGCATTCGCCCCCGCCGTGGGCGGCGGCCAGGATCCCGTACAAGACGTACGAGGTAGTCGTCTTGCCGTTCGTGCCCGTGACGCCGTAGATCCGCATGCTCCGCGAAGGGTCGCCGTTGACTTCCACGGCAAGAGCCGCCAGAGCCGCCCGCGCGTCCCCCACTACCGCTGTAGGTACGCCGGGAACGTCACGCTCGGCAACCACGAGCGAGGCCCCGCGGCGGACGGCCTCGGAGGCGAACTCCGTCCCGTCGCGCCTGAAACCCGGGACCGCGACGAAGGCGAAGCCATCCTCGACGCGTCGGGAGTCGTGCGTCACACCGTACACACCCCGCACGGGGGCGGGCACCCCGACGCCCAGAACCCCGGTAAGCTTTGCCCGGTCCAGGAACATGGTCCTAGTTTAGCAAGAGCGATAATAGGAGCGTCCTCGGGAGACGCAAGTGGAGCGTCTCCCGAAGGGACCCAACCCGTCGAAACACTACCGAAATATCGTCGAAACAGGCGCGAAACACCATCCTGTTTCCGGCGGGGCGAAATGTGGTAAAAGAAAACACATGAAATAGGGCCTGAATACGGTGACTCACCATATATGGTGTGCTACCCTACGCGGGTCATTTTTACAGAAATTTCACAATTGTGTCTCTGTGTGTCGGGCGGGCGATGATGCCTGGTGCGTGGAGGTGCGGGAGAGGAGATACATGGCGACCCAGAACTCCATGATGCTGGCGGAGCGGACTGACGAGCTCCTCAATCGGGGGCGAAGTCAGGGGTTTCTCAGCACGGAGGAAGTCGCCAACCTCTTGCAGGAGGGGGATCTCTCGGCGGCGGAGGTAGAAGAGTTCTACGCGGCGCTGGAGGAAGAGGAGATCACGCTGGTCGAGGGCGACGCCGAGGTGGCGGGGGGCCAGGCGACGGTCTCTACGGTTCACGTCTCGCACGCCCCCGCGGTCCAGATCGCCCACGCTGTCGCGACGGGCGACTCCATCAGGATGTACCTAGCGGAGATAGGCAGGGTGCCGCTGCTCACCCACGCCGATGAGATCCGGCTTGCCAACGGCATAGCCCGAGGGTGCAAGAGGTCCAAAGATAGGCTTGTCGAGGCGAACCTGAGGCTCGTCGTCTCCATCGCCAAGAAATATCGTAACCGCGGGGTGTCTTTCCTGGATCTCATCCAGGAGGGCAACCTCGGGCTCATCAGGGCTGCGGAGAAGTTCGATCCCTCCAAGGGCTTCAAGTTCTCGACGTACGCGACGTGGTGGATCAGGCAGGCTATCACCCGCGCCATCGCGGACAAGGGGCGGACCATACGGATTCCGGTCCACATGGTCGAGAAGGTCAACAAGTATCATCGGACCCACAGGCGCATGATCCAGACCCTGGGGCGCGAGCCTACGGAGGAGGAGATCGCGCGCGAGCTCGGCGTCTTCGTCGAGGAGATACAGCGCCTACAGGAGATCAGCCAGCGCTCCATCAGCCTCGCCACCCCCGTGGGCGACGACGATTCTTCGGAACTCGGGGATTTCCTCGAAGACGCAGGCTCCGTTACGCCGACGGATGCCGTCTCCGAGTCGCTGCTCAAAGCTCACTTGCGCGAGGCCCTCGACGAGTTGCCCGAGAGGGAACGTCAGATCATCGAGCTCCGCTTCGGGATGAAAGACGACCGTCCGAGGACGCTTGAAGAGGTCGGCCGCGAATTCGACATCACGCGCGAGCGGGTACGCCAGATCCAGATGAAGACCCTGAATTTGCTCCGCGAACAGCGCCGCACCCAGAACCTCCGCGAGTACCTCCACTAGGAAAGCCCTCCTGAACAAAGACCTCCACGCCTTCGTCTGTGACGTGGCCCGCAGGGCGGCCGACCTCCAGCTCTCCCGCCTCCGGAACCCGGGCGAAGTAAGGGAGAAAGCCCCCAAAGACTTCGTGACGGAGGTGGACCTCCTGTGCGAAGACCTGATGGTAAGAGCCATCGAGGAGCACTACCCTGACGACGCCATCCTCTCCGAGGAGCGGGGCGGGTCCGTCTCCGAAGAGGGGCGCACCTGGCTCCTCGATCCGGTGGACGGAACGGCGAACTTTATGAAAGCGAACCCCATGTTCTGCGCCTGCGTCTCCGTGATCGAAGACGGTACCGTAACCCACGCCGCCGTCGCCGCGCCACGCATCGGGGACCTCTACCACGCGAGTGCCGGGGGTGGAGCCTACATGGAAACCGGCGGCAAGGAGATGCCCATGCGCGTCAGCGACGTAAAGAGCCTGGAGTACGCCGTCGCCGGCGCCGACCTCAGCCTGCGCAGCGGCAAGACTCAAGATACGGGCGTGGATAGGGCCCTCTCCACCTCCTGGCAATTGCGCGCTTTAGGCAGCGCGGGCATCCGTGGCGCCTGGCTCGCGGCCGGGTACCTGGACGTCTCGGTCGGCACCCGCAACACGGTCTGGGACTACGCTCCTACGGTCCTCCTGGTTTCCGAGGCCGGGGGAAACGCCACGGACCTCACAGGTGAGCCGTGGAGCCTCTCCTCGGAAGGCCTCATCGCCACCAACGGCAAGCTGCACGACGAAGTCCTGGAGACGCTGCACAGCGCCTGAGGATAGGCTTCAGGTATCTCTTGGGTTTCGTCCGGCGACGAGCGCGAGCAGCAGGGCGGCGAGCAGCATGGGGACGACGATGCCGAAGGCGGTGCCAATGCCGATCCGGTCGGCGAGGGCTCCCAGGACGAAGGGGGCCACGAGGAGGGCACCGCCGCCACCGATGGTGAGCCTCGCCGCGGCTGCGTCGGAGTTTCCCGGCACCGAGGCTATGGCCGCTGAGATACCGAGGGGGTAAACGCCGCCGATGCCGAGCCCGGTTACGAAGAGGCCGGCGAGGGTGAGGATGCTTCCGGGCGAGGACCAGAACAGCGGGAATCCCAGTAGCGCCGTGCCTAGCGTAGCGGCGAGTAGGGTTGTCGGGGACAAGATACGAGCGAGGCGGCTGCTGATGAGGCGGCCGAGTAGCATCGCGGCGAAAAAGGCGGTGAGGGAGGTGGCGGCGGCAGGGAGGTCGAGGCCCGTTCCGTCGGCCAAAAATTCGGCCCCCCAGTAGGCGACGCACCACTCAGAGGCCACGCCCAGCGCCACGAGCGCCCACAGGGCCCAGTAGCGTGCGTTCAAGCCGCGTCCATCGACCTGCTCGCCGCTCTTTGATGCTGCCTGCGGGAGAGTTGGGGGTCTGAAGAAGAACACGGCGGAGAGCAGGAGCAGGACCGCCGCGGGTAAGGCGACGGCGGGACGCCAGCCGAGGCCCACAGCGGTAAAGGCGCCGACCAGCAGCGGCGCGGAGATGGCGCACGCGCTCGCGGTGACGTTCGACTCGGTGACGGCGACGGCGCCGTACTCCCCGTGGGTATCTGAGAGAAGCGCCTGGGAGGTGACGAGCACCAGGGCGCCGCAGAGGCCCATGGCGAACGCCGCGGGGACCGTAGCCCAGGGGCTGGGTACCGAGACCAGGAACACCACGCCGCCGGTCATGGCGAGCGCACCGCCCCAGAGGGAGGCGAGCCGGCCCCAGCGGCCCGACACCCTGTCGCCGAAGATCCCCAGAAGGACGGCGCCCAGGGCGAAGGCGCTGAAGTGGAGGCTCGCCGTGGTGTAGTCGAGGCCGAGCTCCGTCCTGAGGAACGGCATGATCGGCCCGAGCACCGTCTCCATAAAGGCGAAGTACCCGACGAGACCGTAGGTCATCCACGTAGCAGGGTCCCGCGCAAAGCCGTCCATAGCATCATGGCGAGCCCGCTTCAAGCGCCGTCCTTCCCACAGCCTCTAGCCTCCGTCCGCCGCCGGCAAAGCGGAGGACGTCGCCGGCGAAGCCGACGACGCGGAGGGGCCCGCGGGCTCCTGTCGCGCTGGCTGCTGCTGCTCCCGATTCGTTTCGGACGGGGTTTGCCGGGTTTCGGGGGGCTTCGTGCGCTGGGGCGCGGCATTCCCTCCGCCCGAGTCTTTCTTCGTTTCTTCGTTAGGCTTCACTTCCATGGTCTCTTTCGGTGGTGGTGGCGGGGGTTTCACATAGGTGCGGCCGTCGGTTTTTACTTCCAGGTTGAGGTCGGAGCTCGGGGTGTCGAACTGCTGCACGGGGTACTTCTGGGCGGCGCTTTGCATGTAGAGGGACCAGATGTCCAGCGGGTAGTTCTCGCCGTTTACCACGTCGAGGCCGTTGATGTTCACCATGGAGCGCCGCTCGTTCGGGTAGCCGACCCAGACGCTCGTGGAGAGCTGCGGTATGAACCCGATAAACCAGGCGTCTATAAACTCGTTGGAGGTCCCCGTCTTTCCGGCCGCCGGGCGTCCTATCTCGGCGTCGAGGTCGTGGTAGTAGCTCGCCGTGCCGCGGGTGATCACGGCGCGCAAAGCCTCGGTGACGACCGCCGCCTCATCCTTGCTCAAAACCTCCTCGCCGATGGGACGATGTTTTTCCAGCAAGACCTCTTTCCCGTTCTGGTCCTCCGTCACCTTCTGGACCAGGTAAGGTTCCATGTGCGTGCCGCCGTTGGCGAAGGTCGAGTAGGCTGATGCCATCTCTAGTGGTGTTACGCCAATTCTCAGGCCGCCGATCGCGGTCGATGGGTAGGCGTCGATCTCGCTGTCCACCCCGAGATCGTTGGCCATCTCGACCACCTTCTGCAGGCCGAGGTCGAGGGCGAGCTGGACGAAGACGGTATTGTCCGAGTCGGCGAGGGCCTTCTCCAGGGTTATGGGTCCGCGGTGGATAAAGTCGTAGTTGTCCACCTCGTAGTTCTTGGCGTTCTTGCCCATGTCTATGCTCAGGTGCTTGGAGACGTACATGGTCTCTGGTGAGATCCCCTCGTGCACGGCCTCGGCGTAGGAGAAGGGCTTGAACGAGCTGCCTGCCTGCCGGTGGGCCTGGGTTGCGAGGTTGAACTTGACCTGGTCGAAGTCCGAGCCGCCGACCATCGCCCTGACCGCGCCCGTGGACGGGTCGACGGAGACCAGGGCGGCGGAAGGGTCGCCAGCCTCCGGGTTCACTGTGGAGTCTACGGCCTCGCTCGCCATCGCCTGCAGGTCGGGGTCGAGGGTGGTCTGTATCTCAAGCCCCCCCTCGTAGAGCATCTCATCGCCGTACTCCTCTGCTATCTCCCTGCGCACGGCGTCGAGGAAGTACTCGTTGTCGTTCTGGTACTGGACCCTGCCACGGCTCAGGTCCAGCTTGGAGGCAACTGCTTCGTCGCGTTCTTTTTTCGTGATGTAGTTGTACTCGAGCATCTTGTCGAGAACCACGTTGCGCCTCTCTCTGGCGCTCTCGGGGTCGATGAACGGATCGTAGACGCCGGGGAGGTTGATGATCCCAGCCAGGAGCGCCGACTCCGAGAGCGTGAGGTCGGAGGCGTCCTTGTCGAAGTAGGTCCTGGCTGCCGCCTCGGCGCCGTAGGCGTTGGAGCCGAAATACACGGTGTTCAGGTACTGCTCCAGGATCTCCTGTTTGGTGTGCCCCTTCTCGTACTGCCAGGCGAGCGAGGCCTCCACGTACTTGCGCTCGAAGCTGGGGATAAGGCGCTGTTGCTGGGCTATGTAGGTGTTCTTTATGAGCTGCTGGGTAAGGGTGGAGCCGCCCTCCTGGATGGAGAGGCTCGCAACGTTCTCCACGGCCGCCCTTCCTATGGCCTCGAAGTCGAGGCCCCTGTGCTCGTAGAAGCGGTGGTCTTCGATCGAGATGATGGCCTGCCTCAAGGTGGGGTCAACCTCGTCAAGCGGGACCACGAAGCGGTTCTGGACGCCGTAGAGTTGATCGACGACCCTGCCGTTCGCGTCGTATACGAGGGAGGTCTGGGCGAGCTCGGTGGAGTGATAGTCGTCGAGGTCGGGCATGTTGGCGGCGAGGGTCCTGTAGGTGTTGACGGCGCCCACGACCATCCCGACGCTCACGAGGATCGCCAAGAAGCAGAGCAGCAGGAAGGCGGTCCTGATCCTCTGCAGGAGCTTGCTCTTGTTGCGCGACCGCCTGCGCCTGCGGCCGATTCTGACCACGTTCGGGTTCTGCATGAAGGGGCTATTATACAGAACGGCCGTATTAGCCTCGGAAGGAGAGCCCATCATCGAACCGATCATCCGGCGCAGCATGTTCCCCGCGCTGGCCACCAACGACTTCGTCTACCTGAACACCGGCAGCAGCGGACCTCCACCCTACCACGTTACAGAGACCGCCCGGGAGGCCGAGGTCCTCTGCTCCGGCCCGGCCTACCTGGAAGGCGTTGGCCTCTTCTACCGGCAGGCTGGATACGCTTCGCGCGCCCGCGAGGCAGCCGCGCGCCTCATCGGGGCCGGCCCCGACGACGTGGCCCTCACCCAGAACACCAGCCACGGCATGAACCTCGGCGTCGCCTCCATAAACTGGCGGGAGGGCGACGAAGCGGTCTCGGTCACCACGGAACACCCCGGCTGCCTCTCGCCGCTCCACAACCTCGCAAGACGCTTCGGGGTAAAGGTCGACCTGGTATCGCCGCCCGTAACGCCAGAGAAGATCGAAGCTTCCCTGACGCCGAGGACGCGCCTCGTAGCCCTCTCGCACGTTGACTGGACGAACGGCGAGGTGTTGCCGCTGCCGGAGATCTGCGACCTCGCCCGCGAGCGGGGCGTGCTGACGTTGGTGGACGGCGCCCAGTCGGTCGGGAACATCGAGGTCGACGTCATCGCCACCGGCGCCGACATGTACGCCTTCACCGGCCACAAGTGGGTGCTCGGTCCCGAAGGAATGGGCGCCTTCTACGTCAGGCCAGGCCTGCCGGTTTACAGCCCGAACGTCGGCTACATGTCGCTGTCGTCCCCCATGGACTTCAATGCAAACGGCGACTATGAGCTGAGACCCGACGCCCGCCGCTTCGAGGCCTCGACGATGAGCCCGGCCCTCGCCGCCGGTTTCGCCGCCGCGGCGGATGCCGCCTACGAACGCGGGAGCGCCGGGGCCGCGGAGATACGGCACCGGGCCGGCTTCCTCATCGACCTCTTCTCGGAACTACCGCGCGTCACCGTCCGCTCGCCGAAGCTCGCGCGCTCGGGGCTCGTCAGCTTCGGGGTCGAAGGCGTGGAGCCCGGCGAGGTAGTCGAACGCCTGCTGGAGCAGAGGTTCGTCCTGCGCTACGTCCCCGGCCCGGAGTCCTACGTCAGGGCGAGCACGCACCTGTTCAACACGGAGGAGGAATTGGAAGCGTTGGCGGAAGCCGTAGGGAAATTGTAGGGCCGTTCGGGATCGAACCTATAGCGAAAGCAAAACGTCCACCGCCGATGCGATGTCGGGGACTAGGTGGTCCGGTTCTGCTTCTCGTAGCCTGTCTTCGGAGAAGGCGCCCCAGCTCACGGCGACGCTGGTGAGGCCGGCGGCCCTGGCGGCTTCCACGTCGAACGGGGAGTCGCCGACGTAGGCGCCTTCGTCTTTCGGGATACCGCCGAGTAGTTCCAGGCCTTTCAACAATGGCTCGGGGTGGGGTTTGTGTTCGGTGGTGTCTTCCAGGGTGACGAAGCGGTCCACGACGTTGCGCAGGCCCGGAAAATTCTTGAGGGCCATCTCGACGGAGGCTTGGCGTTTGGAGGTTACGACGGCGACCTTTACCCCGGCGGAGCGGAGGCGGGAGAGGGATTTTTCGATGTTTGGGAACTCTTCGATCAGGGCGTCGTGGTTCTCCTCGTGGTGCCTGCGGTAGGCCTCCAGCAGAAGCTCGGCCCGCCCGGCGTCTATCAGTTCCATCTGCCGGGGCAGAGGCTGGCCGACGTTGGCGAGCAGGGTCTCGCGCGGGATGTCCTCGCGCCCTAAAACCGTGCTCGCGGCGTGGCGCATTCCCTGGTGGATCATCTCCGTCGTGTCCACGAGCGTCCCGTCGAAGTCGAAGAGGGCTGCGCTCAGCAAGACCTATTCGAGCCCGTTTTCGAGGAGACCGTTCACATCCCAGGCCCCGAGTTCTTGGATGGCCGGCCTATCGGTAAGCTCGAGGTGGACGGGGGTGATGCTGATCTCATCGTTCTCTATGGCCGAGAAGTCGGTCCCCTCCTCCTCGTGGCGGCCCGGAGGGTTGTTGTAGATGTCGTAGCCGATCCTGCCCTCCTCGTCCCTTACCTCGACGAGCTCGTCCTTGTAGAACCGCCGTCCCAGCCTGGTGACCCGCGCGCCTTTGAGCTTCTCGCGGGGCAGATTCGGCGCGTTGACGTTGAGGATGCGTCCGGAGGGCAAGCCCTTGTAGGCCATCTTCACCAGGCGCGCCGTGAAGTCCGCCGCCGCCCCGAAGTGGAGCCCGGCTTCGAGCGGCATGCTCTCCTCGACCGTCTCGTGCCAGGGGCGGTTGATGCTAAGGGAGACGGCGATGCCGGGGACCCCGATCACTATTCCCTCCAAGGCCCCCGCGACCGTCCCCGAGTAGGTTATGTCGTCGCCGAGGTTCTCGCCGTGGTTTATGCCCGAGACGACCACGTCCGGTTCGAAGTCCATCAGGCCGAGGGCGACGAGGCGCACGCAATCGACCGGCGTACCCGAGCACGCGTAGCCCATGACCCCGTCTGCCATCTCCACCTCCTCGACGTGGAGCGAGCGCCCGAAAGAGATGCTCCTGCCCACCCCGGAGCGGTTCCTGTCGGGGGCCACGGTGATGACGTCACCGACCCGCTCCAGCGCCTGCCTGGCCGCGAGAAGCCCCGGGGCTTCGATGCCGTCGTCGTTGGTCAACACTATGCGCATAAGATTCCAAACTCTCCATGATCCGCGGGCAATCGCCCTCCCAAAAGGGCCCTGATTCTATCATCCGCTTCCCAACGTTCCTGGTTGCGCGGCACGCAACGTACGTCACCAGGTATAGGAATGGGCTATCCGTCACATTAAGAAAAAAGAATGGACAAAACTCATCATATACGGTAGCTTACCGGGGTTGTGATGAGGAACCGTACGTAAGGAGCGTGATGCCCGTGGACGCTGTAGAGTGGTTTAAGCATCGCTCCTACGACTACAGGCAGTTTTCGGACCTCGAGGCTCTGGGACGCCGCAAGCGCGAGCTCGGCCTCACCCTCAGCGCGGTGTTGCCCTGCCGCAACGTCGCCGACACCATCGGTGGGATATTAGATGAGATCCACGCCGTAAACCGCCAGAGCGGGGATCATCCGCTGGTGGACCAGATCGTGGCCGTCGACGCGGATTCCCCCGACGGCACGGCCGACGTGGCCGCCTCAAGTGGCGCCGAGGTCTACTCCGAGAACCAGCTCATGAGCAACCACGGCGGCGCGCACGGCAAGGGCGACGCCATGTGGCGCGCTCTCTCCGTGGCGCGCGGGGATCTCGTGATGTACATGGACGCGGACACCAGGGACTTCAGGCCGCAGCTAGTCTACGGCATCCTCGGCCCCATACTCGAGGTGCCCGAAATACGCTTCGTCAAGGCCGCCTACAGGCGTCCCTTCAAGAGCCACGAGACGGTCGAGATGGACGGGGGCGGCAGGGTCACCGAGCTTTCGACCAAGCCGCTCTTCAACCTCTTCTACCCTGAGCTCACCGGCTTCGTGCAGCCGCTCGCCGGGGAGTTCGTCGCCGACAGGGAGCTCTTCTCCTCCATCCCGTTCCTCACAGGGTACGCGGTGGAGACCGGGATCATAATAGACGTACTCAAGATGATCGGGCTGGACGCCATGGCGCAGGTGGACCTTGGCACGCGCCAGAACAGGCACCAGCCGCTGCGCGACCTCTCCCGCATGTCGTTCTCGGTCCTGCGCGCTGTCGCCAGGCGCATGCGCCAGGACGGACGCCTCAACCAGGCGCGCGAGCCCGGCTCGCCGGACTCCCTGTACCAGCTCTCAGACTACCTGCACGCCGTCGCAACGCCTGACGGCCTCAAGCTGCAGGAGTACATCGAAGAGCTGGTCGAACGGCCCCCCATCAAGGAAGTGCTGAGGGTCGGATAGGGGGTAGATCGCTCTGAGCGGAATCCACGACATGGGCGGCTCTCCCGGCGGCCTCGTAGACAAGAACCAGCACGAAGTCGAGGACTGGGAGCGCCTCGCCGACGCCATCAGTTCCGCGCTCGGCGCGAAGGGCCTCTACAGCACGGACGAGCACCGCAGGGCCATTGAGAGCCTGGAAAACTACCGCGACCTCTCCTACTACGAACGCTGGATCGCGGCCACCGAAAAACTCCTCGTCGAGAAGAGCATTATTACGGGCGACGAGGTAGACGAGAAGGCGGCCGAGATACAACGCCGCTGGGGCGGGCCGTGACCTACAGACCCGGCGACCACGTCAGGGTTTTGCCCTCGGAGAAACCGGGGCACGTGCGTACCCCCGCATACCTCAAGGGCAAATCGGGTTGGATCGAGGCCGTGATCGGACCATTCCCCAACCCCGAGGACCTCGCCTACGGCCTCTCCGGCCTGCCGAAACGCAACCTGTACAAGGTCGGGTTCAGGCAGGCTGACCTCTGGGACGACTACCAGGGTCCGGCCGACGATAGCCTGTACGCCGACGTCTACGAACACTGGCTCGTTCCCGGCGAAGGAGGAACTTCGTGAGCGATCATCACCCGCACGAACAAACGGTCACGAGCCCTTACGCGGCCAGGATCAGGGCAATAGAGGCGCTCCTTTTGGAGAAAGAGGTACTCACGGAGCCCGAGGTGCAGGATGCGATCTCCTACATGGAAACCCGCTCCCCTGCCAACGGAGCGAAGTTAGTAGCACGCGCCTGGGTAGACACCGAGTTCAAAGAGCTACTCCTCTCCGACGCCAAAGCCGCGGCTTCCGCACTGGGCATGGCCCCCCAGCATCCTGCCGAGTTCGTGGTCGTCGAGAACACGCCGAAGGTACACAACCTTATCGTGTGCACGCTCTGTTCCTGCTACCCGCGGGCCATCCTCGGCCGCCCGCCAGACTGGTACAAAAGCTTCGAGTACCGCTCGCGCGCCGTCAGGGAGCCCCGCGCCGTGATGCGCGAGTTCGGCTTCGAACCGCCCGAAGACGTCGAAGTCCTCGTCCACGACAGCACCGCGGATGTCCGCTACATGGTCCTGCCCATGCGTCCCTCCGGCACGGAAAACTTGGACGAAGCAGGTCTAGCACGTCTCGTCACTCGCGACTCCCTGGTCGGGGTCGGCGTGCCACGGGTGCAAGCTTCGGAGACGATTACCGGGACGTAGCCGGGGTCTAGACGCACCAGTAGCATCCTCTCATCGGCGTTGCGCCGGGGATGCGGCGTCGTGGGGGCGAGACGGTGCGGGGTCAGGCTCGTCGATGGTCTTCTCGGAGAGACCGAGGCGCCGGTGCAGTCTGGCCAAGGGCTTCGGGGCCCACCAGTTCCAGCGTCCCATCAGGCGCATGGTGGCCGGGACGAGTAGGGCTCGCACGATGGTCGCGTCCACCAGGACGGCGAGCCCCATGCCGAGGCCTATGGCCTTGATCACGACCGCCTCCGCAAGTCCGAAGGAGAAGAAGACGGTGGCCATGATGAGGGCGGCGCCTGTGATGAGACGGCCGGTACGCTCGATGCCCAGGGCCACGGAGGCGCGGTTGTCCCCCGTCCGCCCGTACTCTTCCTTGATGCGGCTCAGGAGCATCACCTCGTAGTCCATCGACAGCCCGAACAGGATGCAGAACATGATGATCGGGGTGGTCGTGTTTATGGGACCCGGGGTGAAGTTCAAGAGTCTCGAGAGATGTCCCTCCTGGAAGACCCAGACGAGCGCACCGTAGGAAGCGCTGATCGAAAGGAAGTTCACGACGACGGCCTTCAGGGGCAAGAGCACAGACCCGAGCAGCAGGAAGAGCACCACGTAGGTGGCGAGGACCACGAAGGCTATCGCCGACGGTGCGGCCTCGTAGACCGAATCAGTGAGGTCGAGGTCGAAAGCCGCCCAACCCCCGACGAGCACCTCCCCCCCGACCTCGGGGTGTTGCTTACGGACCTCGCGCACCAGATCGTACGCCCTGTCGCTGTTGTAGCCCACCGAAGTGTACGCGGTCAGGACCGTGACGTGGTCTCCCGTGGTCCTCTTCAGCGCTCCCCGCACCTGAGGCGGCAGGTCTTTGCGGGGTCCCGAGAGGAGCTCCTGGTACTGATTCCGCGAGAGCTTCGGATCGAGGTTGACGATGCCGCTTACCTCTTTGACGCCTGGCCTGTCTTCGAGCCAGCGGCTCAGGTCGTACGTCTCGCCCACGTGCTCCGTGGTGAGCGGCGATCCTTGCTGGTAGTCGAGCACCACTACCATGGGGAAGGCGCTGGTATCGGGGAACTGGTTGTCCAGGAGTTCTTCTCCCCTACGCGACTCCGCGTCGTGGGAGAGCGTGTCGGCTCCCGAGAGCCCGAGACGGATGTTCAAAAACGGGGAGCCCAGCAAAAGGAGGAGCGCGACCGCGGGCACGAGCGTGCGCCACGGATGGGCCATAACGGAGGTGGCGAGCCGGTGCCAGAGGCCCTGGCCCGTTGCGGTCCTCTCCGGGTGGACGAAGGGCAGCCTGAGGAAGTTGACCCGCGGGCCGAGGACCGCGAGCAGCGCGGGGAGAAAGGTAAGCCCGTAGAGCACGGAGAAGGCGACGACTATCGAGCCGGCGAGGCCTATGGAGTCGAGATCTGCCACGTCGAAGAACAGGAACCCCATAAAGCCTATTGCGACCGTCAGCCCCGAGAACAGGATCGCGCGTCCCGACGTCGCCATGGTGCGCGCCAGGACGTCGGGGACGGGATATCTCCCCACCTCTTCCCTGAAACGGCTCACGACGAAGAGGGAGTAGTCTATGGCGACGCCGAGCCCGATCATGGTGACGATGTTGGTCGCGTAGATGGAAACGTCCATCACCCTCGCGAGAAGCAAGGTCCCGACGAAGCCTCCGGTAACGGCGAGCACGCCGACCCCTACGGGCAACCCTGCCGCCACGACCGAGCCGAAGACGAAGAGCAACATCAAGAGCGCCAGGGGGAGCGAGACCATTTCGGCGCGCTTCAGGTCCCTCTCCGTAACCCTCTCGAAGTCCTCGTTCAGCGGCATCTCTCCGGCCGCGACTACCTCGAAGTCGCCTGGTCGTACCTTCTGTCTGAGGTCCACGTAAGCGTCTTGCCGCTCTGCGAAGCTGCCTTCTTCTAGCTCGATCACGGCGAGGCTGTGGTGCTCGTCTCTGGAGACCATCGTTTCGTCGACGGCGCCGTTTTCGTAGGCGGTACGGACGTCCGTGACCCTCTCGTCGTCCTCGAGCGGCTTGAGGGCGCGCTCCACCCCTTCGCGGAACGCCTTATCCGTGGCGTTGTCCCCCTCGTTGCCGAAGATGAGCATGAAGCTTGGCGGGGTCTTCGCCACCTGCTCGTTCAGCAGATCGTCGACTCGCCCGGATTCTGTGCCCTCCGGAGCCGAGAACTCGCCCGTGCCCAACCGGCCCCCGTACTGCATAGAGAAGATCACGGCCGCAATGGAGAGTACCGACGCGGCGAGGACCACCCACCGGAAGCGATACACAAAACGTCCCCAGGCTGCGAACATCCCTACCTAACCGTTGGCTACGATCCGTCGACGCGGCTGCCGACGCTTCGGACCCGCCCATGGTAGCATGGCGGCTTCGCCGCGCTATCGGCACGCTCCGGCTTCGCCTCCGCTTTCAGCATTTCAGCACGCTTGGCCCTTCGGGCCTCGCTTGTCAGCGCTGTTCGCCTGAGTTGATCGGCATGTCTTTCTAGTCTGTGTTGGGTCTGGTGGGGTGCTCGTCCAGGAATTCTAGGAGCAGGCGGTTGAAGAAGGTGGGGTTGTCCTGGTTGGCGTTGTGCCCGGCTGTGGGAATGACGACGTAGCGGCTGTCGGGATCGCGTGCGGCCCAGTCGGGGGCGATCTTGGAGATGTTGCCAAGGCGGTCGTTATCGCCGTGGGTGATGAGCAACGGCCGTTCTATGCGGTAGCCGGGCTCCTCGTGCAGGGTTTGGGCGACGGCCTTCCAGATGGTCAGGAACTCTTTGCGTGATACCTGATCTATGGCCCCGCGGGCGTACTCCTGCACATCCGGCCTGGTGGAGATGTTTGTGGCCGTGCGGCGTTTGAGGTCGCCGTAGGGCCACAGACGAAACGCCAGGGGAGACGCCTTCAGGGCAAGCAGGCCCAGTTTGGAAGGGAGAATGGTGTTGCAGGTGCAGCCGATCACGATGAGGCCCGAGACTCGCTCGGGGTGGCGAAAGACCAGCTCCTGTGCCACGTTGCCGCCAAGGGACTGGCCCACGAGGAACGCTTCCCTCGTCCCCAGACGGTCGAGGATGGCGAGGAGGTCTTCGGAGGCGGCCACGACCGAAAAATCGTCGCCTATGGGCTTGGAGAGGCCGTGGCCTCGTGGATCCCACGTCAGGGCGCGGTAGCCCGCGCCGACGACCGTGGATACCTGGGCGTCGAACATACGGTGGTCCATGGTTGCCCCCGGCGTGAAGGCCACCAGCGGGGCTCGCTCGGGTCCTGCGAGCCAGTAGTGGATTCGGGACCCGGAACGCTCCAGCACGCCCTGCTGGGAGAGAGGCTCACCCGCGGCCGGGACCCGAGATCCTTCTTGCCCTTCGTCGTGCTTCGCCATCATTCTCTCCTTGGTCCTACAACAACGCGGGCCGCACGTACTCTCCCGCCCCATACTACCTCTGGATCTATGTGGCCGATACCGCCCGGGACATTATGCCTCGGCACCCCTTCGTGTCGTCTGTCGAGAGGTGGGCCATCCACAGGTTTTCGGAGCCTCTGATCAGGGCGTTGCGAAACGCCTTATCGCGGGGATCATCCCAGTAGTGGTAGCCCGTCTCGTTCGGGGCGTAGGCGAAGCTGAACGAGCTGCCGAAGTCCGCGGATGTCTTTCACATCGTAGCTCGTAGAGTACTATCCTCAGCTCCTCGGCCATCGTGCTCGGTCCTTCCTACTCGGTTGCTTGGTCACTTCCGAGTTAGGAACCACACGATGGCCGTCCTCGTCAACGGCTCCGACTCTTACACACTCCCCGGGTCACTACCCCCTGGCGAGCCATTCGACCTGATTCTTCCCATAAATACTCAACTTGAGTACGCCCTAAAGCCCTCCAGGTAACGGCCAGGTAACGGCCGCCTCCTATGCTGTCCCCAAGAC
>JBKPSF010000361.1:0-6346 GCA_046734875.1 Actinomycetota bacterium | reverse complement strand
AGGCTCTCCTCCCAATGGGCCGCCCCGCGCGCGTAGTCGCCGTCCTCGTAGATGGCCAGATAGCCCAGCAGGTTGCAAGCGTAGAACCTCTTGAGGGCCGTTGCCGAGTTTCCTTCGCGCTCCAGTTCCTCGATCACCCTTAGGTTCTCCTCCAACCAAATCTTGGCCCGCCCGTTGTCGCCCTGTTGGGCCGCCACCGTCCCCAGGCTGTTGAGGGCGGTCGCGACGTTTGCCTTGTCGCCCACCTCCTGGGACAGCTCGAGCATCTTTTCGTAGTTCGCCCTCGCTCGATCGTAATCGCCTTGGAGCTGGGTCAGCCATCCCATCCCCTCGAGCGCCTTCACCCGCGACGGCGATGCCGCCGGCTCGCCTTGCGCGAGCGCTCGCTCCAGCCATCCTACGCCCTCGCTCGAGTGGCCGCGCAGATGCCAGAACCGCCAGAGGGCCGCGACCAGTCGCATGGCCCATTCGGCCACTCCCCGTTCGAGAACCCACGAGAGCGCCGCCCTCATGTTGTCGTGCTCGACCTCGAGCCGTTCCATCCATACCTCTTGCCGCGGACCGGTCAGCTCCGGCTCGGCTTCCTCCGCCAGGGCGAGGAAGAACTCGGCGTGACGGTCCCGTAGCCCAGCCGCTCCCCCGCCCTCCTCCTGCTTCTGAGCGGCGTACTGGCGGATGGGCTCTAGCATCCTGTAGCGCACAGCGCCGTCCTCATGCGCCCCGGCCACCACGAGCGACTTGTCGACGAGGCCGCCCAGCAAATCGAGGACATCTTCCTCCTCGATGCCCCCTACCGAGCACACCGCCTCTGCCGCCTCCAAAGTCCACCCCCCGGCGAAGACGGACAAACGCCCGAACAGCCTCTGCTCGTCTCCGCCGAGGAGGTCGTGGCTCCAGTCGATGGTCGCCCTCATGGTCTGTTGCCTTGGCGTTGCACCACGGCCGGCGCCCTTGAGCACGTCCAGGGAGACGTCGAGCCTCTGGGCGACCTGCTCGACGGCCAGGACTCCCGTCCGCGCCGTCGCGAGCTCTATGGCCAGGGGTATCCCGTCGAGCTTCCTGCACACGCTCGCCACCGCCCCGGCGTTCTGCGTGGTGAGCTCGAAGGAGGGCAGCCTCTGCCTGGCGCGATCGACGAAGAGCCTGACCGCCTCGTAGCGCATGAGCCCCTGCGTTGTGGACGTTCCGTCGGACCCTTCGTCCGACTCGGACGGTAGGGTGAGGGGGGAAACCGTCCAGTTGACCTCGCCGGAGACGTAGAGGGGCTCCCTGCTCGTGGCTATGATCTTGAGGCGCGGGCACGACCCCAGGAGCGCGTCCACGAGCTCTGCCGCCCCCTCCACCACGTGCTCGCAGTTGTCCAGTACGAGGAGCAACTCCTTGTCTCTCAAGGCATCCGTGAGCGTGTCGACGAGCGCCTCCCCGGGGCGTTCCTGCACCTCCAAGGCGCCGGCCACCTCCTGGGGTACAAGGCTCGGCTCGGAGAGCGGCGCCAGCTTCGCCATCCGCGTCCCGTCGGGGTAGGCGCCGGCGAGGTCGCGGGCCACCTCCAAGGCTAGGCGCGTCTTGCCCGAGCCGCCAGCGCCCGTAAGGGTCAGGAGGCGGGTCATGGTGAGCGCCATCCTGATCTCGACCATCTCCCGCTCGCGCCCGACGAAGCTGGTCCTGTGCGCGGGCAGGTCGTGCTTTATGCCCGCTCCGGAGCGGGTCTCTCGCGAAGGACTTTCGGACGCGGTGGGTAGAAGCCTTCCGGCGGCTATCTCGTCGCGCAGGCGGCGGGTGGCCGCGGGGGGCTCGGTGCCGAGCCCCCTAGCAAGGCCGTCTCGGAGGCGCTCGTACTGGGAGAGCGCCCTCTCGGGCCGCCCCGAGAGGACGTAAAGACGCATGAGCGAAGCGTGCGCCTCTTCTAGGGTCGGATCGACCGCGGTCGCCTCCCTAAGCGCCTCTATGGCCGGTCCGCGCTCGCGGCGTTCTTCGTGGAGGGCAGAGAGCTCGACGAGCAGCGCGAGGTACGTGCGGCGCAGCTCCTCGCGCCTGGCCTCAGCCCACTCCTCGTAGCGGTCCTCGGGCAGGAGGTCCCCGGCGTAGGTCTCTGTCGCCGCCCGATGGGCCGCCGGGTCTCGGGAGCGGCGAGCGACGAGCACCGCCTCCTCGAAGGCGTCGACGTCCACCCACAGCTCGCCCCCTGGACACAGCACCAGCGAGTCGCCTTCGGAGGCCAAGAGGCGCGAGCCCGCCGCGGGGTCGAGGACCTTGCGGGCCGCGTGCACAGCGTTGCGGAGGTTGTTCGAGGCGGCCTTCTTGCCGAGTTCTGGCCAGAGGAGGTCCATCGCCTGCTCCCGATGGAGGCGGTGGCCTTCTGCCAGGGCGAGGAACTTCACCAACGCGGCAGCCTTCCTGAGGCGCCAGGCTTCTTGGGGAATGGTTCTAGGACCCACGCTAACCCGGAAGCCGCCGAGCAACCATACCCTTACGGTCTCGCGTTTCTCGCCCCTCGGCGCCTCAAGACTCCTCACAAGCTTCGAGCCAGAAGAACCCATCCTCTTCCTTCCCCGCCTTTAGGGGCAGCGCTTTCTTACACCCTTCTCGCCCATTCTCCTAGAACGTCTGGCCATACGCCAGTGAACCGACGATGACTGGAGGTAGAGGTAGGCGTGCGGTATCGGCAACTATTCTCCAGTGGCGCGCAGGATCGGCTTCAACCTCGTATGGAGCACGAGATGGTCGGCGTCCTTGTAGGGGGTGTATGTTGACGTTGGCGAGGTGCATCGGCATCGCGTTCCGCCAGAAGGATACACGTGGAGCGCTCAGAGACCATTAGGTAAAGCCCCAGGAAAATACCGACCGCACCGACCGCGGTGACCACTACCGAGGAGAAAGGCCTGCAAACCGCGCAGATATTTGACAGTCGATACGCGGTCGGTACTCCTCGTGGCGGTCGGTAACGGCCCACTGGCGGTCGATGCCCGGTAAAAATACCGCCCGCACGAAATCGCTGCAAACAGCCACAATACCAGTGGTGCGGGCGATGCGGGCGGTATTTGCCAGACTTCTTTACGCGGGAAGAATATCGTGCCTCTCTAGTCTGCCTAGCTCGGCCACGGTGCTTCCAAAGCCGACTCGAACGCCGTTGAAGCCGTGACGCGAGTCCTCGGCGGCCCCGAGGGCTTAACCCCATGTCGCTGCCCTCAAACCGGCAGATGCACACATCCGTGTCAGCCATGCTGTACCTCTCGAAAAGACCCCGGGGCCTAACCTCCTGCCTACCCCCCGCCCTCGTATCGGCCTCCTAACGGGATATCGCGTATGCGCCCCAGCGCCTCTTTATGCTCACGCGCAACATGTAATGGGCGACCTTGAGGAGCCGAGAGGTCTCAGGCCGACCATAGGGTGTCCGGCGAGCGGGGCTATGCACCATCCTGCATCCGGACTTCGGAGAATACCCCTTCCACACACTCCGGTGAATAAGGGCATGAAGCAGGGCGGGGCTTCCGGAAGCCCCGCCCTCCGTAGCGCCTAGTCTGTCTATCAATCGCCTCCTGCGTGCCTTAAGGCCTTGACGCACTGACCGTGGTTCTTGAACCCGAGCGCGCACGACTTCCTGCGGGCGGCTTCTACCACCTCACGTACCGAGGCTACCACAAGCTTAGGGTTCTCCCCTTGGATGAAGTGGCCGCTGTCGGTATCGGTGATGTGCTTGGCGTCCAGATGCGCAGCGAGAAGATCCTGAGCCCCCCGCCACGCCGAGCACGTCGCCTTCGCATCGAAGCCAGGGACGAATGCGAAGCACTGATCCGAGCTGAGCACGACGGCGGGGATCTCGCCCACCGGAGCGGCGGCGCGCAGCGCACGCACGCTGGGCCGGTAGTCGGCCGCTTCCAAGGTCTCGGGTTCGCCCAGCTTCTTCGCCCCTCGGACGAAGGAAGCCCATTGCGCGGGCGTCAGCGTGTCCAGCAGGAACTCAGAGCCGGGGTCCAAGAGGACGAGGCCGGAGACGTCTTTGGGGTGCTTGCTCGCGTATTGCCTAGCGATCAAGCCGCCCCAGGAGTGTGCGACGAGGACGTAGGGCCCCTTTTGCTTGGCCGCCCTCAACAGGGCGTGCAGATCCGCAGCCCCCTCCTTTGCGGTGGTCGGCTGGCGCACCGGGGTGGAGGGGGACAGCGTGCCGTCCATACGCGTGGTTCCGGGACGGTCGTAGGCGCAGACCCGGGCGAACTCGCCGACCTCGGGAAACACCGCGTCGTCGCTCGGGTTGAGCTCACCGCCGGCGTCTCTCAGGTGGGTCCAGTCCTCGTGTGAGCCTGCAAAGCCGGAGATGAGCACGACCGTGGGTCGTCCCTTGCCGCGGCACTCCATGTACACCTCGCGGCCGCCACCGATGTCGACCAGGCCGGCGAAATCCTTGTTCTTGCCGAGTTCGTTCTTACCCAGGGTCCCCTTAGCAGGGTCGTTGCTGTCGCTCGGGCTAGAGGCGAGCGTCGTGGCGGCCGCGATCAACACCAAGGCCACGACCGTCGCCAACAACATCGTCTTCCTCAGCATGCATCTCACCTTACTCTAGGGGGGCGGAGGATGGAAGGTGCCAAAGACCCCCGCCCCTGCTTGCTATAGCACCCGAAGTATCGACGAGGGGGGGCATCAGCGTATCCCCCAAATGGGTTATCGGTCCGGCGAGGCGCAGACGCGTCGGGCTGCGCGTTGGTTCGTCATACGCTGCCGCCGTTTCGCGCCGCTTCCTCAACCTGGCGGATGGCATCTATTACGAGTTCGGGGTCGTCGGCTTGAATATTGTGGGTGCTATCCTCCGCGATGATGTGCTCCGAGTTTCGTGAGAGCCGCGTTAGGTCCGCTCCAGATTTGGTCCAAGCCTCATTGAACTGGTCCGACTGCTCTTGCGAGGCGCCCGGGAGAGGGTCGCGGGCTCCCGCGCTCAGGACCATCAACGGTTTGTCCCCCAACGACACCTTAGCGGCGCGCCGCTCTTTGGCGCTCTGCGGGATGGAAGAAGTCTCATCCAAGGCTTCGTAGGTATTCTTGGCGTGGGTAGTGATCGCGGTTCGCTCGTCCGTTTTTCCCCCGAACGTGTAAGGCAGTCGTGTCACGCCGATCGTAGCGAGGAACTTCGTCCACAGAGTGGAACCTGGGGATGGGTACGCTTCTGCTAAAGCGTTTTGAACTTCCGGATCTAGATAGGCGGGGTAATTGTAGAATAGAGGGTCGACCAACACCATCCCCGCTACTTCGTCCGGGTAGCGGCTGGCGTAGATCTGCGCGTCATTCCCGCCGAGCGAGTGACCGACCAGTACATAAGGATCTTGGATTCCGGCGTCGTTCAGCAAGGCGTGTAGCTCTCCGACGAACCGCTGGCTCGTGCGTGGTTGGGTACCCGGGTCGCTCCAACCGGCGCCGGCCCGATCGTAGGAGCACACGCGGGCAAACTTGGCGACCCCCGGCTGGACCGGCCCCCAATCCAACAGGTTGCCGCCGGCTCCGATATCCATCACGACCGTTGGTGCTCTACCTTCTTCTCCCGTGCAGTGGAGGTGCATGCTGGAGCCGCCCACGTCGACCATATCGCTGGACGGGGGATACCACCTGTATTCGTCGATCTTGGTTGCCACGAACTGGTAGATCACGCCCGCCAGCAGCACCAAGACTACCAACCCGACGAACCCTAAGAGAACGCGCTTGGTCCACTTCCAAAGCCGACCACCGCCCTCGCGCGGGGTGGCGGGTTGCCGATCCGTTCCGGTCTCCGCCATATCGCCTATCCCTTTCCTAAAGCTCATTCCACCGCCACTCTAAGACGCCATGCCCGGGGCGCCGACCCGCGCGGGGTGTTGCGCTAATCGGCGCCTTTCACACGTCCCACGGTCTTTTCGCCATCCCTCTGTGCCTCAACGACCCCGCGGATCGAATCGCTCACCAGTCGCGGGTTGTAGACCTGGATGTAGTGGGTGCTGTTCGTGTCTGTGATGTGCTCGG
The DNA here is from genome assembly GCA_046734875.1 of Actinomycetota bacterium. Classification (GTDB taxonomy): domain Bacteria; phylum Actinomycetota; class Rubrobacteria; order Rubrobacterales; family Rubrobacteraceae; genus Rubrobacter_D. The sequence goes on along the minus strand of JBKPSF010000361.1, from coordinate 361 downwards.
CACCCGGGAACTTCTTGGCCAGCTTCTCTTGGGCCGCCAGCTGCGAGTCCCACAGGTCGTTGGTGAACTGCTGGTCCACCCCGGGGGGCAATTGCTCCTTGGTCAGCGCTTGCGGTCGGTCGGCGGTGAGCACGACCGTCGGGACCGTTGGCGCGGGGGGCGACTCGCGCAGCTGCTTGAAGGTCGCCGACTCGTCGAGATCTTCGCGGTGGGAGCCGGGCGGTGCGGCGTTCAACTCCTCGTTCAGGGCTTCTTGCTTCGGGCTCAGCCCGTCAGGCAGGTCTTCGGAGAGGGCGTCCACGAGGACGAGCCCGCCCACCTCGGCGGGATGGAAGCCGGCGTAGAGCCTGATGATCGGGCC
>JBKPSF010000360.1:0-3502 GCA_046734875.1 Actinomycetota bacterium | reverse complement strand
CCCTCGGTGTACTCGATGACCTCCAACTCGAACCCCCGCCGCTCCGCCCAACGCCTGTACATGCGCGCGAGCATCTCGGCCCAGTTCTGCGAGTCGACGCCGCCGGCGCCCGGATTGATGGTCAGTATCGCGTCGCCCTCGTCGTACTCGCCGGAGAAGAGCCTGGCCACCTCCTGCTCCTCGAGAACGCGCTCGACCCGCCTGAGTTCCTCCTCCACCTCGGAGAGCAGTTCCCCGTCTTCCTCGGCGAGCTCGAGCAGTTCCTCCGAGTCGGTGAGGGTGTCCCTGAGGCCGTCCAGGAGTTCGATCCTGCCCTGCACCCGCGAGAAGCGGGCGGAGACAGTCCTGGCCTCCTCGGGGTCGTCCCAGAAACCGGGCCGGCTCATCTCGTCGCCGAGCTCCTCGGCCTCGCCGCGCAGCCCGTCCACGTCGAAGAACGCCTCGAGTTCGGCGAGGCGTTCCTCTAACTCGGCGGTCTTGTCCCTGGGCTCGGGCACTACGCTCCCCGGGCTTCGGAGCCCAGAGGCGGCGCGCCCGGCATGCCGTGGCACTTCTTGTACTTCTTGCCGCTGCCGCACGGGCACGGGTCGTTGCGCCCGATCTTGGCCTCTTTCCTGCGCGGGCTCGATGGGCGCTGGTTCGGCTCTTCCTCGCCGCCGCTGTAGACGAGCTGCTGCATCTCCTCCTCGCGCAGCTTGATGTTCTCGACGCGGTATATGTAGGTGACGTAGTCTTCCTTGAGACCCCGCTCCATCTCCTGGAAGATATCGAAGCCCTCCCGCTTGTACTCGACCAGGGGGTCGCGCTGGGAGAGTCCACGCCAGCCGATGCCTTCGCGCAGGTAGTCCATCTCGTAGAGGTGCTCCCGCCAGCGCGAGTCCACGACGGAGAGCAACGTCCTCCGCTCGGCCTCCTCGAAGGAGTCAACCCCGTCGCCCCGGGCGACCCCGAGCCTCTCGAGCTCGGCTGTCCGCTCGTCCCACTCGGCCTTGCGGTCCGCCAGGCGCTCGCTGGCGTCTTCGAGGACCATCGAGAGGACCTCCTCTGGCGTCAGCGACTCGATGTCTAACGACTTGAAGTCCACCGTGCAGGGGTAGAAGCGGTTCACCTCGGCCGTCAGGGCGTCGAGGTCCCAGTCTTCCGGGTAGACGTCGTCGGAGACGTACTCGGTGACGACCCCGGTCAGGGCGTCCTCGACGTAGCTCATGGTGTCAACGTCCTCGCCCATCAGGATGTCGCGCCTTATGGCGTAGATCACCTCTCGCTGCTTGTTCAAGACATCGTCGTACTCGAGGATGCGCTTCCTGATCTGGAAGTTGCGGCTCTCGACCTGCTCCTGGGCGCGCCTTACGGAGTTGGAGATGACGCCGGCCTCGATAGGCACGTCCTCCTCAAGCCCGATGCGGTCGATTACACCCTGCATCCGCTGTCCACCGAAAAGCCTCAAGAGCTCGTCCTCGAAAGAGAGGTAGAACCTGGACTCGCCAGGGTCCCCCTGCCTCCCGGAGCGGCCCCTGAGCTGGTTGTCTATGCGCCTTGCCTCGTGGCGCTCGGTTCCCAGGACGTAGAGACCCCCGAGGTCGGGGACGCCATCTCCCAGCTTGATGTCCGTGCCGCGGCCGGCCATGTTGGTGGCGATGGTCACGGCGCCACGTTCGCCGGCCTCGAGGATGATCTCCGCCTCCCGCTCGTGCTGTTTGGCGTTGAGGACGTTGTGCGCTATGCCCCGCCGCTTGAGCAGCTGGGAGAGCCGCTCCGAGACGTCCACCGAGACCGTTCCGACGAGAATCGGCTGTCCCAGCCTGTTGCGCTCGGCGATGTCGTCGGCGACGGCCTTGAACTTCGCCTTTTCGGTCTTGTAGACCAGGTCGTCGCGGTCGTCCCTGACCATCTCCTTGTGGGTCGGGATGGAGACGACCTCCATCTTGTAGGTGTGCATGAACTCGTCGGCCTCGGTAGCCGCGGTGCCCGTCATGCCAGAGAGCTTGTCGTACATCCTGAAAAAGTTCTGGATGGTGATGGTGGCGACCGTCTGGTTCTCCTCCCGAATCTCCACGCCTTCCTTGGCCTCTATGGCCTGGTGGAGACCCTCGGAGTAACGCCTCCCCTCCAGAACCCGTCCCGTGAACTCGTCAACGATGTAGACCTGGCCGTCGGTGACGATGTACTCGTCGTCCTTGTGGTAGAGCGTCTGGGCCCTCAGGGCTTGATTCAAGTGGTTGACGAGGTTGGTGTTCACGTCGTCGTAGAGGTTTTCGATCCCCAAAGCGTTCTCGACCTTCTCGACGCCGCTCTCAGTCGGGGCGACCTGCTGCTTTTTCTCGTCCACCTCGTAGTCCTCGCCGTCTATGAGGCGCGGAATGATGGCGGCGAAGCGGTAGTAGACGTCGGCGGCGCTCTCGGGCATGCCGGAGATGATGAGCGGCGTGCGCGCCTCGTCCACCAGGATGGAGTCGACCTCGTCCACTATGGCGAAGTTGAGGTCGCGTTGTACGAGCTGCTCGGTCGTGGTTGCTATGTTGTCCCTGAGATAGTCGAAGCCGAACTGGGCGTTGGTACCGTATGTGATGTCCGAGTGGTAGGCGACCTTGCGCTCTTCGAAGCCCATCGACTCCTGCACGAGGCCGACCTCCATCCCGAGGAAGGTGTAGATCTCCCCCATCCAGGCCGCGTCGCGCCTGGCCAGGTAGTCGTTTACGGTAACGACGTGGACGCCCTTGCCCTCGAGGGCGTTGAGGTAGACGGGCATGGTTGCGGCGAGCGTCTTGCCCTCGCCGGTCTTCATCTCGGCGATCTTACCCTCGTGCAGCACGATGCCGCCCATGATCTGGACGTCGAAAGGACGCAACCCGAGCGTGCGCCTCGAAACCTCGCGCACGACGGCGAAGGCCTCCGGCAAGAGGTCGTCGATGGTCTCGCCACCGCCAAGCCTCTCGCGGAACTCGTCGGTCGTGGCCCTCAGATCCGAGTCATGGAGCTTCTCCATCTCGGGCTCGAGCGCCGAGACGGCCTCGGTACGTTGCTGCAGGGCTTTGACCTTTCGGCCCTCGCCCATCCTCAATATTTTCGTCAACAAGTTCGCCAAAACAAGCTACCTTATCTGTGTGATCTCACCGGACTAGCGGGCAGGCTCTATGAGCCCGTAGTTTCCGTCTCTCCGCCGGTATACCACATTTATGTCGCCCGTATCGGCGCTTGTGAACACGTAGAAGTCGTGGTCGAGGAGCTCCAGCTGCAGCACCGCCTCCTCCTCGCTCATCGGCTTCATCTGGAACTGCTTGGTCCTGACGATGCGGGTTTCGATGTCCTCTTCATCCTCGACGACGAAGGGCTGCTCCACGTCGCTGACCGCCTCCGGCGTGTTCTTCAGCTGGCCCTGCCAGCGGTCGATCTGACGCCCCCTGTAACGCTTGACCTGCCGCTCCAGCTTATCCGACATCCTATCGATGGAGGCGTACATGTCCTCGGAGGCGTCGCTGGCCTTGAGCACCGACCCGTTGAT
>JBKPSF010000359.1:0-3327 GCA_046734875.1 Actinomycetota bacterium | reverse complement strand
CAACCAGGCGGTGCTCCTGCTCGGCAAGTACAAGTTCGACGGTACGACGCACACGACGATCAGCGCGGCGGATTCGACGACGATGAACAACCTCGCGAAAACCCTCGACGACTACAACAACGATCGCTGAGCTCTCGAAGGTTGGCATCAGACGCAAGGAGAGGAGGCCACAGAGCGATAGAACAAAGACACTCGACGGAGTAGCGAGGTCCCGGCAAACGGGACCGACGAAAGGGGTGGGGCTCATAGCGAGCCCCACCCCTCGATCTTGCGAAGCCGGCTGGGCAAGCAAGAAGAACGCCATGATGGCGATAAACCTTCAAAAATACTGCATTTGGGGTATGCCCGAAACCTGGCGAGGGCGCAGAATGGTAGGGTGAATATGTGCAAGCGCAGTAAAGGGAAGCGCGACGCGTCTGTCGGAGGGTAACTCCTCGGCACACCCGATAGGTACAGGGCCCAGATGTACTCGATGAAACGCACTTCGCCGCTCTTGCGCTACGGCGTTGCCGTCGTGGTCGCAGGGTTGGCGCTGGGGATCAAACTTCTGCTGGACCCCCTGATCCCGCAGGACGTCCCTTTCCTGCTACTTTTCGGCGCCGTGATGGTAAGCGCGTGGTACGGGGGCCTGGGACCGGGCCTGCTGACGGTGGTCCTTGCCAGCCTGGCCACCGACTACTTTTTCCTCCGCCCACAGGACCCGTTCGGTCTCGAAGCCGTGCCGCTTCTCGTGTTCTTGCTTGAGGGCACGCTCCTGTGTTTGCTGACGGAGGCGCTGCGCACCGCGAGGCGGCGGGCCGAAGCGAGCCATGCGGAGGCCGAGCGCGAACACGAGCGCCTGCGCAGGAGCGAGGAACACTTCCGCTCGCTGGTGGAAGAGAAAGAGGTAACCGAGGAGAGGCTCAAAGAGAGCGAGGGGCTCTACCGCAACGTCGTCGAGCAGGTCGCCGAGAACATCTTCTTGGTCGACCCCGAAACGGGGCGCATCATCCAGGCGAACGCCTCGCTGCTGCACTCGTTGGGTTACGAGGCCGGGGAGATCCGCCGCCTGTCGCTCTACGACATCGTGGCCCACGACCGCGAGAGCGTGGACACCAACATCAGGCGCGTCATGGAAGAGGGTCAACTCACCATCGGCGAGAGGCAGTACCGTCGCAAGGACGGCTCCCTCATCGACGTGGAGGTCAGCGCCGGCGCCATCGCGCGTGGCGGCCGGCCTGCGATCTGCGTCGTCGCCCACGACGTGACCGAGCGCAAGAGGGCAGAAGAGGCGCTCAAGCGCAGCCTCGACGTGCAGCTCGCGCTCTACGAGACGGGGCGCATCCTCGGCTCGAGCCTGGAGTGGGAGGAAATCGGGTCGCGCCTGCTAGAGGTGGTCCGGCGCGTCTCCAAGCTGACGACAGCGGTGATCAGCGTCCCCGACGAAGCCGGAAACCTGAAAATCTGGCGTTCTTCCGGGCTCGAGGACCTCTGGGACCAGGCCCGCTTCGCGCCGGAAGCCCTCTCCGCCCGCGAGAAGGTTCTCGAAACCAGGGAGCGCCGGCTGCTCAGACTGCGGCATCCTGAAGACCCCGATGGGAGGTACCTGATAGGCCTTTACCTGCCCATGCTCGTACGAGAGAGGCTCATCGGGATCCTCGAGGCCTACGGCCCCGGCGCGCTGGTCGACGAGGATGAGGAGACTCTGTACAGCCTGGCCAGCCAGGCCGCGAGCGCCCTGGAGAACGCCAGGCTCTACACGGAGCTCTCCGAGCGCGAAAACCAGCTGAGGGACCTGGTGGGCAGGCTCATAATGGCCCAGGAAGAGGAGCGCCGCCGCGTCGCCTACGACGTGCACGACGGCCTCGCCCAGACCGCGGCGGCGGCCCACCAGCACCTCCAGGCCTTCGCCCGCCACAATCCCCCCTGCTCGGACGAACTACGAGAAGAGCTCGACGAGGCGGTGGACCTCGTGCGGGAGCTGGTCGGGGAGGCTCGGCAGGTGATCTACGACCTCCGTCCCCCGGTGCTCGACGACTTCGGCCTTGCCGCCGCCATCCGCCTCCAGGTCGCAACCCTGCGGGCGGACGGCTGGCAGGTCGGCCTGGAAGAGTCTCTGGGCGAGGGACGTCTGCCACCGGAGGTAGAGACGACGCTCTTCCGGGTCGCGCAGGAGGCCCTGACGAACATCCGCAAACACGCCGAAACCTGCAAGGTGCGCGTGGTTCTCGACCGTCGGGAAGGCGCGGTTCGGCTCCTGGTCAGCGACGAGGGGCGCGGCTTCCGGGATGGGGCGGCGAACAGCAACGGTCGAGGCGAGAAGGTCGGCCTCTCGGGCATGCGAGAGAGGGTATCCTTGTTGGGTGGAAAGTTCGAGCTGTACAGCGAGCCGGGACGGGGCACCACCATAGAAGCCGAGGTCGGGTTGCGGGACAGGGACCACGATGGGTGAGATGAAGCGGCTCATCCTGGCCGACGACCACCACCTGCTCAGGAGGGGTTTCAAGAGCCTCCTCAGCGGCGAGCCGGACCTCGAGGTGGTCGGCGAGGCCTCGACCGGCATAGAGGCCATCGAGATGTGCCGGCTCCTTGAACCCGACCTCATCCTGATGGACGTCCGCATGCCCGAGATGGACGGCATCACGGCGACCCGCAGGATCAAACAAGATCAGCCCGGCGTGGGCGTGCTGGTGGTGACGATGCACGAGAACCCCGACTACCTCCTGGAAGCCCTCGACGCCGGCGCAGCCGGATACGTGCTCAAAGACGCCCCCGCTGACCGCCTGATCAGCGCGGTCCACAGGACGCTGAACGGCGAATCCCCCCTGAACCAGGAGCTGGCAACGCTCCTCCTCAGGCGCCTGGCCGACGAGCAACAGCACAAACCCGATCCAACCCCGCAGACGGACGACAAAGTAGAGTCGCTAACCCCCCGCGAGACGGAGGTCCTCACTCTCCTGACCACCGGGCAGACCAACCAACAGATCGCGAACTCCTTGAACATAAGCAGGGGGACCGCCAAGGTCCACGTGGAACGCATCATCCGCAAACTCGACGTCTCCGACCGAACCCAGGCCGCCGTCCGCGCCATCGAGCTTGGCTTCGCCGCACGCTCCGGCTAGCGCCCTCGCTTGTCAGCACGCTCCGGCTTCGCCTACGCTTGTCAGCACGCTCCCTGCGGTCGCTTTCAGGAAGTCGTCCCGAAGCGCCACTCCGAGCGCCTAACCCGACCACCTCGGGTAGCGGTTCGTCGTGCGCGGCTGGGCAGGGCCGCAACGGCAAGTAAGCTGACAAGGCGCCGCCAGGCGCCGTGCTGACAAGCGTAGGCGAAGCCGGAGCGTGCTGACA
>JBKPSF010000358.1:0-5262 GCA_046734875.1 Actinomycetota bacterium | reverse complement strand
TCGCGGTTTTCTTTGGCGTAGGCTTTGATCTCACGTATGGTTTCGGGCGTGGTGTCGGGCGATTCGGCACTTCCGCCGACCGCGGCGACGAGCACTCCGTCGTAGCGTAGCGCCCGTCCTATGGATTTCTTGCTCGGCCATGCCCCGACCACCCAGATGGGTATGCGGGGCCTCTGGACGGGTGGGGGGCGGAAGGTCATCTCCTCTATCTGGTAGTGCTCGCCCTCGTAGGAGAATGGCTCGCCGCTCCACAGGCCGGTGAGTATCTTTAGGCTCTCGTCGAGCAGTTGCGCCCTGACCTTCCTGTCGGTCGGCTCCCCGACCTTCGAAAATCCGCCGTCCTCGAGCGCGCCAAGGCCGACCGGGAGCACCAGCCGACCGCCGGAGAGATGGTCGAGGGCGACCGTCTCGCGGGCCAGCTTCCACGGCCTCCTCCGCGCCGGCGGCGTCAGCACCGCCCCGATCCTGACCCTCTCCGTGCGCATCGCCATCGCGGCCATGACCACCCAGGGATCGTAAGTGTCCATCCCCCCGACACAGATCCCATCCCAGTAGAACACGCCGTCCCAACCCGCCGCTTCCGCCTCGTAGGCGAGCTCCGCGACCGTGCGGGGATCTCCCGTAGGGATCAAGAACCCGTAGCGCAACCGCACCTCCTGACAGCATTTCAACACTTCAGCTAGTCAGCATTTCAGCAAGAACATATAGCTGAAATGCTGACCAGCTAAGCGTTAGCGCCTGCGCCTGCGGCGCAGGAGCCAGAGGACGATGAGGAGGGCGCCGACGCCGGCTGCCAGCGGCACCACGCGCTTGATGACGGCCTCGCGGCTGGCCTCGCCGAGGTCCAGCGGCTCCACGTCGTGGTCCTGCTGGATGACCCTGCGCTTCGGCTTCTCTTCCTCTTCGCCAGTATCCTCGGCTCCGGAGCCGTTCGCGCTGACGGCCTCTTCCGTCTCCTCGGCCTCTGCGGTCTCCTCTGGCTGTTCCGGTTCTTCCCTGGTGTTTTCGCCCATGATCTCCTTCTCCAGGCACTCGGCGAACTGGTTGATGAGCTTGGTGGCTACCTCTTGCTGGACGCCGCGCCCGAACTGGGCGGCCCTCCCGGTGAGGTGCATGTCGGTCTCGACTCGTACCTTTGTCTCACCGTCTTCTTCGCTCAAAGTGGAGGTTATAGTGGCCGAGGCGGTACCCTGACCGCGGGCGTCCTTGCCGTCGGCCTTGAGCACGGCCCGGTGTGACTCTTCGTCCGTCTCCTCGAAGCTGACGGTGCCTTTGTACTTCTGGGTTACGGGGCCGAGACGGATCGTCATGGTCCCCCTGTACTCGTCGCCCGATTCCTCCTCCAGGGCGGCGCCGGGGAGGCAAGGCGTGATCCTTTCGAGGTCCAGCAGGGTCTCCCACGCCTGCTCGACGGGTGCCTCCACCGTGAACTCGTTTTCCATCTTCACTGGCGTCTCCCTCTAGAAAAGCTCCTTCTCCAGGCAGTCGGCGAAGCGGCCCATGATCTTGGTCGCCACCTCCTTGTGCATGCCGCGCCCGAACTGGGCTACCCTGCCCGTAAGCTGCATGTCGGTCTCGACTCGTACGTGGACGCCGCCGTCCTCCTCGCTTAGAGTGGAGGTTATGGTGGCCGAGGCGGTACCCTGACCGCGGGCGTCCTTGCCGTCGGCCCGGATCACGGCGCGGTGCGCGCTCTCGTCGGCTTCCTCTATCTTGACGGTGCCGTTGTACTTCTGGGTTACGGGGCCCATCTTGACGGTCATGGTGCCCTCGTACTCATCGCCGACCTCGGCCGTCAACTGCGCCCCCGGCAGACACGGGGTCACCCGCTCAAGGTCGTTCAACGCCTTCCAGGCCTCGTCTATGGACGTGTCGACAGTAAACTCGTTCTCCAACTTCATCGTTGTGCCTCCTCGGTCATCCCTCTTGCCGAAGCCGCGCCTCCAGGCGCCGCAAATCTTCTACGGTGTCCACGTCGGTGGGATCGGCTACATCATCGCACGGCACCTCCGTTACCATCTCAGGATGTCTCTTCAAGAACCCCCTCGCCCCCTCATCTCCGGATAACTCCTCATCGAGCATCGGCCACACACCACGGGCGAAGAGCGCCGGGTTGCGCCGCTTGCCGCCGTAGGTAGCAACCGCCACGCTCGCTCCCCCTTCGCAGGCCCTCACAAGCCTCTCCACTGCCTTCGCCCCGACGAGCGGCTGGTCCGCTAGCACGACGACGGCGGCGCGGGCTTCCGGCGAGCAAGAGGCAAGTCCCTTCCTCACCGAAGAAGCCATCCCTTCGGCCCAGTCTGGATTCTCCGTCGTACGGACCCCATAAGGTTCGCAAAGACCACGCAACCCCTCCATATCGTCCCCCACCACGACGATTGTCTCATCTACCGGAGCCTCGTGCAGCCCGAGGAGGGTGGCTTCGATCAGGGTCCTTCCTCCGAACGGCGCGAGCAGCTTCCCGCCCCCGAACCGGCTGCCCGCCCCGGCGGCGAGAACGATAACGGAGATCCCGCTACGCAATGCCCCGCCAGTGGGCGAGGGCGAGATCGTAGTCCTCGGGCGTATCCACGTCGGGCGGCAGCGTCGCCTCGAGCTCCACCCGCGAGACCCGCTCCGGATAGGCCTCGATCAACTTCCACACCGCCTTGTCCCCGTGCAACCCGCGCAACTCCCCGAAGGCCTCCCGCGCGAAGACGAACGGATGCCCGAGACCCCCCGCATACGAGGTCACGGCCGCCCAGGAAGGTTTCTGTCGCCAGTAGGCGACGACACGATCTATATACTCCGCCCTCACGCCCGGTTGGTCGCCTAGCAGGAGCACGATGGCCTCGCAGTCCTCACCAGCGGCATCCAACCCTGCCAGCAGAGAGGAGGCGCAGCCCGTTCCGTAAGCGGTGTTCTCGACCACCTCGGCCCGGCCGAAATCCACCGAGGCGCGCAGCTCTTCGGCGGCCCGGCCCAGCACGACCAGGACCCTCTCCAGCACCGAGGCGTCCGCGTTCCTCACGGCCTGGCCCAGAAGCGTCGTATCCCCGAACGGGAGGAGTTGCTTGGGCGTTCCGAATCGGCTCGACTTCCCGGCCCCGAGCACCACCCCGACGACCGCCTCGCTTCGGGCATTGTTCACCCGGATTGCCCCACTTCACCGGGTGGAGACCGGTTTCGTCGCGTACTCCTCCGGCTCTCTTTCGAAGGCACTCTTGCAGCCGGGGCCGCAGAAGTAATAGAGTTCTCCGCCGTATTCGCTCGTGTGACGGGCCGTCGGGATCTCCACCTGCATCCCGCACACGGGGTCCGTGGCCTCGGCGGGGCGCTCGTCGATTGGTGGCCGGAGTTTCGCGCGCAGGGAGAAGATCTCGGCCATTATGGAGAGCGAGATGCCCTCTTGTCCCCCGGCTCCCACCGGCAGCCCCGCCGGCGAACGCACTACCGAGAGTTCTTCGCTCTTCAAGCCCCGGTCTCGCAGCTCGTTCGAGATCCGCTCCGCCCGGCGCGTGCTCGCCACGAGCCCGACGTAGGGCAATCCGAGCCTAACGCCGGCCTCCACCGCGTCCTCGTCGAACCCCCCGAAGGAGGCCACGACCATCCAGGTGTCCCGTGGGTAAGGGACCGCCTCGGGGGATAGTTCGGCGACGCCTTCCACGCGGACCAGCCGGAATCCTAGAGGGGGCGCTATGGCGGCGAGCGTGGCGGTCACGGGCGAGTCGCCGCAGAGGACGAGGGTGGGGCGGGGCAGGAAGGGCTCGACGTAGAGGTCGGCCGTGCCCTCGCTCGCGCAGGTCATCCTACTCATGTGGACGCCAGGCTGTGCGGCGGCGGAGTCCGGTGTGATCCTGACCAGCCGGGGTTCTCCTTCTTCGAGGGCGGCGAGCGCCTCCCGGCGGGCCGTCGGCCCGATGCAGCCGCCCCCGACCCAGCCTTCCAGCGAACCGTCGGGATGCACCACCGCCCGGTCCCCGACGCGCGCCGAGGTCGCCGGCTCGGTGCGGACGACGGTGACGAGGGCGAAGGGACGCTCGCCGCCCGCGAGATCCCCGGCCCGCCGCAAAGACTCGGCGCGGCGGGCGAGGAAATTAGACTCCCCGCGGAGCATCAGGCGTCCACCCCGTTCTCCCGCAGGGCTGCCCACACCCTGGCCGGCGTCAGCGGCATGTCCAGGTGGCGCACCCCGAAGGGCGAGAGCGCGTCCACCACAGCGTTTACCACCGCCGGAGGAGAACCCACCGTCGGGGACTCGGCGACGCCGCGGGCGCCCAAAGGGTGGTGGGTGGAGGGTGTTACCGTCTCGCCCAGCTCGTATTTCGGGGCCTCCATGGAGGTCAGCATCAGGTAGTCCATAAAGCTGCTATTCAGGTGGTTGCCGTCCTCGTCGAACTCGATCACCTCCATCAACGCCGTGCCTATGCCGGACGCCAGTCCGCCGTGCATCTGGCCCTCGACTATCATGGGGTTGATCCTCACCCCGCAGTCATCCACCGCGATAAAGCGCTTGACCTCGACCTGCCCCGTGCCCCTGTCTACCTCCACGACGCAGATGTAAGCCCCGAACGGGTACGTCATCTCCGGCGGGTCGTAGTACGTGACACCTTCCAGGCCCGCTTCCTCACCTTCGGGGACGTTGGTGTAGGCGGCGAAGGAGACCTCCTCCATCGTCACGCTCTGGTCGGGAGAGCCCTTGACCTGGAAGCGCTCGCCCGTCCACTCCATGTCGTCCGGGGAAGCCTCCAGCATGTGGGCGGCGATTTTCTTCCCCTTCTCCCTGACCTTGCGCGAGACGATGGCCGTCGCCGCCCCGCACACCGGCGTCGAGCGGCTAGCGTAAGTACCAAGCCCGAACGGCGTGTTGTCCGTGTCGCCCTCTCGTACCTCCACGTTCTCCGCCGGGATGCCCAGCTCGCCCGCGACGATCTGGGCGAACGTCGTCTCGTGCCCCTGCCCCTGCGATTTGACGCCGAGCTTGAGGATGGCCTTGCCCGTCGGGTGCAGCCTGAGCTCGGCGGAGTCGAACATCTCAATGCCTGCGATGTGGCACTTCTTGCCGGGTCCCGCGCCAACGATCTCCGTGAACGTCGAAAACCCTATGCCCATGATGCGGCCTTCTTCACGGGCTCGTTTCTGCTCTTCGAGAAGCTCCTCGTAACCGGCGATCCGGAGCGCTTCGTCGAGCGCGGCATCATAATCTCCGCCGTCGTACTCCCAGCCCATGACGGAGACGTAGGGCATCTGCTCCTTCTTGACGAAGTTCTTGCGCCTGAGCTC
>JBKPSF010000357.1:0-20741 GCA_046734875.1 Actinomycetota bacterium | reverse complement strand
CTCCAGAGCACTACCCTTCGGTCTCGGTCGTCGTGGCCGCCCGCGACGAGGAGGCCGGGGTGGGGGAGGCATTGGAATCCGTCCTAGACCAGGACTATCCCGGCAGCCTCGAAGTCCTTGCCGTGGACGACCGCTCGACCGACCGGACCGGCGGGATCATCGCCAGTCTCGCGGCTCAGAGGCCCGACAGGCTCGAACCGCTGAAGATCGACCGGCTACCCGAAGGTTGGCTGGGCAAGAACCACGCGCTCTACCGCGGGGCCGCCGAGGCCGGGGGAGAGTGGCTGCTGTTCACCGACGCGGACGTCCGCTTCTCGCCCGATTGCCTGGAGCTCGCGGTCAGGTACGCCGAAAACAGACGCCTCGATCACCTCACGCTCGCGCCCGAGCTCATCTCGGAAGGCGTGGCCCTGAAGAGCTTCGTTACTGCTTTCACCTTCGTCTTCGGGGTAACCCAGCGGCCGTGGCGGGCTTCCGACCCGGGCGCGAAGGAGGCTGTGGGCGTCGGCTCATTCAACCTCCTGAAAAAAGAGGCCTACCTCCGGGCGGGAACCCACGAGGCCATCCGCATGCGCCCCGACGACGATATGAGGCTGGCCAGGCTCCTGAAAGAGGCCGGCTACTCGCAGGGCGTCGCCTACGGGACGGGCTGCGTCAGCGTCGAGTGGCACCAAACCCTCGCCGGCGCCGTCAAGGGCCTCGAAAAAAGCATCTTCCCGGGCGTCGACTACAAACTCTCGGCCATAGCCATGGCCTCGTTCCTACTCTTCCTGACCAACATCTGGCCTTACTTCGGCCTCTTCCTGGCGCGTCGCCGGGCTATGAGGCTGCTCTTCGGCGCCGACGTGCTTGCCGTTCTCGCCCTGTACGCCCACGGGCCCAAGGTCTCCGGGTATTACCTCTCGCCCTTCTACGCTGCTCTGCATCCCTTCGGGATGGGGATCTTTATCTACGCCGCTCTCAGGTCCGCCTTCGTAGCGCTGGCGAAGGGCGGCATCGAGTGGCGGGGCACCTTTTATTCCCTACGCGTCTTGAAGGGAGATACCCGGAGCGGTTAGCTTTCAGCGATCAGCTTTCAGCAGTCAGCCTTCAGCAGTCAACCAAGAAAGCTGAAGGCTGATCGCTGACGGCTGACAGCTAACGGCCCGGACAGGCGCGAACGGGGGTATGCTACAGTCTTGGCGAAAGGCTATAGAAGCAGGAGGAGAGCACGCCTTGGATACCAGGAAGGACGCTAAGGACCGCTGGGAAGAAGCGTACTCGAAGGGGCCGGAGCGCGACGCCGAATTCTCGACCATGTCCGGCGTACCGATCAATCCACTATATACGCCCGATGACGTGGAGGGAGACTACGACGAGAAGCTGGGCTATCCGGGCGAGTTTCCCTACACCCGTGGCGTCTATCCGAACATGTATCGTGGCAGGCTGTGGACGATCCGCCAGTTCGCGGGTTACGGGACGGCGGCTGAGACCAACGAGCGGTTCAGGTACCTCCTGGACCACGGCCAGAACGGCCTCTCCGTCGCCTTCGACATGCCGACCCTGATGGGCCTGGATAGCGACTCCCCTCTTAGCCTCGGCGAGGTCGGCACCGAGGGCGTCGCCGTGGATTCCCTGGAAGACATGGAGCGGCTCTTCGAGGGCATCCCGATGGGCGAGGTATCTACCTCCATGACCATAAACGCCCCCGCAATGGTCCTGCTCGCCATGTACGTCGTCGCGGCCGAGAAGCAGGGGGTGGAGCCCGAGGAGCTCGCCGGCACCAACCAGAACGACATCCTCAAGGAGTACATAGCCCAGAAAGAGTGGCTCTTCCCACCCGCGCCATCGATGCGCGTCTTCAGGGACATGCTCGTCTACTCCACCGAGCACATGCCGAAGTGGAACACGGTCTCCATCTCTGGCTACCACATCCGAGAGGCGGGGAGCACGGCGGCCCAGGAGCTCGCCTTCACGCTCGCCGACGGCTTCGCTTACATCGACGCGGGCATAGAGGCCGGCCTCGACGTTGACGACTTCGCCCCGCGTTTCTCTTTCTTCTTCAACTCGCACATAGATTTCTTCGAGGAGATCTGCAAGTTCCGCGCCGCGCGCCGTATCTGGGCCACGATCCTCAAGGAAAAATACGGCGCCAAAGACGAGCGATCTTTACGGATGCGCTTCCACACCCAGACCGCAGGCGTCTCTTTAACCGCCCAGGAGCCCTACAACAACGTAGCCCGCACGGCGTTCGAGGCCCTGGCCGCCGTCCTCGGCGGGACCCAGAGCCTGCACACCAACTCGCTCGACGAGGCGCTCGCCCTTCCTACGGAAGAAGCCGTGCGCATCGCCGTCAGGACGCAGCAGATAGCGATGCTGGAGACGGGGGTGGCGAACACCATAGACCCGTTGGGCGGTTCCTACTTCGTCGAAGCGCTAACGGACGAGCTCGAGCGGCAGGCCTACGACTACTTCGAGCAGATAGACGAGATGGGGGGAATGATCCACGCCATTGAACAAGGCTTCCCCATGCGCGAAATCTCCGAGGCCTCCGCCCGCTACCAGCGCGAACTGGAAGAAAAAAAGCGCTACATGGTCAACGTCAACGTCTACGAGCCCCAGGACGAGCAGGATATGGAGCTCCACCGTATCGACCCCGAGGTCTCCAAGGGCCAGGTCGAACGCCTCGAGAAACTAAAGGAAAGTCGGGACAACGACCTCGTCGAAAAGCGGCTCCAAGAGCTCAAAGAGACCTGCTCCGGCGACGAGAACACCATGTACCCGATCCTCGAGGCCGTGAGGGCGTACGCGACGGTGGGGGAGATCAGCGTAGCGATGCAGGAGGTTTTCGGCGACTACCGCGAGACGCCGGTGATTTAGAGCATTTCTGCAAGTCAGCTTGATGTTTTTGCTGAAGTGCTGAGGGCTCAGCGCCGTGCGCGCCTCCATCTTCGGGGTATAATCCGTTTGATACTCAAGTATCAGAATATTGAGGTCTCGGAAGGAGTCGCGCCATGGAAGCGAGGGTGGTGGATCTTCGGGTTCCGTCGATGGAGACGAGGGAGGTGGTCCGCATCTACAGGGATTCGGTATTGCCCGCCGCGAGGCATCAGCATGGGTTCAGGGGCGCCCTGTTATTGACGGACGACGACACGGGGTTGGGGATCTCCATCACGATCTGGGAGACGGAGGAGGACAGGCAAGAGGGGGAGGCCAACGGCTTCTACCAGGAGCAGGTCAGTAAGTTTTCCGATCTCCTGACCGAGACGCCGGTCCGCAAGCACTACAACGTGGGCCTTATACACTACGACGCCGGCGTCGTGGCGTAAGGAGCCTGGGCCACCCTACTCCCCAAGCGAAGCGCAGCGAGCGCCTCCCTACTCCCTAAACCTTGAGAGCGCGCGTTTTGGGGTCTGCTAGAATTTGGGGACGGAGGAGTAATTTCGGCTCCTCACGTGGGGACCTTTATGCAGAGGAGGAGGTCTATGGCGATCCGAGAGACCAGCGCCCGCCACGAGGCGCTGGGTTTGGACGAGGACGACCTACGCAGGATGCACTACCACATGCTTCTCGCCCGCAAGGTCGATGAGCGGTCCTGGATTCTGAACCGCCAGGGCAAGGCTGCGTTCGTGATCTCCTGCCAGGGGCAGGAGGGTTGCCAGGTGGGCGCAGCCTACAACCTGCGCCCTGGCTACGATTACGTCTACCCCTACTACCGCGACCATGCCATCGTGATGACCCTCGGGATGAGCGCCCGCGACGAGTTGCTCGCGCTGCTCGGTAAGAAAGAAGACCCGAACAGCGGCGGGCGCCAGATGCCGGGCCACTTCTCCAGCCGCAAGCTCAACATCGTCACAGCCTCGGCACCGATAGGGGTGCAGTTCCCGCAGGCGGCCGGGAGCGCCCTGGCGTTCAAGATGCGCGGCGAGGACGGGGTCGTGCTCGCCTGCGGCGGCGAGGCCTCGACAAGCCAGGGCGACTGGCACGAGGCCATGAACATGGCAGGCATACACGATCTGCCCGTCGTGTTCCTGATCCAGAACAACGTCTACGCCATCTCCGTCCCCGCAAAATTCCAGGTCGCAGGCTCCATAGCCAAAAGGGCCGAGGGCTACGGCTTCCCCGGCCACGAGGTCGACGGCAACGACGTGCTCGCCGTCTACGAGGTCGCGAAAGAGGCCTTTGAGCGCGCCCGCGACGGTGAAGGACCCACGCTCATCGAGGCGAAGACCTACAGGATGACGGCCCACTCTTCGGACGATGACGACCGCAGGTATAGGGAGCGCGAGGAGATCGAAGAGTGGCGCCAGAAGGACCCCATCATCCGCTTCGAGAAATATCTCTTCGAGAACGGCGTCCTCAGCGAGGCGGAGCGGGATGAGATCTCCGAGCGTATCAAGGCCGAGGTCGCGGAGGCGAGCGAGTACGCGGAGAACGCGCCCCTAGCCGATCCGGAAGACGCGTTGACCCGCGTTTACGCGGAGGGTTAGTCATGACGACCAGGAACCTGCTGCAGGCCATCCACGAGGGGCTCGCCGAGGAGATGCGGGCAGACGACACCGTCATGGTGCTGGGCGAGGACGTTGGCCGGGCAGGAGGCGTCTTCAGGGTAACTCAGGGGTTGGTTGAGGAGTTCGGGACAGCGAGGGTTATGGACACGCCGCTTGCGGAGAGCCTCATCGTCGGCTCCGCCATCGGCCTCTCGGTCAACGGGATGCGCCCCGTGGCCGAGATACAGTTCGGCGACTTTATCCCGCCGGCCTTCGACCAGATCATCAACGAGGCCGCCAAGTTCTACTACCGCTCCAACGGCGCCTACAACTGCCCCCTGACAATCCGCGCCCCGTACGGCGTCGTGCCGGGCGGCGCCCTTTATCATTCCCAGAGCATCGAGGCCTGGTTCTGCAACACTCCAGGCCTGAAGATCGTCGCGCCGACCTTCCCGGCCGACGCCAAAGCCATGATCAAGAGTTCTATCCGCGATCCCAACCCCGTCATCTTCCTCGAACACAAGCGTACGTATCGACTGATCAAAGAGGAAGTACCGGACGATGACCACGAGGTCCCTATCGGGAAGGCCCGCGTCCACCGCGAAGGCACCGACATCACCGTGGTCGCCTACGGCCTGATGCTCTACACGGCCCTGGAAATGGCCGAGAAACTGTCCGAAGAGCACGGCGTTCAGACCGAGGTCGTGGAGCCGAGGACGCTGTACCCGCTGGACAAGGAGACCATCCTGGACTCGGCGAGGAAGACGGGCAAGGTGCTCGTCGTCTCCGAGGCCAACCTCACGGGTTCGTTCTCGGGAGAGATCGCGTCTATCATCGCCCAGGAGGCTTTCGAGTGGCTAGACGGGCCGGTGATGCGCCTCGGCGCCCCCGACGTGCCCGCTGCTGCCTTCGCCAGGCCGATGATGGACCGCTTCTTGCCTTCGGCGGAGGAGATAGAGGAGGCCATGCTGGAGCTGGCGCGCTACTGAATGGACGCGCGGGGTTACAACCGGGAAGCCTGGGACAGGCAGGTCGAGAGCGGGAACGAGTGGACCGTCCCGGTAGGCCCCGAGGTCATCGAGGCCGCCCGAAGGGGTAAATGGACGGTCCTGCTGACGAACACGAAGCCGGTCCCGCGGGGGTGGTTTCCCGAGATGGCAGGCGCCGACGTTCTCTGCCTCGCTTCCGGCGGTGGCCAGCAGGCCCCGACCTTCGCCGCCGCGGGGGCCAACGTTACCGTGCTCGACAACTCGCCGAAGCAACTCGCGCAAGACGCGTTCGTCGCCGAGCGGGAGTCGCTAGACATAAAGACCATACTGGGCGACATGCTGGACCTCTCGGCGTTCGCCGACGAGAGCTTCGACCTCGTCTTCCACCCCGTCTCCAACCTGTTCGTGCCCGAGGTCGGGCCCGTCTGGAACGAGGCATTTCGCGTGCTGCGCAGGGGTGGTGCTCTGCTCGCGGGTTTCCTCAACCCCGCGGTCTACGTCTTCGACCTCGAGCTCGCCGACGATACGGGTGAGGTCAGGGTCAGGTACAAACTGCCGTATTCCGATGCGACGAGCAGGAGCGAAGAAGAGTTGGGGCGGCAGATGGAGCGGGGAGAGCCGCTCGAGTTCAGCCACACGCTGGAGGAGCAGATCGGGGGCCAGACGGAGGCGGGATTTTTGATCTCCGGTTTCTACGAGGACCGCCACCACGACGACGATCCCATCGCCGCCTTCATGCCGACCCTCGTCGCCACCAGGGCGATCAAACCCTAGGAAAACAGGAGGAACCCGTGGCCAAACCGGTGACGATGCCGCAACTTGGCGAGAGCGTGACGGAGGGCACCATAACCCGCTGGCTGAAGGCTGAAGGTGACGAGGTCGAAATCGACGAACCCCTCGCCGAAGTAGACACGGACAAGGTGAACGCCGAGCTGCCCTCCCCGGTCGCCGGCACGATCGAAAAGTTCCTGGTCTCCGAAGGCGCGACCGTGGACGTAGGCACGGAGATAGTCCTCGTCGCAACCGACGGCGACTCCGCCGCCACCGACGCCCCGCCACAAGAAAACGTCGCCGACGACGCCCCCACCGAAGAGTTCCCCGCCTCGGACACCGAAGCCCAGCCCGTGGCGGGCAAGGAGAGTTCCGTGGTGCCTGCGTCGCGCGGCTACGGGCACGGTGAGATACAGGACGCCGAGACGCTGCGCCTGACACGCTCCTCGCCCGTGGTCAGACGCCTTGCGGCGGAACACGGGGTGGAGATAGCAGAGATCCCGGGCTCCGGCACGGGTGGGCGCGTAACCAAAAAGGACATCCAGAGCTTTATCGAAGAAGGAGGCGCACAGCGCGAAGCGGAGCCCGAACAACCGGCGCCGCAGAAAGCGCCCGAGCCCGCCGCGGAACCCGAGCCGGAACGCGTGCCCGTGTACGAGGGCGACCGTGTCGAGGACCTTACGGGCATCCGACGGGCCATCGCGAACCGCATGGCCGCGAGCAAACGCGAGGCCCCGCACGCCTGGTCGATGGTCGAGGTGGACATGAGCGGGCTCGTCGCGCTGCGCGAGCGGGAGAAAGCCGCCTTCATGGAACGCGAAGGCGTAAAGCTCACCTACCTGCCGTTCATCGTAGAGGCCGTCGTCGAGAGCCTCAAGGAAAACCCCGTCTTGAACTCCGTGTGGGATGGAGACCGCATCATCCTGAGGAAGCAGATAAACATCGGCGTGGCCGTAGACCTCGAAGACGCCCTGATCGTACCCGTCATCCCCGACGCCGACGAGCTGAATATCACAGGCCTGTCGCGCAAGATCGACGACCTCGTCAAACGGGCCCGCTCCGGGGGTCTCGGCACGGAAGACATCACGGGCGGCACCTTCACCGTCAACAACCCGGGCTCTCTGGGCAGCGTGGTCTCCACGCCCATCATCAACCATCCGCAGGCGGCCATCCTCTCCGCAGAAGCCATAGTCAAACGCCCCGTCGTCATGAGCGATGCCAGCGGCGACGCCATCGCCATCCGCAGCATCATGAACCTCGAGATCTCCTTCGACCACCGCGTCCTCGACGGCGGCGCCGCGCTCAAGTTCCTGAACGCGGTCAAGGGACGATTGGAGGCATACGGTTCTGAGAGTGGTATAGGCTAGATGGCCACACGACCTAGAGGCCCGCATGCATGCCGTATCTGATGAGCAATTAAAGGCCGTGCTAGCCTGCATTGACCGCGAGGAGCTGCTGCGCCTGACGCGGGAGCTTATCAGCATCCCCAGCGTCGTTCGTCCCGAAGCGTCGGATGGCAACGAGAACAGTGTTGCCGGGTTCGTGTCGGACTACCTGAAGCAGGCGGGTTTCGAGGTGCGGACCGAAGAAGTCGCGCCGGGGCGGCCCAACGTCTGGGCCGCGTGGGAAGGCAGCCGTCCGGGGAGGACGTTGCTCTTCGAGGCGCACACGGACGTGGTGACGGAGGGAAGCGCGGATGAGTGGGAACATGCGCCGTTCGGGGCCGAGCGCGTCGGGGGACGCCTCTACGGGCGTGGGGCGTGCGACACGAAGGGGAATCTGGCTGCGGCCGTGTTGGCGGTGCGTGCCATAAAGGACTCGGGTGTCCCTTTTCCCGGAAGGCTGCTACTCTGCCATCCCGTGGACGAGGAGGGGATGATGGCGGGGATCAAGGCGTTCATCGAGAACGGGCACGCCGAAGGGGTGGACGCGGCCGTGATCTGCGAGCCCGAGGAGAACCAGCTCTGCATAAAGCAGAAGGGCGCTCTACGGGTAGGGGTGACGGTGCGCGGTCAGATGGCGCACGGGGCCATGCCCCTGAGCGGGGTCAACCCCGTAACCCGTGCCGCGCGGTTCGTGGTCGCGGTCGAGGAACTTGAGAGGGAGGAAATAGAGCGCCACGGCGAGGACCCGTTCCTCGGTTATCCCAGCCTGACGCCTACCATCCTCATGGGCCCCGACTGCGGGGAACCCCAGATCAACGTGATCCCCGCGAGCGCCTACGTCGCCCTCGATATCCGCACCGTCCCAGCCCAGTCCCACGCAGGCCTGGTCGAAAGTCTCGAAGCTATCCTCGCGAGGTTGAGGTCAGAGGACCCCGACTTCGACGCGACGCTCGAGGTGATCGACGAACGTCCGCCTACCGAGACCCCGCAAGACGAGCCGCTCGTGGCGGCGATGGCGGAGGCTTACACGTATCTGACCGGCGAGGAACCGCGCTTTAACGGGGTCCCGGGTGCCACCGACGGAACCTTTCTTGCCGCGTGGGCCGGCATCCCCATTGTTACGACGGGTGCAGGGAAGCGCGAGGTTCCGCACCACGCAGACGAATGGGTAGACGAGAACGAGCTTGTCGCCGCCTGCAAGCTCTACGCCGCGACGGCCATGTACTACGCCTACCGGGAGGAAGCCCATGTTTGACTACCGCTCGATGTTCGACCTCATCGGCAAGAGCGCGCTCGTCGTCGGGGCCGGCAGCGGCATCGGCGAGGCTAGCGCCCACGGGCTCGCCGCCTTCGGGGCCCGTGTCGTGTGCGCGGACGTGGATGCGGAAGCGGCAAAGAATACGGCCAGCGAGATCGCCTCGGAGGGGGGAGCGGCGGAGGCCATCGAGCTGGATATGACGGACCCGCAAAGCGTAAAGGAGGTCGTCGAGGATGTCGGGACTCCGGACATCCTGGTCAGCACACCGAGCGTCAACGTCAGGAAGCCCGTGCTGGAGATAACGGACGAGGAGTTCGACCGGGTTATCGGGCTGAACCTCAAGGGAACTTTTCGTTTGATCCGGGACTTCGGGCGCGGCATGGCCGAGCGCGGCTCGGGCAGCATCATCGCCTTCTCCAGCATCCGCGGGCAGGTCGTCGAGCCGGGACAGGGTATCTACGCCGCGACCAAGGCGGGTACGGTGCAGATGCTCAGGGCGCTCGCCGCCGAGGTCGGGCCGCGCGGCGTGCGGGTCAACGCCATCGCCCCGGGCATCGTCGAGACGCCTTTGACGGCCCAGATCAAGGACTCCCCCGACTGGTACGACTCCTACGCAGCCAAGAGCATCCTCGGCCGCTGGGCCCAGCCGCGCGAGATGGTCGGGATGGTCGTCTACCTCGCCTCGGAGGCAAGCTCCTACGTCACGGGCGCCTTCATGCTCGTCGACGGCGGCTGGACCGCCGCAGACGGGCGCTTCACGCCGCCGCTCTAGGCATCGAAACGGTACGTGCATATACTCCGGGCCGGATATAGTATTGCTGGTCCTGTGGCAAACGGCAGAAGGAGAAGGGCATGGCTGTTAACTCCGGCGGAAACAGGGGCGGCTCGCTGCTGGACCTCAGCACGCGAGAGATCGTTATAGCCGGCGTCATAGGCGGCGTGGCGTTGTTCCTTGGGGCCACGCGGCTCGGCTTTATACCCGTGCCGATACCGTTTATCGGCAACGCGACCATCATGCACATCCCCGCTATCGTGGGAGGGGCCCTGGAAGGGCCGGTGGTCGGCGCCCTGGCCGGCCTCATCTTCGGCATCTTCTCCTTCTTGTACGCCGACGTGCCGATCTTCAAAGATCCCATAATAGCCATCCTTCCCAGGGTCCTTATCGGCGTGGTGGCGTGGGCGGTCTTCGTGGGCCTGCGCCGCTGGAGCGTGGACCTGGCCTCGGTGGCCGCCGGCCTTCTCGGCTCGTTGACCAACTCCGCGGGGGTTCTCTTGCTGGGATTGGTCCTGCCCCTTGGGGAGCAAAGCTACCTGACGCCGGCCCTGGTCGCGGCCAGCATCCCGCAGGTGATCGCCGAGGCCATACTCGCTGCGGTCGTCACGGTCGTTCTCGTAAGGGGCGTGATGCTCATCCGCAGCGGGCGGACGACGGCGACGGAGAGCGACGCCGACGAAGTGCGCCGATACTAGCAGAGGCGGAGCGCGATGATCGAGATAGAGGATGTCTCGTTTACCTACAGGACGGGCGAGGCCGACGAGGTGCCCGCGCTCACGGACCTGAACCTGAAGGTAGAGCCGGGGCAGCTCGTCGCGATCATCGGCCACAACGGCTCCGGCAAGAGCACGCTCGTCAAGCTGCTCACGGCCGTCCTGTATCCGACCGAAGGATCCATACGAATCGATGGCGTGCCCGTGGATAAGGAGCACCAGTGGGACGTTCGGCGCAAGGTCTCCGTCGTCTTTCAGGACCCGGACGACCAGCTCGTTATGAACCGCGTGGTAGACGACGTGGCCTTCGGCCCCGAAAATCTGGGGCTCCCGCGCGATGAGATCGAAAACAGGGTACGCGCTTCCCTACGGATGCTAGGACTAGAGGACATAGGCGGGCGGCTCATCGAAGACCTTTCGCCGGGACAGAAGCAGAGGGTGGCGATAGCCGGCGCCCTGGCGATGCGTCCGATGTTCCTCATCCTGGACGAGCCGACCTCGCTGCTGCCCATTCCTGTCGCGCGGCGTCTTATCTCCACGGTCACGGACCTGAGCCGCCGGGAGGGCATGGGCGTCCTGCACGTCACCCACTCCATGTATGAGGCCGTCCTCTTCGAGAGGGTCGTCGTGATGGACGAGGGGCGTGCGATCCTGGACGGAACCCCCGCCGAGGTCTTCAGAGAGGTAGAGATGCTGCGCAACGTCGGCCTCGACGTGCCCCTGGCCGCGAGCCTCGCCCACCGCCTGCGCGCCAGCGGCATCCCGCTGGAGGGTGAGATCCTGAAAATAGAAGACCTGCGCGCCGCCCTCTCCGTCGCAGCGGACACCTCGCCATCCGCCTGATGCAAAACGACGGAAGATCCCCGATCATCGAGCTGAAGAGCTTCTCCTACACGTACCTCGAAGGAACCCCGAGGGCGAGCGAGGGGGTCAGGGACGTGTCTTTCGAGATCCAGGCCGGAGAGCGCGTCGGAATAGTCGGCGCCACCCAGTCTGGCAAGTCCACCGTCGTCGACTCCTTTGCCCACCTGCTCCGCCTGAAGCCGGGCCAGGTCTTCTACAACGGCGAGGACGTGGCCGCCCCCGGCTACGACAGGGCAAAATTGCGGCGCGAGGTCGGCATCGTCTTCCAGCAGCCGGACTCGCAGATCATAGAAGACGTGGTCGGCGCCGATGTGGCCTTCGGGCCGACCGCCGCCGGCCTCCCCGCCGCCGAGACCCGCGAGCGCGTCGAGGAGAGCCTGAACACTTTGGGGCTGCCCTACCCCGAGTACCGTCTGCGTTACGTCCACGCGCTCTCCGGCGGGCAACGCCGCAGGGTCGCCATCGCCGGGGTGCTCGCCATGCACACGCCAGTGCTCGTCCTCGACGAGCCGATGGCCGGCCTCGACCCGCGCGGCAGGAGGGAGCTCTTGGAGCTGCTCCTCAGGCTGCAAAAGGACCGCGACCTGACCCTCATCGTGTGTTCCGCGAGCCTCACCGACGCCAGCCTCCTGTGCGACCGCCTCATCGTGCTCGACCGGGGTTCCGTGGTCATGGACGGTCCCGCGCGCGAGGTCCTGCGCGACGCGGACCGGCTGGCGGAACTGGATATTACGTTGCCCGAGCCGGTCGTCGGGGCGCGCGAGATGCAAAAGCTCTTCCCCGACTTTCCCACCGATCTCCTGACCGAAGACGAGCTCGAGTCCGAGTTGCTGAAAAGGTTGGGGGCTGCGTAGTGCTCGAGCTGCAGCGCAACGTCATCTTCGGGCAGTTCGTAGATACGGGCTCGCCCATACACCGCATGGACGCCCGCGTAAAGATCGCCGCGACGCTCGTGTTCATCGTCGCCTCGTTCCTGGTAAACAACTTCCGCGGCTTCGCGGTGTTGCTGCCCCTGCTCGTGACTATCGGCATCGTCTCCAGAATACCCATCGGGTACATCCTGCGGGGCTCGCGCATCTTCCTGGGCTTCCTCGCCTTCATCCTCGCCTTCCAGGTGCTCTTCTACCCGGGGGACGTGCCCGAGTCTGACTACTTCTGGCACTGGGGGATACTCTCGATATCAAGGGAAGGTTTGCACACGGCGGGGATCATCGCGGCGCGGGTCATCCTCCTCTACTACGTCACGACCATGCTCATGCTCACGACCTCCCTAGTGGATCTCACCAACGGGCTGGAGCTGATCCTGAGCCCCCTCCAGCGGCTCAGAATACCGGTCAACGAGCTCGTCCTCGTCTTCGTGATCGCCATAAAGTTCGTCCCCGTCTTCATCGAGGAGATGGAGCGGCTGGCCCGCGCCCAGACCGCCCGCGGTATCCCCATCGACGAGGGCGGCGCGATAACCCGGGCGCGCCGCCTCGGACGCCTCCTCGTCCCCATCTTTATCAGCGGCTTCGCCCGCGCCGACACCCTCACCATCGCCATGAACACCCGCAGCTACCGCGGCGGAATGGGACGGACCAAGCTCCGCCAGATGCGCGCAAGGCCCACGGACTGGCTCGTTCTCGGGCTCGTGGTTGTCTGGGTCTTCGTGGCGTGGATCGTATAGCTGGTCAGCAAGTCAGCAAGCCGCTGGGAGCGTAGAATGCGGCCGCCCTGGCAGCGGTTCCTCATTTGCTACTTGGCGAGGCCAAAACGAGAAAACCTGAAATGCTGACCAGCTCTAAATCGTCTCTCGCCGGCGGCTGAGCTGCCCGTACGGGTGCCCGGTGTGCAGGCGCTCCATGGAGCTAATGGCGGCGATGCGCTCCAGCGCCAGAGTATCTGCTGCGACGTTGGTGGGGACGCCGTCGCGCCTGGAGATGGCGATGATCCGGCGTATGCTGTCCTCTATGCGCCTGATGCGTTTGACCGCGCGGCGTTCGTTGTAGCCCTCGAGCTCGTCGGCGACGTTGATGAGACCGCCCGCGTTTATGACGTAGTCTGGGGCGTAGAGGATGCCGTGCTCCACCAACGCCTCGCCGTGGTGCGACTCGGCGAGCACGTTGTTGGCGCTCCCCGCTACGATGCGGCAACGAAGCTCGGGTATCGTGGCGTCGTTCAGGACCGCCCCCAGGGCGCAGGGGGCGAAGATGTCGCAGGGGATGGTCAGGATCTCGTCCAGGTCCACCGGCTTGGCGCCGAACTCCCTGACGACACGTTCGACGGCCGCCTCGTGTACGTCGGTCACGATTAGGCTGGCCCCGGCCTCATGCAGCAGCCTACACAGGTGGTAGCCGACGTGCCCGACACCTTGCACGGCGACCGTGCGGCCATCTAGCGAAGTGGTGCCGAAGACCTCTTCGGTGCAGGCCCGCATGCCTTGCAGAACGCCAAGAGCGGTGAGGGGGGACGGGTCGCCCGATCCGCCGCGGGTCACGTCGACGCCGACCACGTGCGAGGTCTCGACCTGGATAAAATGAGCGTCCTCGGTCGAAGTGCCGACGTCCTCGGCGACGATGTAGCGTCCGCCCAGGGTTTCGATATAGCGCCCGAACGAGCGGAAGAGCGCCTCGGACTTGTCCTTGTGCGGGTCGCCGATGATCACGGACTTCCCACCCCCAAGATTAAGGCCGCTCGCGGCGGCCTTGTAAGTCATCCCTCTCGCCAGGCGTAGTACATCCACCATGGCCTCTTCCTCTGTGGCGTAGGGGTACATCCTGCATCCGCCCAGGGCGGGGCCCAACGTAGTGTCGTGGATGGCGATGATGGCGCGCAAGCCCGTCGCCTTATCGTGGCAGAAGACGAGCTGCTCGTAGCGGTACTCCGCCAGCTTCTCGAAGACCTGCATATGCATCTCCCTTTCGAGTCCCGGTCCGTTTCTCCGGGATTACATTCTACTATTTCGACCCGTTCTCGCTTACCAATCGGAGACTTGGCGCGTGCTAGAATGCGCCTCTATGCAAACCGAGAGGCTTGGCGAGGACACGACCGCCGGAAAGATCGAAGGCCTGGAGAAGCTGCGGGACGCCGCGGCGCACCCGGCGCCCGAGAGGGCCGTCGAGAGGCAGCGCGAGAGGGGTAAGCTTACCGCCCGCGAGCGCATCGAGTTGCTTCTGGACGGTGGCACGTTTGTCGAGCTGGACCGCTACAGGGTCCACCGCTCCTACAACTTCGGCCTGGAGGAGAACAAGCCTTTGGGAGACGGGGTAATCACCGGCTACGGCGAGGTCTCGGGGCGCAAGGTCTGCGTTTTTAGTCAGGACTTCACGGTTTTCGGGGGCTCGTTGGGCGAGGTGTACGCGGAGAAGATCTGCAAGGTCATGGATCTCGCCATCTCCACGGGGTGCCCGATCATCGGCATCAACGACTCGGGCGGGGCGAGGATTCAGGAGGGCGTCGTCTCTTTGGCCGGCTACGCGGATATATTCCACCGCAACGTACTGGCCTCGGGGGTTGTGCCCCAGATCTCCGTGATCGTGGGCCCCTGCGCCGGGGGCGCTGTGTACTCGCCGGCCATCACGGACTTCGTGTTTATGGTCGAGGAGACGAGCCACATGTTCATCACCGGCCCGGACGTCATAAAGAGCGTTACCGGCGAGGACGTGACTTTCGAAGATCTGGGCGGCGCGGCGACCCACAACAGCCGCTCCGGCGTCGCCCACTTCTCGGCTCCCGACGAGGAGACCTGCTTCGACGACGTGCGCTATCTGCTCTCGTTTCTTCCCGAGAACAACCTGGAGAGCGCGCCGTACTTCCGACCCACGGACGATCCCGAACGGAGGGACGAGAACCTTGCGGCCCTTATACCTGACTCCCCCCAGCGCCCCTACGACATCCGCGGCGCGGTGGAAGGCGTGGTGGACGACGGGGAGTTCTTCGAGGTTCAAGAAGGCTGGGCCCAGAACCTCGTCGTCGGCTTCGCCAGGCTCGATGGCAGGGCCATTGGGGTCGTAGGAAACCAGCCGTCCGTGCTGGCAGGCACGCTGGACATAAACGCGAGCGTGAAGGGCGCGCGGTTCGTCCGCTTCTGCGACGCTTTCAATATCCCCTTGCTTACCTTTGTGGACGTGCCCGGGTTCATGCCTGGGACGGACCAGGAGTGGGGTGGCATTATTCGTCACGGGGCGAAGCTTTTGTACGCCTTCTCGGAGGCGACGGTGCCGAAGATGACGGTCATCACGAGGAAGGCTTATGGTGGGGCTTACGACGTTATGTGTTCCAAGCACATCGGGGCCGACGTCAACGTCTCGTGGCCGACGGGTGAGATCGCGGTCATGGGAGCCTCGGCGGCCGTCGGCATCATCTTCAGGCGTGAGATCTCCGAGGCCGAAGACCCGCGAGTGAAACGCGAAGAGCTAATCGAGGACTACGAGGAGCAGTTCAACAACCCAATGGTCGCCGCGGAGATGGGCTTTATAGACGACGTCATAGACCCGCGCGAGACCCGACCGTACCTGATCCGGGCCCTCTCCATGATCCGGACCAAGCGTCCCGAGCGCCCGCCCCGTAAGCATGGAAACATACCGCTTTGATAGCTGTTAGCGGTTGGCAGTTAGCTTTTGGCCAGAGTATTTTTGATCTTTGGCCGGTGGGGAATGGCTGACGGCTATCGGGGAGCGGAAGCGTTTTCGCCGCCCGTCGAGATTCGACCCTCGCCGACCCCGGAGGAAGCGGCGGCCATCGTGGCAGCGTTGGAGTCTGTGTCGGAGCGGGAGCCGGACTACACTTCCACTTTGGGGCGCAGCCGGTGGCGGCTGGCCGGTCTTCTCGGGCACGAGGTCGAGCCCGGGATGAGGCTGGAGGGGTCGCTGTGGTCTTACTCCAGGTGGGAGGGCATGACGTAGGTGTTCGGGAAGGTTTTGATCGCCAACCGGGGTGAGATCTCCGTGCGCATAACAAGGGCTCTGCGCGAGATGGGGATCGCGAGCGTCGCCGTCTACTCCGACGCGGATAGAGAGTCTCTGCACGCGCGCGTCGCCGACGAGGCCTACCACATCGGTCCGACGCCTGCCCCGGAGAGTTATCTGAACGTGGAGAAGCTGATACAGATTGCGGAACAGAGCGGCGTCGAGGCCGTACACCCGGGGTACGGGTTTCTGGCCGAGAGCGCGGCCTTCGCGCGGGCGGTGGAGGGGGCGGGGCTCGTCTGGATCGGACCCCACCCCGGGGCCATCGAGGCGATGGGAAGCAAGGTAGAGTCGCGCCGGATCATGGCTAAGGCCGGTGTGCCCATGGTTCCTGGCACGAAAGGCTCCATCAACTCCGCCAAAGAGGTCAGCCTCTTCGGCGAGGAGCACGGCTTCCCCGTGGCCGTGAAGGCCTCGGCTGGCGGTGGAGGCAAGGGCTTCGCCGTCGCCCGCGACGCCTCGGAAGCCGATAACGCCTTCTCGCGCGCGAGCAGGGAGGGAGAAGCCTACTTCGGGGACGGCTCGGTCTACGTCGAGAAGTACCTCTCGGCCCCCCGCCACATCGAGATACAGGTCGTGCGGGACAGACACGGCAACGCCGTCCACCTTGGAGAAAGAGATTGCTCGATCCAACGCCGCCACCAGAAGCTCCTCGAGGAGTGCCCTAGCCCCGCCATCGACCCCCGGATGCGCGGGGAGATGGGTGACGCCGCCCTGGCCGCCGCCGAGGCCGTCGGCTACGACAACGTCGGCACGGTCGAGTTCCTGGTCGAGAAGGGCGAAGCCGGGGACGGGTTCTACTTTCTGGAGATGAACACCCGCGTCCAGGTCGAGCACCCTGTGACGGAAGAGGTGACCGGCATAGACATAGTGAAGACCGGAATCCGCGTGGCCGCCGGCGAGCCGCTTCCCTTCTCGCAGGAGGACATCTCCTGGCGCGGCCACGCGATCGAGGCGCGCCTGAACGCGGAGGACGCCGCGCGCGACTTCATCCCCAGCCCCGGCGTCGTAACCGACTACGAGGAGCCTGGCGGCCCGGGGGTAAGGGTGGACTCTTCGCTCCGCGGGCCCGGCGTCGTGGCCGAGTCCTACGACCCCCTGTTCGCCAAGCTCATCGTCCGCGGGGCCGACAGGGAGGAGGCGCTCGCGCGGCTCGGGCGGGCGCTCGCCGAGTTCAGGGTGGAGGGTATCTCCACGACGCTGCCCTTCTTCCGCGCGATCCTGGCCGACGAAGCCTTCGCCTCGGGCGACTACACGACGGGCTTCATCGCCGAACGGATGGAGAACTTGGAGATACAGCCATCGTCCGTGGTCGGCCCGCCCACGGTTCCCGAAAAAAGCGTCAGCGAGATCGAGGTCGAGGTGAACGGCAGGCATTTCAGAGTCAAGGTCTTCGGTGACGAAGGGAGGCGTGGCGCGGCCGGTCCTCCGCGGCGCAGGCGGGGTGAGGCGCGCAGGGCTTCGGCGAGCGGGGGGGCTGTAGCGGCGCCGATGCAGGGGACCATCGTCAGGGTGCTCGTACAGGAGGGGCAGCAGGTCGAGGCGGACGAGCCCGTGTGCATCCTGGAGGCCATGAAGATGGAGAGCGAGGTCCGCTCCCAGAAGGCTGGCACCGTCGCAGAGGTCCGCGTCGAGGCCGGGCAGACCGTCAGGTCGGGGGAACCCCTGATCCTGGTGGAGTAAGCCGCTTTGGCCGAACACGCCGCACGGTACGAGTGGCGCGGCGAGGGCGAGGAGGCCGAAATAGTCCTCTACGCCCCCGACGACACAGCCCTCTCCCGCATCCTACCCGCCACCCGGCTCCCCGGCGTCGAGAGCCCCATCTACGCGGCCGCCTCGCGAAGAGAGTTCGGATGGGCCGGCGTCTCGACGACGCACGTGGCCCCGGATCTCCTGTCTTCTCCACGGCGCGGCCTGCTCCTCGTCGCCGGAACGAGGTCCGAGAACCTCCGCGTAGACGCCCGCGAGCTCGCGAACAGGGTGCCCCGCGACCTCCAGGAGACGGGCTCGCGCCTGCCCTCCATAAACGAGGCGGGAATCGCAAGGCTCTGCGAGTCGGGGGCAGGAGCGGCGGCGGAGGACGGCCTTATCGAGGAAGAGGATCTCACTCTCCTGGATACGCAACCCGGTTACGCCGACGCCCTCGGCCGGAGGGCGCTCTTCGCCGGTCCTCGTGAATGGCAAGAAGCCGCAAGGTCCGAACTCCTTGTAGTGTCCGAAATCCTCGACACCGAGGACGCGGAGAGCCTGGGTCTCGAGCCAGGAGCCCTTGCCATCGTCATCAACGTCGATGCGGGCGATCTTGGACGGCTCACGCTCGCCGCCCACGGGGACCGGCTCAGGGCCCGCCAGGAGGACTTCGGCGCTGGGTCGGATCTCCCCGCGGCCCCCATCGAGAGGGGAGAGGCGCAAGACCTCCTCGCGGCGCTCTACGCGGCGGCGAACTTCGCCGACGCCCGCCTCGCCAGGACGGTGTGGATGCTACGCCGGATGCTCGGCGAAGCGATGGGAGGACTTGACATCAGGGCCGCCTGGCGGGTGGGTGGGATCGAGGAGCGGGACGGGCGGCTGGTGCACCGCAGAAACCTCGCCCTAGCCGGGGAGGGAGACGCGCTGATCTCCGGCGGATACGCCGCGCTAGGAACGGGTAATATGTGGTCGAGCGCGCCGCCGTTCGGGGTTTCCGAAGAAGAGGACGGGTGGCCGTGGGAAGAGGCCGGGCTGCTGGAGCGCCTGGCGGCGTTGGACCCTCCGGAGGGCTAGGGTTGGACCTTTTGATGGTAAGGGATCGGAGCACGGGCCGGTTCGTCTACACCGAGCGGCTGGAGCGCCGGGCCGGCGAGACCTCGTGGGAGTACGTCCGTCGCAGCGTCAGGAGGGAGGCCCGTATCCGCACGCGCTTCGACGGGAACGCGACAGAGGTCATCGTCGGGTGGAACGTCGATTCGGTAGAAGAGTTCCTCCGCTCGCACCCCGAGTACCGCCTGGACGGCACCTCAGACGGCGCCGAGAAAGGAGACGACCTTGACCGGTGAGGTCCTGGACAAATTCTCCCAACTCATTACCACGGCCCTCGGCCTCGTCGCGGCCCTGGCCTGGAACACGGCCATCCAGAACCTCTTCGACAGGGTCTTCGGCAAAGCAGGGGCAGCCCTCGCCGGATAATTCCTCTACGCCGTACTCATAACCCTCGTCGTCATATTCGCGACCATCGCCGTAAGCCGCGCCGCAGAGAGGGCAAAGAAAGAGGAGGCCGAGTCTCGAGGCGAAGGCGAATCTGGTCAGGGGCCGTCGGGCGATTGTGGGCGGGTTTCAAACCCGCCCCTACTTGAAATCCTCCGGGGAGACCTGGTTCATCCAATCCTTGAACTTGTCCACGACCTCTTCTTCGGGGGTGTCCTCCATCGCTTCCTCGAAGACAACGCCGGCCTCCTCTATAACCTCGTCGGAGGCGAAGATCTCCGCTCCCGAGCGGATGGCGAGGGCAATAGCGTCGGATGGTCTGGAGTCGACCTCGACGGTCTTGCCCTCTATCTCCAGCCTTATAGTGGCGAAGAACGTCGAGTCCTTAAGCTCCGTCACCGTGATCCTCTCCATCGAGCCCCCTAGTTCGTTGACGAGGCTCAGGGCGAGGTCGTGGGTGAGGGGCCGCACGAACTCCTGGTTTTGAAGCTTGAACAATATGGAACGGGCCTCCGCCTGGCCGATCCAGATAGGCAGGTAACGGTTCTCGTCTTCGACCTTGAGGATGACTATGGGGCTGGAGGAAAAGAGGTCCATGTTCATGCCGTAGATGGACATCTTGGTGAAGCCGTCGGCGCTCACTGGCTGTATGCTCCTCTCACTCCGCGCGGAGCGCGGGGGTTCTCTTCTATGGCCCGATTTTACTGCCAGCTTCTGCGGTGTTCAATCAGGTTGTCAGCAGCCTGCCCGTGTTGTACATTATTCCTCCAGTGCGCATCTGTTGCGCAGATCGCTCAGGGCCTGTAGCTCAGCCGGTTAGAGCGCTTCTCTGATAAGGAAGAGGTCCCTGGTTCGAGTCCAGGCAGGCCCACTAGAAAAACCTCGCGATTTGCAGGGGAAACGCAAAGCCAAAATGAGGCCCCGGATACGCTCCGGGGCCTCGGTGCAGCAACGGTGCAGCAACGCGTTTCTTGCTCTAGGAGAGCGCCGCCTCCATCGCCCTTACGGTCTGATCTCCCATGCTGGGCAGGAAGTGCGAGTAGGTGTCCAGGGTCATCGCTATCGTGGCGTGGCCGAGCAACTCCTGGACGAGCTTCGGGTGGGTGCCCTGCGAGAGCAGCAGGGTGGCGCATGTGTGACGGAGATCGTGGAAGCAGATGTCTGGTCCGGCCTCGCCGAACGCACGCCTGAGCAGGGGCTTGAACGAGCGGTTGCGAAGGTTGGAAGGGTTGATGAGGGTGCCACTCTCCGTGGCGAAGACGAGGCCGCTGGGCTGGTAGAGGGAGCCCATCCGTTCCATCTCTATTAGCTGCCTTTCGAGGTGGTCTCTAAGGGCGTCTGCGGCGACGCCGGTGAGACGGACGCTCCGGCGGCTCTTGGGTGTCTTG
>JBKPSF010000356.1:0-5703 GCA_046734875.1 Actinomycetota bacterium | reverse complement strand
GCCGCCTGCCATGTACTCCTCCTCGCGCGCCTCGGCATCGCCGGCCAGAAGGATGCGGGCCTCCCCATAGGTGAGGAGGATGGCCACCGAGTTGTCGTTGGTCTCGGAGAAGAGCTCGCCAGCTGGAGGCCCGATCACGTCGGTACTCACCCCTCCGTACCCAGCATCCCCCTGCGCATCTTCATCCGCCCCACAACGTGAAGAGACTCTGGCGTGCCTACCAAGACGTCTTCCGATCGTCCTCTTGCGGCTTCAAGGATGTGATTTATGCAGGATGCTGGATACGGTCTTCCGGGAACACCCTTCTTCCAGGCACTTCGGGGAATAGAAAAGCCCGGAGAAGGTCCTTGTCTTGACCTAGGCACGGATCCTGATATGGGATACTGGCAGAAAAATGAATTGTGAGAAGGAAAGGAGGTACAGAGTATCGCAGACCGGTAGGGAGCTGCGGTCCGCTGTACACGACATGGTGCTCGGGGCGATCAGAGTTCACGTCCTGCACTATGAGGTGATCGAGGGTGAGGAACCGGACCCCCGAGAGCAAAGACAGCGCTGAGCTACGAGACCTAGCCTTGCTCTTTACCAAGTTGGGCTTCGTGGCTTTCGGAGGACCCGCGGCCCACATCGCCATGATGCGCAACGAGGTCGTCGAGCGCCGCAGGTGGACGGGCGAGCAGGAATTCCTCGACCTGATGGGGGCTACCAACCTCATCCCCGGTCCGAACTCCACCGAGCTTGCGATCCACATCGGCAGGGTCAGGGCAGGGTGGCGTGTCAAGGACCCGGTGTAGGGGTCGCCTGCCACGTATTGCTCCCTTCCTCTGCGTGGCCGGCGAGCAGGACCCGGGCGGCGCCGTAGACTAGGAGGACGGTACCCAAGCTTTCGTTGGTCTCCGAAAAGTGCTCGCCGGGCGACAGAGCGATGACGCCCACGGTGTCGTCGTCAATGCCGCGGCCGACAGTGACCACAGTCCCCGATCGGCTCGATCATTAGCTTCGGGAGGACGTTTTGTCGCTCATCCAGGCACACTAACAGATGTGGCATGTGCCACTGGGCGCCCCTAAACTGGCATCATTGCTCGCGGTAGAAAGGGAGAGGAATTATGTCTATCGGCTTGATCGGAGGAGTAGCTCAGTGGGTGTTGAGCGCCACGCGCGGATGATCCACTGGGTGGAGGGAGTTGGCCGGTGCGCTTGAGCGTCATTACCGACGAGATCTCTCAGGACCTCGACTATGCCCTTGAGGTGTGCAGAGACCTAGGGATCAGAACGGTGGAACTGCGCGCCATCGGTGGTGCGAACGTCGTCTCGCACGACCCGAGTAGCCTGCAGCGGGTCAAGACTAGCCTGGAGGTCAGGAACTTCGACGTCTGTGCCATCTCCTCACCCTTTCTGAAATGTCACCTCCACGGGAACGGAACCCCGCGAGGGGCGATGCACTCTGCGTCCCCAGCTTCGAGGGAAGAGCAGTGGGACGTCCTTGAGCGCGCCTTGAACGTCGCGCGTCTCCTTGGCGCTCCGGTAGTGCGCGCCTTCTCGTTCTGGCGGGTACTGGACCCCGCGAGCGTCCGCGGGGAGGTGGTGCAGACGCTGACCCAAGCCGTCGAGCGCACGCAAGAAGCAGGCATCGAGCTCGGGCTAGAGAACGAGCACGAGTGCAACGTCGCAACCGGAGCCGAGGCAGGGTGGGTGCTAGATCGTGTCCCTTCCCCTTCCTTCGGCCTGATCTGGGACCCCGGCAACGAGGCGATGCTGGGCTCCACGCCCTTTCCGGCCGGCTACTCCCACGTCCGGGACCGCGTGTCCCACGTCCACCTCAAGGACGTGGACGACGAAGGCAACTGGACGAAGGTGGGGACGGGCACAATAGACTACCTCGAGCAGCTCAGCGCACTGGCGGAGGACGGTTATGCGGGCGCGCTTTCCCTGGAGACGCACTATGAGGCCCCGGGCAGTGGACCCGAAGGAGCGACGCGAGATTCCGTAGCCGCACTCCGAGCCCTGTGCGAGCGAGCCGGCGTGGAGTTGAGTTCCTGATCCCCGGAGGGACCCTATGGATACATTCGGTGTCGGTATAGCGGGCGCGGGGACGATCGGCGCCGTCCACGCAAGGGCGCTCGACGAGCTCCAGGGAACTAGACTGGTCGCGGTCGCTGAGGCGCGTGAGGTTACGGGGCGCAAACTCGCGGAGGCGCACGGTGCCGAGTGGCACGCCGACCTTGGGGAGCTCCTCGCTAGGCCAGATGTGGATGTTGTCGTGATCTGCACCCCCTCCGGACTGCACCCGGATCAGGCCGTGGCGGCGGCCCGCGCCGGCAAACATGTGATCACGGAGAAGCCGATGGCAACGACCCTTGAAGGCGCCGACCGGATGATCCAAGCTAGCAAGGAGGCGGGGGTTACGCTGACGGTGATCTTCCAGTACCGCTTTAACCGCGACGCCTTGCGCCTCAAGCGTGCCGTCGATGCCGGGCTCTTCGGGCGTCCCGTCCTGGGAAACGCCTTCGTCCACTGGCACCGTATGCAGGCGTACTACGAGGAGAGAGGTGGCTGGCGCGGGACCTGGGCGCTCGACGGCGGAGGCGCCTTGATGAACCAGTCCATCCACGCCGTAGACCTGCTCCAGTGGATTCTCGGACCCCTCGAGAGCACTTGCGGCTACGCCGAAACCCTGACGCACGATATAGAGGCCGAGGACACCGCCAGCGCCGCGCTGCGCTTCGCAAGCGGGGCGCTTGGCATGATCCAGGGCACGACCTCCGCGCACAGAGACTCGCCCTTAAGGATCGAACTACGAGGCACCGAGGGCAGCGCTACCCTCGAAGGATCGCGGCTGGCGGTCTGGCAGCCAAGCCCCGAAGACGAGAGCCTCTCTGCGCGCGATCTCAAGTCCCTTCCCGGACCCTTGGCGAACGAACCCCTCGGAGCCGCGCACCGGCGGCAGCTGAATGAGATCTTCACGGCGCTGCGCGAGGGTCGCGAGCCGCCTATCCCTGGCGAGGAAGCCCGCAGAGCGGTCGAGATCGTATTGGGGATCTACCGCTCCGCGGCCAGCGGGGCGCGCGTAACCTTCCCCCTCGAGGCCGAGACGAGCGAGGCGCGCCAGCCACGTGCCACTCGAACGGTAGAAAAGTAGAAGGTTCGTTATGGTCAATTACTGGACTCCACCCGCTGACGAGTTGTTCGATTTGTCAGGCAGGGTCGCGGTCGTCACCGGCGCTACTGGCGTCCTCGGAGGCGCGATGGCGAGGGGTTTGGCCCGGACCGGCGCGCGGATCGGCGTGCTGGGACGGCGCAAGGAGCGAGCCGATAAGGTCACTGCCGAGGTAGAGAACCGCGGCGGGGAGGCGCTGGCCCTGCCGGCCGATGTCCTCAAGAGGGAGCAGCTCGAGGCCGCCCGCGACGCGGTGCTCGAACGCTGGGGTCGGGTAGACATCCTCGTCAACGCCGCCGGGGGCAACGTGCCCGCGGCCACGGTGGGAGAGGATGCCACGTTCTTCGGGCTGGCAGAAGAGCCATTGCGGGAGGTGCTCGACCTTAACCTCCTCGGGACCGTGTTGCCGAGTCAGGTGTTTGGCGAGGCGATGACGCGGGACCAGAGTTCGGAGGTAGAAGGCTCCATCGTAAACATCTCGTCCATGGCCGCCCGGAAGCCGCTTACGCGGGTAGTGGGCTACTCGGCAGCAAAAGCGGCGGTCGAGAACCTCACTTGCTGGCTGGCCGTCGAACTGGCTCACAAGTACGGTCCGGGTTTGAGGGTGAATGCTATAGCCCCCGGCTTCTTCCTCGGCGATCAGAACCGAGCGCTGCTGGTACACGAGGACGGGCGCCTGACCGAGCGGGGACAAGCCATCCTCGAGCACACCCCGGCGCGGCGCTTCGGCGAGCCAGAGGAACTGGTGGGGACCCTGATCTGGTTGTGTTCGCCAGCCGCGCGGTTCGTGACCGGCGTCGTCGTGCCCGTGGATGGAGGCTTTGGCGCCTTTGTCGGGGTATAGCATCTCGGGCGGTGCCCTCGGTCAGCAGGGCGCGGAACCTAAAGCGAAGATCAGAAACCTTGATCCAAGTGTAGTCATGGTTGCCATCATGGTGCACGCAACGCACACAGTTTGTTCCGATATCGCGTCTACCACACTGTGGTTCAATAATTATGACTGTCGCTGTAGGCTCAGACTGTGTGTAGTTTCGGAACGTTAACCACCGCTTAAGGCCTCGCGTATGGGCTTTAGTCATGTACTCTTCCCGCCTGCCTCCTCAAACTGCCGCACGATCCCTAGCACTATCGCCCTCTCACGCTCCGGGAGCCGCATGACCTCGCGCAGCACCGCACGTGCAGTCTCGTCCTGCAGTGCCTCCACCACCTCCTCGTCAAGCAGCGCCAGTTTATCGTCTCGATCCTGGAACCACGACGTACGGACTCCTGAAACATTCTCCAAGTTCTCTACCGCGTCCTCGAACCAGAGTTCGGGAGGGAAGCCCATCGCCTTGGCTATTACCTTGAGCTTCTCATAGCCTGGGTTCTCTATCCTACCCTTGCGCAGGTTAGTGACATAAGAGCGGGTCACTACACCACCCGTAGCGTTGTAGAGGTCCTGGCCGCCCCACCTCCTGCCGTCCGGGCGGCGGTAGGCATCCAACAAACACTCGAATCTCTGTGCGATGCGCGCGTCCAAGGGCACTACATCGAGCCTCCCATTCGTCCGACGCCCTGGTTTCATACACGATACCCCGCACCGCGCAGTTTAGTCTGTGCGATTCTTGGAGACGCCCGAATTAGAGTCTGCCTCGGTCGTCCTCGCCACTGATCTAGCCAAGCGCTACCTCGACCTCGGATTACTTGCTGCCCTCACGCTGACAATTCTAGCGAGCGTGCCGGTCTTGGTAGGCGTCAAGCTCCTCACTAATCTCGAGGCTGAGGTTCTGTACTCTCTCCAGCGCCTCGCGAAGCTCGGCGGCCTCTGTCCTACCGTTCAGATCCTCGTCGTCGATCCTGGCCTCAAGTGCCTCGGCAGCATCCGATGTGTACCCGACTATGCGCCTCATGGCGTCAAGCAACGAGGACGCGTCCTCCAGGATCAGCTCTGCTTCGGGTTCCACGTCGCACCCCTTCGTCGGCTCCGCGTCGTGGGCATTGTCGCACCAGGGAAGAATCGGACGAGCGCCTGCCTTCTTCGGCCTCGAGCTTACCCTGTGTTTCTCGTTATAGCACTACCGCGCCTTGCACGAAGCTGCATATCTATCCAGCTCCACAACATGTAGCGCGCCCCGGTCCAAGGTCGGGGTGTCTAGTGCCCTGATCCCGGCCCTATAGGACCGGGGCTATGCAGGATGCTGGATACGAGCTTCCGAGAACGCCTCTTCTAGAAGCCATCTCATAAATAGGAAGATGGTTCATAGGTCCACCCGAGTGGTAGCCCAAAGTAGCGTATTTCTGCGTTTCTAGAGCGACCAGCTCCTTACGCTAATGCGCCTCCAGTACCCAACGGGGTATTCATGAGACAGCTTCTAGGCCAATGTGAAATCATCGAGAGCAGACGGATAGCTGAACGTGATCAGGACGGTGCAGCCATTCTTCGTCGTATGGGGACCGTGAGCAGTCATCGGCTTGACATTGTATTCCGTGCCCGCCGGATATGAGATGTCCTCGTTTATGAAATCACCATCAAGGACGTACGACGCTTCCGTCGTTCGCTCGTGCTGGTG
>JBKPSF010000355.1:0-3991 GCA_046734875.1 Actinomycetota bacterium | reverse complement strand
GTCCTCAGGGGTATATTTCTCTTTATAGGGGACAATGTCCAAATTATCCCCATGAGGTCTTCCATATCCAACCATTGAAAAGCGTGGAGATTCGGGATTTACAGCGACTATTCTAGGGTCAGAATCAAATTCTTCGATCGCATCCTCGAACCATCCGTAATACATAAACTCGGTGTCATCATTAACTACCGCGATATACGGAGTTTGCCATTGAAGGGCCTGAATGATGCCCTTATTTGCAGCGTTACTGTAGCCTTGATTCTTCTGCCTTATGTAGAGATGATCATTTTCGCAGAGGTAATCAACAAGAGTTTGCTGTATACCTTCAAGGGATTGATCAACGATGATAATCCGATACGTCCCTTTTTCGGTATATTCGGTTAAAGTGTCGATCGATCGTTCGATGAAATCGGTTCTGATAATAGGGTAAACGAAGGTCACTTTCGACATGGAACGACCGATCGCCTCCGACGCCCCGACCGGAGCCTGCTCCTCCGGCTGGTGCGGCGCGTGCTCGATAACCTCACCCCGAGACCTGTCTTCGACGCCCTGGAGCACCTTGGCCTTGCCCTCTTCGGCGGAGTTGGGAGCCCCGTAAGCAAACCTCCCAACATGGCGGGCCATCCGGCCGATCCTCTCCGGCCCGAACACGATCAACGAGAGGGCCAGTAGTGGGCTAGGCAGTCCTCGTAGTAGTGGGCTTTGCAGTACCTGATCCGCCCCTTCAGTTAGCGTCGCCGGCGCGGCGGCGCCCCAGTCCGCTGCACCAGCGTCGACCTCCTGAGGCGTCGTCGCCGTTGGTTCGGGTGCCCGTGGCGCCCGCCCCAGCGCCTCCGCCGCGACGGCTTCAACCCGATCCTCCGGCAAGACCTCGGAGAAGTGGGCCAGCACGGGGGCGAGATCCCACCCGAGCTCGGCGTGCCCGATGAGGTAATTCCTTAGTTTCTCTTCGACAGTAAGGGGATACTCGGGACCGGCGGGCCTGCCGAAGCGATGCGTCCATCGCAGCCAGGGCAGGCACAGGCACCGCCCGCCCGCCCGTCGGAACTTTTCGTGGATGTAGCCTTCCTCCCATCCGAAGCCCCGAAACATCGGATTAAAACCGGGCCAGGCTCCTTTCCTGCAACTGAAGGCGCCCATGCCTTGCATGGGTATCTCGAACGGTTCGGCCTCCGGATCCTGCCCCCTTGGATCGGTCTGCCAAATCCCCCACATCTCGCCCCGCCAGACGGGCTCGAAGTGCGTGGAGATCGTCTGGAGATCGTCGTACACGAGGGGTCCCTGCAACAGATCGGGGCACTCGGGACGCTCGCGGTAGTACTCCTTCAACCTCCTTATCGTACCGGGGGCGAACAAAACGTGCGAGTCGCAACAGAGGACCGCCTCTCCCCGCGCCTCGCGGAACACTAGGTCCTTCGCCGCTGCCGTACCTCTCACCTCCGTCGCGAGTACGTACCTAGCCCCGTGCACCCAGCCTTCCACCAGCCGCTTCGTGTCCGGGCAGCCGTAGTTATCTACCACCAGCAATTCCGTGTCGCTCAGGTCCTGGTACAAGCGGAGGGCCTGCAGGGTGAAATAGACACCGTCGAAATCGTTATACGTCGCCATCCCGATGGTCAACGCGACCACGCCATCAACCCCCCACCCGGTAGCCAGAACCATCCCGAGTACTCACGTAGTGCATAGCGCAGCTTACCTCCCTAAGGAACCCCATGCAAAGCACCTCTCACAGCAGTCGATCAATCGGACAGCAGCCGCAGTAGCTCAAGAAACCTCGGGCTTCCTTCGCTCTCAGCCCGGCGAGCTTCCGCCTTGAGGGCCAGAGGTTCCGACGGGATGGGAAACGCTCTACGAATGGCTTCTATAGACTCACCCATGTCAGGCAAGCCGTACCTCCTTACAGACCCCGGGGCCTTAACTCCTGACTACCTCCGCCCCCTACCGGTATCCTGGCGGTCTGCCACACACCGGCCCGAGCCGCCATCGCCCGTGCAACATACGTTGGTCGACCTCGAGGAGCCGAGGAGTCCCAGACCGACCATAGGGTGGCCAGAGCGCACGGGGCTATGCGGCATCCTGCATACCAACTTCGTACAATTGCCCTTCCACGCACTCCGAGGAATAAGGGCAAGAAGGAGGAGGGCCAGGTGTGGCGCCCCAGCCCAGAGTGCTGGTTCTCGCCACTTTTCGTAGACGTCCTCCTCTGTTGATCGAGCGAAGCCGCTCGTCGGCGAGAACCCTCGCTCGGAGCGATCATACCCGTAGAGGATTACGAGAGCCCGCTACGGCGTAGTCGCAGTCGCACTCGCAGTTGCACTCGCAGTTGCAGAAGCACTCGCAGTCGCAGGCGGCGTCGTGGTCTGCGGGGTCGTAATCTGTGGCACCGTGGTCTGTGGCACCGTCGTATCGGGTACCGGTCTGAGCGCTGTCGTCGTATCCCCCTGGCAGGTGAAGCTGAGCGTGTCGTAGCCGCCCGGCTGACAATGGACGCTCAGGCCCCTACGCATGGCCCGCTCGACCTTGTTGCCCGTGTCTTCGCTTGCGTAGATCTCGGCGAGCGACTGCGCCTCTCCGCGCTCCAACAATTTGAGGGTGAGTTTGCCGCCGGAGCCCAAGCTCGACCGATCGAGCCCCCCGCCGCTCCGGTGGTGGTCGGTGTTCCTGCCGCGCTGGCCGTGGTCATCGTTGTCGTCGTGGGCCATGGCGGGTATGGCCAGCACGACCACGGCCAGCGCCCCAAGCAGGGCCAGGGCGATCATGCTTTTCATGCGCATCTTTGGGCTATCCTCCTCGTCGAGACGGACGGGACCTGTGCTATCGGATTCCTATCCCCGCCTGGTTTGCACGCGTAGCCGTTCTCTCGGCTCGGTTTCTCTTGTCATCGGCTCGCTCCTTTCGCCGAAGGGCGGGGCTGAGGAGTCCCGCCGTATTGCACGACGAGGTCAATTTTTCCTACGTTTACTCCTTCTAGTGACTCCCGAGCGGCCGGAGACCGAATGTCTTGTGCCTTAACCGCCTTGTGTCCTACCTATCAACCTATCATCATCGAGCAGATTATTGACAGGCCGTCAAGTTGCCTACACACCGGCCAGCCTTCGAGGTCCCGGGTGGACAGCATACCTGGTTAGTTCCGGAGCACTGCGCATTACTGGTGCACTCAGGCGTCGTCGTCGAGGTCGTGGTAGTGGGAGTCGTCGTCGAAGTGCTCGTTGTGCTCGTCGAGGTCGTGGTAGTGGGAGTCGTCGTCGAGGTCGATGTGGACGTGGAGGTCGATGTGGACGTGGAGGTCGATGTGGACGTGGAAGTCGACGTGGACGTCGACTTGGTCGGGCACTTGCCGCAGGAGTCTTTGGGGTGGTGCTTCAGGTGGGCCTTAGCCGCTTTCTTGGGGAGGCACAGCGTCTTCGCGTTTTTGGGGTTGCCGGGGGGCCTGTGGCAGATGAACCGCTTCCCCTTCCCACATTTGTGATCGCAACCATGATGATGCCGACCATGATGATGCCCACCACCATGATGATGCTCATCATCATCATGCCCACCACCATGATGATGCCCGCCGGCGAATGCCCGAGAGGGGATCAGGGCGGCAAGGGCGGTGCCGGCAAAGAGCTTAAGCGCCCTACGGCGGCTGATCGATCCCTCGGCCACCGCGCGGGCAAGATCGTCGAAGGAGCGGTCGCTACCACTAGTGTGGTCTTCTTTAGGCATCGCGTGCCTCCTTCCCATCGGAGGGCGGAGCTCTCTTCTTCTTGCCCCGCCACGCTGTTCGGCGACCCGGCTACCTCCTACAGGCTAGCTCTCTCTAGGAGGCCCATGGGCTTTGCGCCCCCGCCTTACGACGGGTTTGCCTTTCTCGCTAGCGCACACACCCGGATGCACTTGGCTGCAGCCACATTCCCCGAATGCTTGCTATGAATGCACCATACACTGCCTCCTAGCGCCACGCAACACCTCTTGGAGACTCTTTGTGCATATGGAGGATGCCCTGTGG
>JBKPSF010000354.1:0-20267 GCA_046734875.1 Actinomycetota bacterium | reverse complement strand
TGGAGGAGCGAGCAGGCGAAAAAGCAGCAGGTGCCAGCCTACGTCGTGCTCCACAACTCGCACCTGGAGGAGATCTCCACCCGCAAGCCCAGCACCATCCACGAGCTCGGCGCCATAAAGGGCGTGGGCCTCCGCCGCGCCGCCCGCTACGGCGACGAATTGCTCGCCCTCATCCAGGGCAAAGAAGTCACGGTCGACGAAGAAGTGGCGGCTGGCGAAGGTGCCGTGAGCACTGAGAACGCCGATGAAGACGGCCATCGCACGCACCTGCAGGCGGCGGAGCGGCTCCTCAGAGGTGGCCGGGGGGCGGATGCCGTGCCCGAGCTGGGCCGCGCCCTAGAGCTCGGGGGTGAAGAGGCGCGGCGCGAGGTCGACGAGTTGTTGGGCAGGATCTCGGTAACATGATGTCCGGGAGAAAGGAGTTCCCATGCGCTTGAGCGGGAAGAAGGTGGCGGTTCTGGTCGCCGAGGGGGTCGAGGACCTGGAGTACTGGGTAACGGTCATGCGCCTGCAGGAAGAGGGTGTCGAGGTCGTCTCCGTCGGGCCGAACACCGAGCCCGTAAGTGGCAAGAATGCCCTGGAGGCGCAGGCCGACATCACGGCCGACGGCGTCGACGCCACGCAGCTGGACGGCGTCGTGATCCCCGGCGGCTGGGCCCCCGACAAGCTCAGGCGCTACCCCGATATCCTCGACCTCGTAAGAACCGTCAACGAGAGGAACAACACCGTCGGCATCATCTGCCACGGCGGGCTCGTCGCCATCTCCGCCGGCATAGTCGACGGCGTCAGCGCGACCGGGTCGCTCGGCATCAAAGACGACCTCGAGAACGCCGGCGCTACCTGGGTGGACAAGGCTGCCTTCCGCGAGGGAAACCTAGTCTGGGGCCGCGTCGTCGCCGACATTCCCGACTTCTGCCGCGAGCTCGTCGCCGCCCTCGCCGAAGGGTAGGTAAGTACACCCACGCCAATCGGTACACCGATGGCAGGTGCATACTCGCGTCCTTCTCCTGCTCTTGGTAATGGGTCGCATCGCTCCCTACTTTACGAGACGGAAAGATCCCCCAACCCTCTCGTCTTGAGATAACCCCAAATTCTCCGTAGCGTACCCGCACCCGCATGCGCTATAATAGACTTACGGTGTAAGTAAAAGGATGGTCGGAGGCGACATGGTTACGGGAAACGGGGAAGCGAAACACGGTGGGGGCACCGGGGCAACGCCCCTCGAAGAGCGCGTGCGGCGGTTGGAGAAGGACGTGGAAGAACTGCGAGAGCAGGTGCGAACCCATGCGCAGGCGTGGGCTGGTGCAGGGACGCAAGAAGAGGCTCGTGTGGAGACCTCCGGCGGGCCAGG
This sequence comes from Actinomycetota bacterium, assembly GCA_046734875.1. Lineage (GTDB taxonomy): Bacteria > Actinomycetota > Rubrobacteria > Rubrobacterales > Rubrobacteraceae > Rubrobacter_D. The sequence continues at coordinate 18,916 of JBKPSF010000354.1, read as the reverse complement.
GGGTCCCACCATGGAGCGTCCCACGCCAAGTGAACCCGTATCTTCCGCGTTCGCCGAGGCCACTCGCAGTCCCGTGCGTCGCGGCGGAGGCGCCCGAGCAAGGGGAACGCTCTTCGGGCTGTTCCCTGAGGGGCTACCGTCGGCGACGTGGTGGGTTGCGAGAGCTGGCGTCGTCCTACTTCTCGTGGGGGTGTCTTTCCTCTTGCGGATGGGCGTCGAGCAAGGATGGCTCACGCCGGCCGTGCGCGTGGCTGGCGGTGTGGGTATTGGCTGCACGCTCTCTGCCTTCGGGCTGCTCGCCAGAACGTCCCGTCCCGCCTACTCGCAACTGCTCGTGGGTGGCGGTGTCGTGGCGTTCTACCTATCCGCCTTCGGCGCGTGGAGCGTGTGGCAACTCGTGCCCTACGAGGCGGCGTTTGCCTTCTGCGTGCTCACCACCGCGTTCGCGTTCGCGGCGGCGGTACGACTGAATGGGCAGTGGCTCGCGCTGCTTGGCGTCGTGGGCGGTTACGCGACGCCGTTCATGCTGTTCTCCCTCGACGCCAACGTGCCGGCCCTGGTTGCCTACTCCCTACTGCTGCTCGGCGGCTATTTGATGGTCTACCTCTTGAGAGGATGGCGTCCGGTGTACGTCACCGCCATCTTCGGGATATGGGCGATTCTCGCCGTGTCCGACCTCGGAATGCGCACCTATACCACCTCCACAGAGGGCGTGTTGCCCACCGACGCCGCGTGGTCGGTGTTTGCAGGGGCGCTCCTCGCCTGGCTGACGATACTCTTCCTCACCAGCGCCCGCCGCTACCTGCTAGCGGACGCCAGGGAAAACATCTCCCCGGAGAACGGGAGGAACGGTACTGTAGTCTTGACGGAGGCGGCTGCCACCAGCGTCGCCCCGCTCGTCGCATTGTCGTTCGCGTGGAGCGCGTGGCCATGGGAAAACCCCTCCGGTGTCGACCTCGCCTCCCTCGCTGTGGCGATGGCGATCGTCCACATCGTCGCCTATGCCATCGTTGCCAGCAAAGCCCTTCATGCATCCGATTTACGCGTCGCCGGTGTGTCCAGCGAACGGCAAGGCAACGGAGGCAGGCAGGCGTACGGTGGGTACTTCGTCGCCTTCGCTCTTGCGGGGCTCCTGGAAGGCCGCTCGACGGAAACGTCTCGTGAATCTCACGGGGAGCCTTCCAGGGAGAGCGGCATCTCGCACACGCTGCGCTACGCCAGGACGCAGGCGTTCGCCGCCCTCGTACTCCTCACGCTGGCCGTGGTGTTCCTCCTCGATGGGGCGGCGCTTGCAAGCGCTCTCGCTGTGGAAGGCGCGCTTCTCGCCTACCTCGTGCGTCCTTCCGAAAGCGACGACGCGGTGATGAGACTGGCCGGGCGCCGCCTCATCACCGCGAATTCCTGGCTCCTACTGTCGTACGCCGCGCTCTACTCTTTGGTCACCGTGGCGTGGCAGGCATTCGACCCGTTCGGTACGACGGGCACGGGGGGCGATGCTGTCTCGGTGCTCGCGGTGGTCGCCTCCCTGTTCTTCGTCGGCCGGATGGGAGATGGGGCTGTCGCCTCGCCCTGGCGCGGCATGGCCGCGTGTTTCCGTTTGCTCGGGCATCTGCTCCTGGCATTGGGTATCGTCTCGGAGTTCGCCCGCGCGGAGCTCCCTTCCGGGGCCTCCTTTGCCTTTATCGCGCTTTACGCTCTCGCCCTGGCGCTCGCGCGATTCTTCTCCGGGCGAAACCTGCTGAACACGGGCGAGGGACCCGTGCCATCGTGGGTGGCGTCCTGGGTCGACGTCGGCGTGGTGCTCTGCGTGGTCGCGCCGTGGCTGTGGTCGCGCCTCGACGCTGCGGGGACGTGGATGGGTTATGGCCCCGCCACCTCCCAGGCGTTGTCCGCGCCGGGTGCCCACTTCGCCAACCTCGTCGGCGTCCTCGTGCTGTTCGCCGTCACCGGGCTCCTCTTCTTCTGGGGCAACGCGCGCAGAGGTTCCTCTACCGCCTGGGAGCAGGAGAGACTGCTCCCCCTGGCGGCGGTGCCGCTGCTTGCGGCATCCACCTTCTTCGCGTTGTGTTGGACGTGGACGGTTCTTGACCCTCTCTCGGGTGGGAGCGCGCTCGTTAGCGTCGCGTGGGGCGTGCTCTCCGTTGCGCTCCTCGCCGGTCCCGTCTCTCCCTCATCACGAGATACCGGTTCGGCGGGGCTCGTCTACTGGTCCTCCAAAGCGGGCTACGTCGTGCTCGCGCTGGTGGTCGCCAAGCTGTTCCTTTACGACCTCGCGGCAGTAGCGCCCATCCTGCGCATACTTCTGTTCTGCGGCTTCGGGACGGCGTTCCTGCTCGCCGCTTACCTGTTCGGCGGCCAGAGGGGTAGAACCCGTTCCAATAGCTGATCGCCGCCAAAACGTGCCGCCACTCTCATCGGATCACTCCATTGCGCGTCGTTGGACGGGTGTAAATCGGACGGTCATGGGTATAGAGCGTAGGCAAGTGCTCGCGCCCTCGCAGGTTGGGGCCGGGCGTTACGCGATCCATGGAAGGAGCGAGGGTGGAAACCTCGAAGATCAACGAAACGGCGCCCACGATCGTGCGCCTGGTGCAGGGCTCGCTGATGGCGGGCCACGGTGCCCAGAAGCTCTTCGGGTCCTTCGGGGGACCCGGGCTGGAGGGCACGAGCGGCTTTATGGAGATGCTTGGCATGCGTCCGGGACGACCGTGGGCCTATCTTGCGGGGCTCTCCGAGTTCGGGGGAGGCGCGCTGACGGCGCTGGGGTTCCTCAACCCGCTTGGGCCTCTCGGCGTTATAGGGGCCATGGCGATGGCCACCAGGAAGGCGCACTGGGACAAGCCGATCTGGGTGACTGAGGGCGGCGCCGAGTTGCCTGTCCTCAACATGGCCATCTCGACGGCGCTCATGATCCGCGAGCCCGACGCGTTCTCCCTCGATAGGATTTTCGGAGTTCGCCTGCCGGCCTGGGTCGGACCCGTCGGCCTCGTCGGGATCATACTGACCGTGATCTACTCGGAACTCGAGTCCGATGAGGAAGGCGAGCAGCATGATACCCAGGACGAGACGCGCGAGGAGCTGGCCGGCCCGTAACGGGAACCGCGCCGTCAACAGTCGGTTATTGTCCCGGCTGAAGGCTGAAAGCTATCCTGCTGCGGCGCCGTAGTCGTAGGTGGGCAGGGGACCGCCGCCGGCGTCCCTGAGCACGTAGCCTTCGAACATGCGCTTGACCGTGCTCGATTGGCTGGAGGCCAGGTTCTTGTGCATGCCGGGGTCTTCCTGGATATCGTAGAGCTTGGGTTCTTCGCCCTGGTTGGTGCAGAACATCACGTAGCGGTCGTCGCGGGCCCAGACATGGTCGTTGTAGCCGATAGAGAAGTGGGGCCTCGCTTCGGGCTCTCCGCCTTCGATCAGGACCGAGAGGTCCTGGCCGTCGAGCTCCTGCGAGGGCTCTATGCCGAGGAAACCGAGGATCGTCGGCGCCACGTCGTGGGTCGAGGCGTAGTAGTCGCTCGTCTCGCCCGCGAGCTTCCCTTCTGGATGCCTGATAAAGAAGGGTATGTCGGTGACCTCGGGCCAGAGGACATTGTCCGGCTTGCCCGTGTAGCCGTGCTCGCCGTGGGCGACGCCGTGGTCGGCGAGGAGTATGACGAGGGTGTTCTCGAACAGGTTCAGCTCCTCCATCTTGTCTAGGAAGTGGCCGAGCCAACGGTCCATCATCGTAAGCTCCCCGGAGTAACGGGCCCTCATCCTCTCCAGCTCCCGCGGCAACAGGTAGTCGCTCGGGCCGTAGATCACCGAGAACGGCTCTTTGAGGTCGTACGGCTGGTCGTCGTACATCCTTACGTACTTCTCGGGGGGGTCCCAGGGCTCGTGCGGGTCGTAGTTGTCCACGGTAAGGAAGAATGGCCCGTTCTCGCTCAGGATTTCCAGGTAGTCCGCCGCCTGGGTAAAGACCATCGGGGAGAACCAGTCGGCCTCCGTCTTCCTGCCGGCCACGTTGGCGAAGTACTGGCGCATCTGGGCCGTCATGGAGGGTACGTTCCCCTTCACCAGGGCCTGGGCTACCTTGTCTTCGGGGGCTGTCCAGTTCGGCTTGTAATTGTCCGTGGTCTGGCCCCGGAAGAAGTCGAAGACGTCGAAGCCGCGGTGCATGTCATACGACGGTTTCATCTGGTGCATGTTGTCCGTGATGAAGTAGGTCCCGTACCCGGCGGCCTGCATCATCTGCGCGAGCGTGATCTGGTAGAGGGGTATGGGTTCCCAGCCCTGCAGGATCACGTCCTCGTCCTTGGGGGGTTTCCAGTTGTAGAAGGGCCAGGTGCGCCTGCCCGTATGTATGGCCCTCCTGGCGCAGATGGTGGGGATAGACTCGGGGTAAGCCTGGGTGAAAACGAGGCTCTCCTTTGCGAGGGCGTCGAGGTTGGGACTATGGATCGTGCGGTTGCCGTAAGCGCCGATGTGGTCCTTCCTCAGGCTATCGATGATGATGAGCACGACGTTGGTCCCCTCTTTGAGGGTGGGATGGCCGCCCCTGACCTTGCGGATGCGTTCCGTGAGGTCGCAGCCCGTCGCCCCGAGTAGGGTCGCCCCGGCCAACCCCGCGCCCGAGAGCTTGAGGAAATCCCTGCGAGAAAACTTGCGTGCGGCGCGCTGCTTCACAAAGCGTGAGATTACTACGCGGGGGTGCGGCCTACAAGCCCGCCGCACTCATCCCGGTGAATGCCTATACCGGGCGACACAAAGCGGCTGTTAGAATCACCCCCATGAAGAGCGTTATGGCTGTGGGTATTGGGGTACTGCTGGCGCTCGCCATAGGCCTGCTTGTGGTCCAGGGCATACTGGCGCCGGTCTTTACCCGCTTCTTCGGCCTCGAGCGCAGCGGTCCCGCCGCCCTGCCCCTGATACTGCTCCTCTTTGCCTCGGCCTTCTCCTTCTACTTCGGCGGCATGGCCGCCAGCTACAAAGCCCCCTCCAGGCACCTCCTGCACGGAATCCTGGTCGTTCCCGTAGCCTTCACACTCGCCTCCGCGCTTAACCTCGCCCTGGGCAAAGGACTCCTCCCCGGCGTCGAAGCCTCGAGCACCCTCCTGCTCGTGATCGCCTTCCTCCTCGCCTCCACAGCAGCCTCCTACGTCGGCAGCAAACGCGGCGCCGACATCTACGCCCACAACCAGCGAGTCGAACGCCTCCGCCGCAAGTAAGCACGCTACGCCCTTCGGGCTCCGCTTGTCAGCACGCTCGCTGCGCTCGCTTGTCGGCACGCTTCGGCTTCGCCTCGCTTTCAGCCAGTTGTCCCAGGGCGGCACCGCGAGCGTCGGACGTGGCTGCCGCGGGTAGTGGTTCGTCGTGCACTGCAGGGCGAGGCCGTAACAGGAAAAGCTGACTAGCCCGCGAAGCGGGCGTGCCGACAAGCGAGGGCGTAAGCCCGAGCGTGCTGACAAGGCGCGAAGCGCCGTGCTGAAAGCGGAGGCCGCAGGCCGGAGCGTGCGGTGTGCTGGCCCTAACGGGCCTGCACGCCTATCGTGAGGCGGCCTCTGGAGTCCATTCTGGCGTTGGGGCGGCGGCTGGTGGGGTCTATTTCGGTCGGGTCTTCGCCGGTGTCGGTGAGGTAGACCCTGGGTTCCTCGACGCCTTCCGTGGGGTCGGAGACGTAGCGGCGCCAGGCCATGTCGTCCCAGAGGAATGTGAGGGTCGGTTTGCCGGGGGTTGTGTCGTCCAGGGCAGCGTGGACTTGCGGCAGGCCGAAGGCCCGGGAGATGGAGGCTACGGTGTGCGCGTGCTCGCTCTCGTTGAAGAGCGCGATGCCCTCCCTGAGGCGGCGTTCCGGGTCGGAGAGTCGGTCGAGGTTCTCCAGGGCATCCCTCAGAGCCTCGGCGTTGCGGCGGCTCTCTTCTCTGGCCGCCTCGAGGCTGGCTTCGAGATCCTGCACCCTCTCTTCGGCGAGTATCTTCTGGGCCTCGATGTCATCCAGGCGCCGTTCCGGTTCGCCCGCGTCGGCGGCGCCCGTTCGGTCAACGGCACCGTCGCGGAGGTCATCCAGCGAAGCCCCCAGATCGCCCCTTCTCGCCTCCGAATCTCGTAGGGCCTCTTCCAGTTCCCTGATGCGGTTTTCGTAGGCGGAGATCTCCGCCCCGAAGCGGCCCTCGACCCGCTCGAGGTCTTCGTTTGCACCGGATCCCTGGCTAAGCCGCGCGGCCTCTAGCTCCTTGAGGCGGCCCGTGTAGGCCTGTAGTTCGGTCTCCCGTTGGACGGTGGCCTCCCTCAGACGTTCTTCCAGCGCCCAGGTCTCCGCCTTCCTGCGTTCGTCCTCGGCCGCGAGCCGCTGGGCGCTCTCTTGCCCCAGGCGTCCGATCTCCTCCGCGTGGCGCGCCCTGAGGGCCCTGTTATCAGCCTCCCTCTGGGCCTGGAGGGCCGAGATCCTCCTCTCCGCCGACTCTCTGGCCTCGGCGAGCCTGGCGGCGTGCGTCTTCTTGAGGTCGTTCTCACGCCGCTCCGTCAGCGTCTTGAGCTCCCTGATCTCCCTCTTGCGCCTCTCCTCCTGGGACCGGTGGGAAGACTCGAGTTCCTCGCGCAGCGCGTCGATCTCCCCCCGCTGTCTCGCAACGACGGCCTCGTACTCCTTCTGGAGCTCCAGCTCCCGTGCGGCAGCCGCGTTCCTCAGCGTTTGCACGGCCGCCTTGTGACGCTCGTCCGATGCGCTTCTCTCCTCGGCCAGCCTCTGCTCGGTGCCCTCCGCCAGGGCATGCTCTAGGGCTTCCACCCTCTTGGCGTTCTCGTTGCGGGCGGCTTCGATCTCGGTCGCGTGCCGCGCCTCCTGCTCCTGGTAGCCCGTGCGAAGCTGCTCCTCCCAGTGCTCCGAGGCGTTCTTGAGGGCTTCGATCTCCTCCTTGTAGCGCGCTTCGAGGGCTTCGCGCTCCCGGCGGAACTCCTCCTTGATCGCGTCGACGCGGTCGTCAGAGGAGGCCGCGTCTACGTCGGCCAGGCGCTGCTCTTCCAGCGTCCGGCGCACTCTGGCGACCTCCTTGATGTGCTCGTTGCTCAGCCGGAGCTGCTCGTCCGAGTGCCGTTGCTTGAGGGTGGAGATCTCCACCCTCAAGTCGTCGACACCCTGCTCCGCCTCGACGCGGGCCCGCTCCTTGTCCTCCAGCTCCTCGGCGCGGGCCGACACTTCCTCCTGGGCGGCCTTCAGCGCCACGTACGCCTCCTCGAGGTCCCTCCTGAGGCTCTCCACCTCCCCTTCGAGGCTTTCGATCAGGGCCCCTGCCGCCTCCATCCCCTCCTCGAGCCCGGCCATCGGATCCTTGGGATCCTCGCTCATGATCGCCTCTCCTGACTTGCCCTAATCACCAAGATGGCCGAAAGATTACCGCCTACCGGCCCCACGGTAAACCCCCGAGGGACCTGAGGCGATCAGCCAGAAGCAAGCAGGCAAGCTGACATGCTGAAAGCGAGCCCGGCGTAGCCGGGCGACGCGTGCTGAAAGCGAAGCCGAAGCGTGCTGACAAGCGAGCGCAGCGAGCGTGCTGACTAGCTACCGACGCAGTCGGGGCACAGGCCCTCGACGACCATCATTGCGCGGGTAACCTTGTAAGGGGTGTTCTCGCCTATGCGCGCTTCGACGCCGCCGAGGTCTACGCCGGGGACCTCGGAGACCCGGCCGCAGCCCGTGCACCTGATGTCCAGGTGCGGCTCGACGTTCAGGTCGTAGCGGGTGGGGGATTCGGCCCAGTGCTTGGAGCTTATTACGCCCACCTCTTCCAGTACGGAGAGGGCCTGGTAGACCGTACCGAGCGCCACGCGCGGGTTCTCGCGCTTGACGAGCAGATACACGTCCTCGGCGGAAGGATGCCCCTCGGCCTTCGAGAGGGCCTCGAGGACGGCCCTGCGCTGGGAGGTGAGGGTGTAGCCCGACCCGCGTAGCTTCTCCCGGACTTCGGATACGCTGGAAGCGTCCTCGTGCAATGTTTGACGATCAGTAACCATTCCTGATCGCGAGTTTATCATACGGCGTTTTGCGCGTTGGGGTGTACCATAGCGCCTGGATGTCACTGTTTACAAACCTCCTGGTGAATCTCTGGCGCCTCGCGCGCAACACCAGCGCCCGCTTGCTCGCCAGAGTGCCCGACTTCGTGTGGATCGAGGTCAGCGGGTCGCTGAATGAGTTCGAGACGCCGGTCGGCTTCCTGCGGCGACGCCTGGCCCCTGGCCCAAGCCCACCCACGCTGGAACGTCTGCGGGCGAAGCTGGACCGCATCTTTGCCGACGGCCGCCCGCGCGGCGTCGTCTTGCGCATAAAGAACCTGGACGCGGGATGGGCCGCCATCGAGGAGTTGCGCGGCGAAATCTCGAGTTTCAAGGAACGCGGAAAGCTTATCGTCGCTTACCTGGCCGACCCCGTCGACACCCGCTCCTACTACCTCGCTTGCGCGGCGGACGAGATCATAGCCGCCCCGCTCGCCGACCTGAACATCACTGGGCTACGGGCCAGAGTGGACTTCCTGAAGGACGCCCTCGGCAACGTCGGCGTCGAGGTCGAGGTCGTTGCGGTGTCGCCTTACAAGTCAGCGGGCGAGAGGTTCGTGCGCGATGACTTCTCCGAGGAGTCCCGCGAGCAGGTCGGGCGCCTCCTCGACCGCCGCTACGAGGAGGTGGTGCGTGCGATCTCCGAAAGCAGAGACATGCTTTCTGAGAAGGTGCGAATGAAGATCGACCTTGCCCCGTTCGGCGCGCGGGAAGCGCTCTCGGAAGGCCTGCTCGACGGCGTTCTCTACGAGGACGAGTTGGCGGCGAGGCTCGGGGACGGGGATCGGCATGCCCGGCTCGCGGAGTGGGACCGGGCGCGGAGGTCCTTGCGTCTGCCTTACCGGAGGAGGAGCCGGAGAAAGGTAGCGCTCGTCAGCTTGACCGGGACGATCGTCCGTGGACGGAGCAGGAGGTCGCCGGTGCCGCTGCCTTTCGTGGGAGGGGAGCAGGCGGGGAGCGAGTCCGTCGTCGCGGCGCTGCGGGTCGCGGAGAAGAGCCGAAGCGTCTCCGCCGTGCTGCTCTACGTCGACTCGCCCGGCGGCGACGCGCTGGCCTCGGATCTCATCTGGCGTGAGGTCGAACGCACGAACGCGAAGAAGCCGGTGGTCGTACTCATGGGAAACGCCGCGGCCTCGGGGGGTTACTACGTCTCTGCGCCGGCGGGCCACGTCGTCGCCCGCTGCGGTACCCTCACGGGCTCCATAGGCGTACTCACGATACGTCCCGTCGCGCGCGGCCTCTACGATAAGCTCGGCATCAATCCCGTGGCGGTCGACCGCGGCGCGCGCGCAGGCCTCCTCGACCCGAGCCGCCGCCCGGACGAGGAGGAGTTGCGTGTGATCGAGGGCCAGATACGGCGCATCTACAGCGAGTTCAAGGACCGCGTCGCCAGCGGCCGGGGTATGGATACGGGGACCCTCGAAAGCATCGCCGGCGGAAGGGTGTGGACCGGGTCGGAGGCGCTGGAGCTCGGGTTGATCGACGAGGTAGGGGGGTTCCGGGAGGCGATGCGGAGGGCCAGAGACCTCGGCGGCATAGAACGGGACGTGCCCGAGGCACTGGTCAAGGTCAACCCTCCCCGGGGTGCGAGGCCCGCTCCCGGTGAGCCCGCGCAGGCCGTCGTCGAGGCGATAGGGGAGACGTGGCTGGCCCTGACGGAGCCTGGCAGGGGCGGTGCCAAAGCGATCTCGCCGTACGAGATCTCCGAAGGCTGATAGCATCTGCTGCTGTGGATGCTGGTCTGGAAGGAATCTGTCTTTGAACGAGGTTGGCAACAAAGGCGTAGACCGCAGGGCGATGGCAGGGCTATCGGCGGGGCACCTGTTCACGGACCTAAACCAGGGTGCCGTTGCGGCGCTGGTGCCTTTCTTGACGGCGGAGCGTGGAATCTCGCTTGCTGCTGCGGGCGCTCTGGTGTTCGCGGCGACGGTGAGCTCGTCGATCGTTCAGCCGCTCTTCGGCATCTTCTCAGACAGGAAGCCCATCCCGGCGCTTATGCCGCTCGGCGTGCTGCTCGCCGGGTGCGGCATGGCGCTCGTCGGCGTGGCCCCCAGTTACCCCCTGATCCTGCTCTCCGTCGTGGTCAGTGGCATAGGGGTCGCCGCCTTCCACCCCGAGGCCGCCCGCTTCGCCAACTACGTCTCGGGGTCAGGCAGGGCCCGCGGCATGAGCTTCTTCTCCGTCGGCGGCAACGCGGGCTTCGCCCTCGGTCCCGCCGTCACCACTCCGCTAGTACTACTTTTCGGGCTGCCGGGTTCCCTGTTCCTCGCACTGCCAGCTGTCGCGATGGCCGCCTTCCTTTTCCACGAGTTGCCGCGGATGCTCGGCTTCAGGCCGGAGGTCACGGGCGGCGAAGAGAAGGCGGAGTCCTCGATGCCGGAGCACTGGGGACCTTTCGTGCGCATGATCGGGGTCGTCATCGTGCGTTCTTTCGTCTACTTCGGCCTCGTGACCTTTGTAGCTTCCTACTACGAGCGCGTGCTCGACGTGTCACCGGCCCTGGGCAACACTGCCCTCACCCTTATGCTATTCGGTGGGGCTGCCGGGACGCTAATAATGGGCCCGCTGGCGGACCGGTTCGGCAGGCGCACGATGGTGGGCGCTTCGATGCTCGTGTTGCCGTCACTTATCTTCTGCTTTACCCTCGCTGGGCCCTTCGTTGGCATGGCGCTGCTCGTACTCGTCGGCGCTGCGACGGTAGGGACCTTCGGCATCACGGTGGTCATGGGACAGGAGTATCTGCCCGGACGTATCGGGCTCGCCGCCGGCATAACGATGGGCCTCTCCATCGGGCTCGGCGGCGTCGGGGCGCCGCTGCTAGGCCTCGTCGCTGACCGCGAGGGGCTCTCGTTCACGATGACGATTATTGCCGCGCTGCCCGTTTTTGGACTCCTTCTCGCCCTGACCTTGCCACGCGGAAGCGGGCCTCGGGACAAAGGTGACACCGAGCCCGTGTGAAGGGGTCGGCACGTACCTTTGTAGGGAGTAGTGGAAGGGGATGGGAACGCCGACCCTCTGAACCGGATTCGCTCTAACGGGTTTCGGGTGGTGTAACCAAACACCTTTTTTGTGTCCGGGTCGGGTAACATATCGCCGATGAGGACGTTGTTCTGTAGATTGCGCGCGACCGGTTGAGGATATTCCATAGCATCGGGGTTTTCGCCCACCGTTTCAGGTGGGCCATCCTGCTGGTGTGGGGCGGGCTCCTGATCTCGTCCGCCTTTTTCGCGCCGGAGCTTTCGGGGAGGCTGAAGGGCGGCGGTTTCGAGGGCGCCAACTCCGAGGCCGAAAGGGTGCAGGACCTTATGACCGACGAGTTCGGCGCCTCCCCGGCGGCCCTGACCGTGGTCTTTACCGGCGACGGCCTGCCGGCCCGGAGCAAAGAGTTCCAGGATGCCCAGGAGCGCGCGCTCGACAGAGTGCGCAAGCTGGACGACGTGCGCCAGGTCGCCTCCTACGCGGGGTCGAAGGATTCCCACTTTATCTCGGAAGACGGGAAGAAGTCCTACGCCATCGTTACCTCCAAGGTGTCCGTCGACGAGACGCGCAACGTGGTCGACGGGGTAAGGAAGGAGGTCCGATCGGACGAGCTCGAGACCTACGTCACGGGTGCTCCGGCTGTCTACCAGGATCTCGAGTACGCGAGCAACGAAGACGTAAAGCATGCCGAGAAATATGCCTTCCCGTTCGCCATCGTCATTCTCATCTTCGCCTTCGGAACGCTCGTCGCCGCAGGGGTACCAGTTCTCATAGGTGGGGCGAGCGTGCTGACAACGCTCGCCGTGCTCTACTTCATCAGCGGCTCCTACGACATGTCCGTGTTCACGCTGACCCTCTCGACGATGCTCGGCCTGGGCTTAGGCATCGACTACGCACTTTTCTTCGTTAGCCGTTTCAGGGAAGAGCTGGAAGATTTTCCAACCACGGAGGCGGTCCCGCGCACGGTGCAGACGGCGGGTCGGTCCATCTTTTTCTCGGGGACGGCGGTCTTGATCGGGCTCTCCGGACTGCTCTTCTTCCCCTTCATGTTCATGCGCTCTATTGGGGTGGCCGGGGTCGTCGTGGTCTTCGTTTCGGTAACCGCCGCGCTGACGCTGCTGCCCGCCCTCCTCGGCGTCCTCGGCCCGAACGTCAACAGGCTCGCGATCCGACGCCGCAGGGATGGTGTTGGCACGACTTTTTGGAACCGCAGCGCCGAGGTCGTGATGCGCCACCCGTTCGCCGTGATCCTGCTGACGGCCGCGATCCTGGCCGTCTTGCTCCACCCGGTCGGCCACATGAAGGTAGGCATCCCCGAGGCAACCGTCCTGCCACAGAAATACGAGTCCCGCGCCGGCGACGACCTTCTGAAGAAAAACTTCGAGTACGCGGCTCTGAACCCCATGGAGATAGTCGCCACCCTGAACGAAGACCCCCTGAGCGCCCAGGGCCTATCCGATTCGCACGAACTTGCGGAGAGAATCTCCAATACCGAAGGCGTCTCTCGCGTCGAGAGCGTCAACGCCGTCGGAAGAGCGGCGGCCAGGGACTACGCCACCCGCGTCGAGGCCGCCCGCCAGAAAGCGCAAAGAGAAGCTGCCGGCAAGGTCGACAGGCTAGTAGAGCAGCAGATCGAGGATCAGATCCAGAAAAACACCGAAGAAGCGGTAGACAAGCAACTCTCGGAGATCAAAGCCACCAACGGCATAGTCCCGCCAGGCACAGAGGAGAAGGTCCGCTCTGAGGTCGAGCCGAGGGTGGCGCAAGAGGTACGAGCTTCGGAGAGCCGCATCAGGGACGAGGTCGAGCGCCAGGTGGCCGAAGAGGTGGACCGCAAGGTGCCTGAGTTGCCGGAGGGCATCTCGGCCGACGGCACCGTCACGCCGAAAGGCGTCGCGAACTTCTTGAAACTGGATGTGGCCAGGAACTCAAAGGACCTGCAGAACGCCCTCGACTCCTACGTCGCCAACGACAGAACCCTGATCCGGGGTGTTACCGAGGCCAACCCTTACACTCAGGACGCTTACGCCGTCGTCGATGCCGTGCGCGCCGTGGAGCCCCCGGCGGGGACAAGCTTTCTGGTGGGAGGTCTCTCGGCGGGCCAGAAGGATTTCATCTCCAGCCTCTACGGCAAGGCACCCTACGCGGCAGCCTTCGTTATCGGGGTTACGTACCTGATCCTGCTCATCACCTTCCGTTCCGTGTTTATCCCGCTGAAGGCCGTGATAGTGAACATCTTGAGCCTGACCGCGAGCTTCGGGGCGATGGTGTTCGTGTTCCAGGACGGAAATCTTTCCAACGTTCTCAACTTCACACCCTTGGGCTTCGTGGATGCGACACTGCCCATCCTGATGTTCTGCACTATCTTCGGCGTCTCGATGGACTACGAGGTCTTCCTGCTTTCCCGCATCAGGGAGGCCTACGAGAACGGCGACTCGAACACCGCGAGCGTCTCGAAGGGCCTCGTGGCAACCGCCGGCATCATCACATCGGCAGCCGCGATCATCATGGTCGTCACAGGGGCGTTCGCCTTTACCGGCATCGTCCTTACCAAGGCCATCGGACTGGGCCTCGCCGTGGCCGTCTTCGTGGACGCCACCATAATACGCATCCTCCTCGTCCCGGCCACCATGCGTATCCTCGGCGACTGGAACTGGTGGCCCGGCGGACGCAAAACCACCTTCGGCTCCGACCCCAAGCAAGAAGCTAATAACTGACAGCTATAACAAGATCGATTCTTGATCTTGCTGACAGCTAGGGATAGACTTTGGCGGATGATAGAGTTCGAGCGGATACTCAGGGATCGGGGCTACAGGCTAACCAACCAGCGCAGGATCATCGTGCGCGAGTTGGAGGGGGAGCGGCATCTTTCTGCCGAAGAGATCTACGACCGGGTCAAGGGGGATCACCCTGACCTCGGCCTCTCCACGGTGTACCGGACGCTCGACCTCCTCACCGAGCTTGACATCGTGCGCAAGGACGATTTCGGCGAGGGTTACTCGCGCTACGAGCTCGCTACCGAGCGCGTGCACCACCACGCCCGCTGCGAGGAGTGCGGCGCCGTCATCGAGTTCAACGAGGAGCTCATGGAGTACCTGGCTTTGCAGGTAGAGAGGGAGACGGGCTTCGTCACGGACTGGCACGAGATCACGCTGCACGGCCGCTGCGCTAACTGCGCGAGTCGAGCCTTATGAGCGACGGGCCGGTGATCGTGAGGGCTGGCGAGGGTCAGCGGGTGGGCAACGTCGAGTTTCTCGCCAGGACAGAGGACACGCCGCGCTTCAACTTCGGGATCATCGAAATGTCTCCCGGACGCGCGATGGAGCAACACGTGCACGAGGAAGAAGACGACTCGTTCTACATCCTCGAAGGCGAGATGACGTTCTTCTTCGGCGAAGAGAAGGCGGCAGCGCCTCCCGGCACGTTCGTCCTGGTCCCGCCTGGGGTCTCCCACGGCTTCGAGAATGAGGGTAGCGAGCCCGTGCGCATGCTCAACATCCACGCGCCCGCCGGTTTCGACCGGCGCATCGGGCTGTTGTAGCTTTCAGCATTTCAGCCTGTATGCGTGCGAGCGTTAGCGGCTGACTGCTTGTCGAATGTCCAGGCGAGGCCTGCTATGCCGAGGAGTACGCCGCCGAGTACGTCCGAGGGCCAGTGGGTCCCGAGGTAGAGCCTGCTTGCGGCGGAGGCGACGAGGAACGCCAGGATCGTGAGCCTGGTCGCAGTGTTCGGCCACAGCAGGTAGATGGCGCCGAGCAGGAGAACGGAGCGCAGCATGTGTCCGCTCGGGTAGGGATAGGGCGTGCTGATATCGAAGAGCGAAGGGTCAGGACCGCGCAGGACGACCCCAGGCACCGGAGCCTGCGGCACGACCATCTTGAAGATTACCTCGATCAGGCCGGTAACCACGAACGCCGCCAGAAGCCGCCAAGCGAGCCTGCGCCTCCCCGAGAAAACCAGCCTCCCGGCGAGCGCGATCGCGGCAATCGCGACAAACTCCACGCCGCCAACCACGGAAGCAATCAGCCCGATCCTGTCCAATATCCACGAGCTCTCGCGCTGCGCTAGGCCGAGTACTCCAACGTCGAGGGGACGAAACAGCCCAACGCCGGCCGCCACCGAGCAACCTAGAAAAGCCGCCCCCGAGAGCAGCAATACACGCTGCCTATCGCCCTTCACGCCCTCGAAGGCTATCAGAACACGAAAGCGCCGAGGTGAAAGCCCGGCGCTTTGCCATCAGCGAAAGCTGAGGTGCTGACAAGCTGAAATGCTACTAAGCGACCGCGTCGCGCAGGACGCGGCCGTACTCGCCGCCTTTCAGGATGCGCTCCGCCTCTCTCTGCAGCTGCCTTACCCGCTCGCGCGAGATGTCCAGCTCGTCGCCGAGCTCGGCCAGGGTGGCAGGCTCCCGGTCGTCCAGGCCGTAGCGGCGAACGAGCACGTAGCGCGCCCTCTCAGGGAGGCGTTCTATGGCCTCCTTGAGATGCTCGGTCTCCATCTCCCGCATCACGGTATCGGGGGTATCCGATACCTTGTCGTCCTCGATGAAGTCGCCGAGTTGTGAGGCGGTCTCCTCGCTCGAGACCGGCTGGTCCAGGCTGGTGGCGTCGGGCATCGCGCGCATCGTGAGGCGCACCTCGTCGGGGTCCCAGTCCAGGCGCCTGGCGACCTCCTCCTCCGTGGGCTCGCGTTCGATCTCAAGGGCCAGCTCGCTCATCGCCCTGCTGACCTTCCGGATCTTCTCCGTCATGTGCACGGGCACCCTGATGGTGCGGCCCTTGTCCGCGACGGCCCTCTGGACGGCCTGACGGATCCACCATGTGGCGTAGGTGGAGAAGCGGAAGCCCCTGTCGGGGTCGAACTTCTCGACGGCTTTCATAAGACCTATGTTGCCCTCCTGGATGAGGTCCTCGAAGGGCAGCCCGTAGCCGCGGTACTTCTTGGCCACGCTCACGACGAGCCTGAGGTTCTTCTCGATGAGCCTCTGGCGCGCCCGCATGTTGCCGGCCTTGGCCCTCATGGAGAGGTCTATCTCCTCCTTGTGCGTGAGGAGGTTGCCCTGGCCGATGTGCGCGAGGTACTTGGCAAGGAGCTCGGGGGTCTCGGATTCCCGCTCCATTTTCTGGGGGTCCCTTCGCTTGTCTAAATTGGTTTTCAAGATACCCTCCTAGCTAAATGCCAATCTTACCGGAAATCAATTTTAGAAACTACTATTAATTTACCGCGGAGGTTAAGTCCCTAAACCTTTTCGAGGCCTCCCTCCTCGCCCGCGCTCTCCGCCTTTTTGTGGTCACACTCATACATACGTACGCCGGCCCGAAAAAGTTGCATCAGCCCGCCGGCCTACAGCGTGTGCTGGCGCGGCGCTATACTTGGAGGTATGGAGCGCACCTCCCGCATCCCCGACTGGATAGACGAAGATGTCACCGGCATCGTGGCCTGTTGGCGGGCTCGCAGGGGCGGGGGAGAAGATGATGAGGCCTACGACCGGACGCTCGCCGGCATGGAGGAGTTGGTCTCGGTCTTTGTCGGTTTCCTGCGCAGTTCCGAGACCGTCGAGACCTATAGCCGGGGCGGCGCGACGCGCGCCCTGGTGGAGAAGATCGCCGGTTGCCAGCACGAGCTCGGGAGGGACGCGGTGGGCGTCATCGAGGATTTCGTGGCGCTCAGGCGGTGCATCTGGCGCTCGGTCGAGTCGGGCATCGACCTCTCCGGGCTGCACGGCGCCGAGGTCTCGGGGTTCTTCGCCAAGCTCATGCAGGCCTCGGACTGGCTGACGGAGACGGGGCTCCAGGCGTTCGACGCCATCGTGCAGGGCGAGATGGAGCAGGCCCTCGGTCGGGCCGCGGCCACGGACCTCGTGACCGGGCTCCCCGACAGGGACCAACTCAACCGCCTGATCCTGCCGCGGGCCATCGACGCCCACGAGCGGTTCTCCGTTGCCGTCTTCGACGTCGCCGACTTTACCGAGACCGTAGCAGCGGGCAAGGTCAAGCGCGCCAGGAAGATCCTGCGCGGGCTCGCGCAAGCCGTGAGTGAGTCGTCGCCAGTGGGCTCCACCCTCGCGCGCTTCGGCGACGACGAGGTCTGCGTCATCGTACCCGGTGAGACGAGCGAGGGCGCCTTCCGGCTGGCGGAGCGCGTGCTCGGAAGGCTCACTGAGGAAAGGGCCGGTTTCGAGGTCGACGTCGGGATCGCCGAGTATCCAGCCCACGGGAAGGGGGCGGGGGAGTTGATGGGGGAGACCCTCAAGGCGCTCAAGATGGCCAAACGGGTCGGTGGCAGCGGCATCGTCATCGCCCACTAGGAGTTCGGAGGGAAAAGTGATCGCCGTCGTTAACCGCTTGCCGGTGAAAGAAGGCATGGCTGACCGGGTCGTCGAACGGTTCGCCGGTGGACGGGGGTTCGTGCAGCAGTTTCCCGGCTTCGTCAACATGGAGGTCCTGCGCTCCGAGGAGGAGGTCGTGGTGATCACTCGCTGGGAGGACAAAGAAGCCTTCGACTCCTGGGTCCATAGCGAGCAATTCGCGAAGGTTCATGGCCGTGGCGCCGGTAGCGGGTTGCTACGCGGTCATCCCAAGATGTCCTCCTACAGCGTCGCGGTCGAGCGCGTTCCGGAGGCTTGAGGCCCGAAGATCAGGCGAGGTTGGAAGAGATCTGCGGCGGAGCTACTCCGCCGGGTTTGTACTCGCCCTTCCCAAGGACGGCGAACGTAAAGGCGAACAGGAAGATCAGCAGGACGATCAAAACCCCGAACGCCAGACGCTCCCGCACCACGTCTCCTCTCTCGAATACAGACCTTCGCGCATTCTAACCCAATCCGCCGGGTCCGTCTTCGAGCGTTTCAGCAAGTCAGCACTTCAGCATTTCGGCATGACTTTCCTGGTGCCCGGCTGGCATGCTGATTGCGTGTAATGAAGAAGTTCAGACTCCGCAGAGCGTTCGAGGTGTGTAGCTCGTGTTCGCGGCCGGGTCATGTACAATGTAGCAATGTGTAGCACGCTCGGCTCCCAGGTATCGAAGGAAGGGTGCGCCACCGTGGTCCCATCTGTGGAAAGTGATGCCCGTGACCGTTGACGTTTCGCTTACGGAGTACACGAAGCTGCAGGAGCAGGAGTGCCGGGCGCTGCTGAAGCTTCTGGGCGAGATGGGCATCGCCACAGCGGACAGGGTTTACGGACCGGGCGACGCCATCTACAACGAGGGCGAGTACGGCGACGCTCTCTACGTATTGACCAGGGGCGTTCTGAAGCTTTTCAGGCCCTACTCGGGCAGCAAGGAGGCGACGCTGCGCCTGCTCAAGCCCTGGGACATCTTCGGCCACCTCGCCTTTGCCGGCGAGACCAGGCAGCGCGCCTACGCCGAGGCCGTCACGGAGTGCAGGGTGACTAAAGTACCCAAGATCTTCGTCGAGCGCGCCGTCCGCCAGGAACCGCGGGCCGCCTTCAAGCTAATGACCCTCCTGGAACTCCGCCTGGTCCAGTATGAGGAACTCGTCCAGTGTCTGCTCCCGCGCGAGACCGAAGTGAGGTTGGCCAACCTGCTCCCGCTCCTGGCCCAGAAGTTCGGCGAGAGCAGAGACGGCCTCGTCACCATAAATTTGCGCCTCACCCACCAGGACCTCGCCGCCATGGTCGCCTCCACCAGGGAATCCGTAACCAAGGTCCTGAACGAGATGCGCAACCGCGGCGTGATCGAAGTAGATTCGGGCCGCATCACCCTAAAAGACACCAGCACCCTCGCGAGACTGAGCCGCCCCTGAAGGGACGACTCAGCACGCTCCGGCCTTCGGCCTGCGCTTGTCAGCACGGCGCTTCGCGCCTTGTCGGCACGCTCGGCTTCGCCTCGCTTGTCAGCTCGCTTCGCCCGGCTTCGCCTGGCTCGCTTTCAGGAAGTCGTCCCGGGGCGCCGC
>JBKPSF010000353.1:0-11529 GCA_046734875.1 Actinomycetota bacterium | reverse complement strand
GGTCATCACGGGCAAGAACTCGGGGCCGAGCCGCGACTGGCTGGCCGTCGTCCAGAGCGGCAGGGCTAGAAACAAGATCCGCCAGTTCTTCAACAAGGCGGACCGCGAGGACAACCTGAGCTCGGGTCGCGAGAAGATACTGAGCCTCTTGAAGAAGCGACGGATAGGCAAGGTCCCATCCGGGGTCCTGGAGGACGTGGCACGCGCGACCAACCACCCTTCACCGGACGATATGTTCGCCGCTGTCGGGGCCGGCGTGCTCTCCGCCGACAACGTTGCAAGCCGCATCGTCGAGCACGTCCAGCCCAGGGAAGAAGCGGAGGAGCAGCCCAAAGCCCAGGCGCCAGCGCTATCGCCGCTTCCGCTCCCCGAGGGCGGAACCGACGAGCAGACAGGGGTACGCGTCGTGGGGTCAAGCGGCATCCTGACCCGCCTAGCCCGGTGCTGCACGCCGATGCCGGGCGACGACATAGTCGGGTACGTCTCGCTCGGGCGCGGGGTCGTGGTCCATTCCGCGGGCTGCGTGAACGCCAGGGCGCTCCAGGCCAGGGACCCCGAACGGTTCGTCGAGGTCGAGTGGAGCGGGGGGCCGGACAAGCTCTTTACCGTCGAGCTGCTCGTAGAGGCGCTCGATAGGATGCACCTCCTCAAGGACATCACGTCCACCATCTCGGACGCGGGCGTCAACATCCTCTCGGCCAGGGTCGACACGATAGAAGACCGGACGGCCCTCAGCCGGTTCGCGTTCAAGGCGGCGAGCGTGCAGCACGTCGAGGAGGTAATGCGCAAGATAAGGAGCATCCCCGACGTCTACGACGTTCGCAGGGTCTCCCGCGACGGCACGCCCCTGGAGCGCTAGGGCGTTGGCCTTTAGCGAGATCGAACAGGTCACCGTCTCCATGGACGGCTTCGACGTCAACTCCTACGTCGTCCACGCCCCCGAAGGCGACATCGTCGTAGACGCCGGCGCGGAACCGGAGAAGATCCTGAACGCCACCCGCGCCCCCGTTGCGGCAATTTTGGTGACGCACGGCCACGCCGACCACGTGAACGCCCTGGAGTTCGTGCGCAGGGAGACGGGAGCACCCGTGTACATGCATCCCGCCGACGCGGAAGGAAAGGTGACGGATTACGAGCCCCTGGAAAACGGTCAGGCGCTCGACCTCGCCGGACTCGGCATCCGGGTGTTCCACACGCCGGGACACTCCCCTGGGTCGGTGACGTTCGTGGTCGGCGACGACCAGATAGTGGGAGACCTGATCCTGCCAGGAAGCGTGGGCCGGACCGACATCCCCGGTGCGTCGTGGGAGGAGTTGGAAGAGTCCGTCCGCGTGGTGATGCCGCTCTGGGATGAAGGGACGCGCCTTTACACCGGCCACGGCCCCGTCCTCACGGCCGCCGAAGAGTTGAAGACGAACCCCTACCTTCCGCCGGGACTCGCGTGACGGATTTTCGCGGGCCGAGGGGCACCTACGACGTATTCGCCGGCGGCAAGGAACCGCACGAACGGCCGGAGCTCTGGACCTTCGTCGAGGAGAAGGCGCGAGAAGTCTTTACCCGTTACAACTACTCCGAGATCCGCACGCCCATCTTCGAGGAGGCGCGCCTCTTCGCTAGGACCGCGGGGGAGGGCTCGGACATCGTGGTCCAGAAGGAGATGTTCACTTTTCTGGACAAGGGCGAGAGGGAGATGGCGCTGAGGCCCGAGGGGACGCCGGGGGCGGTGCGCGCATACATCGAGCACAACCTGTACAAGCTCGCGCAGCCCATCAAGCTTTTTTACATCGGTCCGATGTTCCGGCAGGAGCGGCAGCAGAGAGGGCGGTACAGGCAGCACACCCAGATCGGGGTAGAGGTTCTCGGGACGTCGGACCCGCTGGTGGACGTGGAGGTGATCTCACTCCTCTACGCCATCCACAGGGCCGTCGGGGTGAAGGACGAAGTCGTCTACCTGAACAACCTGGGCGATGCCGAGACGAGACAAACCTACGTACCGGAACTCCGCGCCTACCTCCAGAGGCACAGCGACGAGCTCGACCCGGATTCCCTGGCTCGCATGGACACGAACCCGTTGCGCACCTTCGACTCCAAGCATGAGGGGACCCAGGGAGTGCTGGTGGAGGCGCCCAGGATCACCTCCTTCCTGAGCGAAGAGGCCTCCGCGCACCTGGCCGCCGTCTGCGAGGGTCTCGGGGCGCTCGGCGTCCCTTACGAGATCGACGACGGCCTCGTGCGCGGCCTCGACTACTATACGATGACCGTCTTCGAGGCCAAGAGCGGCGCCCTCGGGGCGCAGGACACCGTCGGAGCCGGCGGCCGCTACAACAGCCTCATCTCGGACCTCGGGGGACCCGACCTCGGGGGCATAGGCTTCGGCTCAGGCGTGGAGCGAATGCTCCTCGCCGCCTCCTCACAGGAACGGCAAACCAGCCTGGACGTCTTCTTCGTCACCCTCGCGCACGAAGCCCGCATACCCGCGATCACGCTCGCGGGGGCCTTGCGCGAGGAGGGGATCTCCGCCGACCTCGATTACGGAGGACGCGGCCTGCGGGCGCAATTCAAACAGGCCGACCGCGTCGGGGCCTCCTACGCTGTCATACTCGGCGAGGACGAGCTCGCGCAGGGCACGGCCACGGTGCGCGACATGGCCTCGGGGGAGGAGCAGAAGGTGCCCGTCGCCGACGGGGCCAGAGACCTCTTGCGGGCCGTCGCGGGCTAGGCTTCGGTCGGCCCACCTCCTGACGAAAGAGACGCCGCTTGCGCCGCGTGCGGATTTTCCCCTTCGTGGACCGGCGGGCGATGTTTTGCTGCGCCTGATCCGGGAACTCTAAGCGTAGTCGTTTTCACGTTCGGGCAGGAGCCTCTGCGTATAGTTCGGACGTTCGCTAAAGAGAGGAGCCTCACTTATGCCGGTAGAAGATTTGCGCCAGAGCCCGATGATGGCCCACATGCTCGACGCGCTCGACAACGGCGAAGACATAGGCCATTACGGCCGTCTCGTCTTCGCCATGATCGGGCGCCACTTCGTCTCCGACGACGAGCTGGTAGAGTTGCTGACCAAGGACCACGACGCTGACGAGCAGGAAATCCGATCGATGGTCCAGCAGGTCGAGGACAAGGGCTACAGCCCGCCCAGGCGGGAGAAGATCCTGGAGTTCCAGGCCCAGCAGGACTTCCAGATCTGCCCCAACCCGGACGACCCGGACGCCTGCAACGTGTACAACGAGCTGCAGTTCCCCGACGAGGTCTACGAGAGCATCCAGCAATACCAGGAGAAGCGACAGACCTCTTAAGCCCGGTCTAGCGTGGTAGAGGGCGGGGTGTTCACCTTGCTCTCTACCCGAACAGCACCATGTACTTGCCGGCCTCGCGGTCCTTGATGCGCTCGAGGCCGTCGAGCGCGCCGTCGAGGCCGACAGGGTTGGTTACGATGCGGCTCATGTCGAGCCTGCCAGAGGCCATGAGGCGGATCACGTTTCCGAAGGTGCCAGCCCCGGAGTGGCCGAGAGAGCCGCGAAGTCCGCCACCGGTGACCACGAGCCTCTCGGGGTCTATGGAGGCCTGGTGGGGACCTCTCCCGATCAGCACAACCGTTCCCGTGGGGGCCAGGGCCCCGGTGGCGGCGTCGATCACACCCCGAGCGCCGCTGGCCTCGACCCACATGTCTATCCCACGCCCCTTCGTCTCCTCCATGGCGGCCTCCGCCATGCCACCGTCGTCGAGCGATAGGGGGTCGTAGACGGCGTCCGCACCCATCTCCCCGGCGAGGCGCCTGCGGGTTTCGACGGTTTCGAACGCCACCACCCACCCCGCACCGGCCGCCCGGGCGAGCCCGATAGCGGCGAGCCCTATGGGCCCTCCTCCTATTACGGCGACGCTCGCGCCCGGCAGGAAGGAGGCCTGGACGAACAGTCCCACGTATGCGACGCTCGTTGGCTCCACGAGGGCGGCCGCCTGGAAGCCGCGCTCCTCGCCAAGCGTAGAGAGCATCTCGCCGATGGGCCAGCAGTATTTGGCTTTAGTGACCACGTACTCGGCGTGCGCGCCGTCGAAGGTGAATCCCAGCTCTCCCAGGCGCTCGCAGTAGTTGAAGAGCCCGCTGCGGCACGCGTAGCACTCTCCGCACCAGGCTATCTCCTCGGAGCAAACGGCGTCGCCTGGTTGCAGATCAGCCACGTCATCGCCGACCGCTTCCACGATGCCGGAAAACTCGTGTCCCGTGACCACCGGCGTGGACATCATCCCGGGATAGACCATGTAACCCTCGTCGTCGGTCTCGTACATGTGCACGTCCGAACCGCACACGCCGCAGGCCCGAACCCGGATCAGCACCTCGTCGGGCTCCGGGATGGGCTCCGGAACCTCGACCACGCGAAAGCGCGGGTGCCTCCACACCAGGTTGCCGTTGCGCGCGAGGCGCCGCTCCTCGTCGCCGGCCTCCGGGGAATAGCCCAGCCTCGGCTCCCAGTCTGCCTCGACCATCAACGCCCGCATGCGCTACCTCCTCAGTCGCCCATTTCCTCTTCCGCAGACCTGTGCCCGAACGCCCGGACGAACTGCTCCTCGAACCCCACGATGTGCTCGCGAAAGAGGTCCGCGGCACCCCCGGCGTCGCCAGAGGCCACGGCCTCAGCCACCCTCCTGTGCTCTTCATCTTCCCGCAGGTACGTGGGCATGACCCTCCGCGAGCGCGCGGCGATCGCCTGCAGCTGGTCGTGGACCTGCCCCATGGCCTCGATCATGCGCCCGTTGCCGCACCGCGAGATGAGCGCGTCGTGGAACCTCCGGTTGATCCCGAAGATATCGTATGTTATTCCGTTGTGCGAAGAAGGGCAAGGCGCCGGACGGTCGTCCGGCGATCAGGAGGAGTCGAGAACACTGGCTTGCGGGAAGGGGCTTGTGGTGAAGATTAAGTGGTACGGACACGCGTGCTTCAGGCTGGAGGGTGACGGCACCTCCGTAGTGACAGATCCTTACGAGCCGGCTGTTGCGGGGCTTGGCCCCGTGGAGGAATCGGCTGACCTCGTGGTTGTTAGTTCTCAGACGGACGCTTATCACTCCAACGCGCGCATGATCCCTGGCGACCCGCTGTATCTGAACGCGTTGGATGTCGCCGGCGAAGGCGGCATCGAGATGGCGGGGGTTCGGTTCGAAGCCTTTCCTGCGATGGAGAGCCTGGAGCACAAAAAGGACCCGGACGAGAATGCCATGTACCGTTTCGAGTTGGGCGGCGTGAGCGTGCTACACCTCGGAGACCTGGGCAATCCGCTGACCGGGGAGCAACTCGGACGGTTGCGTGGCAGGGTCGATGTCTTGTTGGCGCTGACGGGTGGGCCGCCGACCATCGAACTCGACGACCTCGACCGGGCCATAGAGGAGATCGGGCCGCGTGTCATTATCCCCATGCACTACCAGATACCCGGTCTCACCCTGGACGGGAACATCCTTCCAGTAGAAGCGTTCACCTCACGCTTCCCCGAGGAGATGGTGGTACAAGTGGGCGCGACGGAGATCGAGATCACACCAGATACGTTGCCGGACGACCGGCGTGTTTACGTACTGGAACCGGCAAACTGATGGAACAGCAACGGCCCCGATCTCTGGATCACGCCGATCTTATGAGAGACCTTCGTACTGTTCACGCGATCAACGTGACGCCGTTTCGCGAGGACGGGGGCGTGGACTATTCCTCTCTGGAGATGAACGTGGAGTTCCTGGTCGCCAACGGGCTCGAGGTGATAGTCCCGTGTGGCAACACAGGGGAGTTCTACTCCTTGAGCCTGGAGGAGGCGGAGGCGGTGACCCGGTTCGTCGTGGAGAAGGTCGATGGCAGGGCGAAAGTGCTTGCGGGCGTCGGCCACGACTCGAGGACGGCGCGCAGGATGGCCGCATCCGCGCAGGATGCCGGCGCGGACGCCGTCATGATCCACCAACCTGCCCACCCTTACCTGACCCCGGAAGGGTTGGTCCGTTACTACACCGAGATCGCCCGCGGACTCGGGATCGGGGTCGCGCTGTACGTCCGCCACGAGACCATCAACCGGGCTGTTCTGGAGCGCGTTACGGCACTGGAGAACGTGGTAGCGGTCAAGTACGCGATCAACGACCTCCCAACCTTTGGTCATCTCGTGGAGTCCATAGACAACCCCGTGGTGTGGATCTGCGGCACGGCGGAGATGTGGGCGCCGTTCTTCTTCGTCGTGGGGGCAGAGGGGTTTACCTCGGGGCTTGTCAACATCGCCCCCGAGATGTCGCTCGGGATGCTCCGGGGGCTCAGGGAGGGGAACCGCGAGTCCGTGCAGACGGTCTGGCGCAAGGTTGCTCCGCTGGAGAGGCTGCGCGCCAGGGCCCAAAGCGGCTACAACGTCGCCGTGATCAAAGAGGCTATGGAGCTCATGGGGCTCGCCCCCGGACGGGTCAGGGAGCCGGGTAGCGAGCTCGACGAAACCGACAGGCAAGAGCTCGTCCGTATCTTGAGGGCGTGGGAAAAGCTCGACGAAGGGTCAGACACCGTTCGCTGAAATCGGCTCGCCGCTCCGAGCCGGGCGTCGAGCCATCCCCCGTAGGGCTACGCGTCTCGCGTGGCCGCTTGACACGGTCAGCACTTACTAATATTCTAATGTCAAGACATTTGTACATTTTGGGTGTGGGGAGAAGGTGGCGGAACAGGCATCCGGGGTGTTGGCCGGGGTGAGGTTGGATCATTCGAGTCCGGTGCCCCTATACCATCAGGCGGCGCAGGCGCTCGAGCGGGCCATAGAAGACGGAAGGCTGCCGCGGGGTGGCAAGTTGGACGGCGAGCTCGACCTGGCGGAGCAGTTGGGGATCAGCCGTCCCACCATGAGGGCCGCCTTGAAGCAGTTGGTAGATAAGGGAATGCTCATAAGGAGGCGGGGCATCGGGACGGTGATCGCCACCAAGCCCGTCAGGCGGGCCGTTGCCCTGACCAGCCTCTACGACGACCTCAAAGAGTCGGGTCGGGAACCGGCGACCCGCGTGCTGGACATCGGGGAGGTGTTGTGTCCGCCGGAGGTAGCAGAGCAACTCGGTCTCGCGCCGGCCGTTTCCGTGTTGCGCTTCGAGCGGGTGCGGGTCGCGGGCAACGACCCCATTGCGCTCATGCGCAACTTCGTGCCGGTTGATCTATTGGAGATCGAACGCGAAGACCTGGAGATGACAGGGCTCTACGATCTCTTTCGCCGGGCCGGCATCGCCCCGCACGTCGCCACCCAGCGGGTCGGGGCGCGCAAGGCCGGCGACGAGGAGGCCGAGTTGTTGGAGATAGAACCCGGAGACCCGGTGTTGACGATGACCAGGACCGCGTACGACACCGGCGGGCGTGCCATAGAGTACGGATCGCACAGCTACCCTGCGGAATCGTACTGGCTCGAGATGATGCTGGTGGAGCTGTGAGGATGTAGGCCGCCCGCGAGGAGAAGAAACACCAACCGTCCGTTGCAGTACGGATGATCGGGGAAGGGGAAGCGTGACAACGGATATCGGCGTAGCGGCGGTCGGCCCGCGGTGGGTGAACCACTTGCACAACCGGGGCTACCGGCGGGTATGAGCGACGGCCGGGACCACGCGTTGGACCTCATCTGCATCGGACGCACCTGCGTGGACCTCTACGCCGAGCAGGAAGGGGCGAAGCTGGAAGACGTCCAGTCCTTCCGCAAGTACGTCGGCGGCAGCGCCGCCAACATTGCCCTCAACACCGCCAGGTTGGGGGTGAAGACCGCGATGCTCACCCGCGTGGGCGAAGAGCAGATGGGCCGCTTCGTGCAGAGGACAATGGCGGAGACCGGCGTCGACGTGAGCCACGTAACCTTCGACCCGGAGCGCCTGACCCCCTACGTCTTGCTCGCCATCAGGGACGTTGAGGGCTTCCCCAGGATCTTCGCCTACGGTGACGCCGCGGACATGGCCCTCGATGTGGGCGACGTGGACCCTGAGTTCATAGCATCCTCGAAAGCGCTGCTGGTGACGGGTACGCCGCTCTCGCGGCCGGGGAGCCGGGAGGCCTCGCTCGAGGCCGTGCGGGTCGCGAAGGAGGCAGGGACGAAGGTCATCTTCGATCTGGACTACCGGCCCGTGTTCTGGGGCGTCGCGTCCCACGAGCAGGGCGGCGAGATGTTCGTCGAGAGCGCGGAGGTCACAGAAGGCTACCGGTCCGTCCTGCCGGACTGCGACCTCGTCGTCGGGACGGAGGAGGAGATCCGGATAGCCGGAGGGGCCACCGACACCCGCGAGGCGCTCCTCTCCATCCGCAATCTTTGCGGCGCGACGATCGTGCTCAAGGTCGGCGCTATGGGAGCCATCGTCTTCCCCGGGGACATACCGGAGGACCTCGAAGATGGCGTCAGGGTGCCAGGCTTTCCCGTCGAGGTATTCAACTCCGTTGGCGCCGGGGACGCCTTCATGAGCGGCTTCCTATCGCGCTGGCTGCGCGAGGAGCCGCTGGAGGAGTGTCTGCGGATCGGGAACGCCTGCGGCGCCATCGTAGTCTCCCGCCACGGCTGCTCGCCGGCCATGCCGACCCCGGAAGAGCTGGAGTACTTCCTCGGCATGAGTCGCAGGCCGCGGCGGTTGCGCGATGACTCCTGGCTGGAACATCTGCACAGGGCCACGACGCGCCGGGAGCCCGCCGAGTTGCGCGTGCTCGCCATAGACCACCGCTGGCAGCTCGAGGAGATCGCGGATGAGCTCGGCGCGGACCGGGCGCGTCTACGAGACCTCAAGGTGCTTCTCGCGCGGGCGTTCATGCGCGTGGCTGAGGGAGACTCTCTGGCAGGCATCCTGATCGACGACGTATACGGGAAGGAGGCCCTGGAGGAGCTCACGGGGAGTGGGGTCTGGATCTCGCGTGCCGCTGAGGTCGCCGGGAGCCGTCCCGTGGAGCTCGCCGGCGGTCCGAACCCCGCCGCTACCATCAGGACCTGGCCCGAGGAACACGTCGTCAAGTGCAACCTCTATATGCACCCGGACGACGACGCCCGGATAGAGGAACTCCAGGAAGGCAAACTCCTCCAGCTCTACGACGCCTGCATGGGGAACGAGAGGCGGCTCTTGCTGGAGGTTCAGGCCCCATTGGGGACGAGCTACGACGAGAACGGCATGGTCCGGTTGCTCGAAAAGTTCTACGACATCGGGGTGCGTCCCGACTGGTGGAAGCTGCCGCCGAACAAGGAGCCTGGGGTGTGGAAGAGGATTGGGGACGTTGTCCGCGAGCGCGACCCTTACTGTGCCGGTATCCTGGTCTTGGGACAGGCTCTGGAGGAAAGAGACCTCGCCCGGTTTTTCGCCGCAGCGGCCTCCGAGCCGCGTTGCAACGGGTTTGCCATCGGGCGTTCCATCTACAGCGTGCAGGCGCGTCGCTGGCTGGCCGGCGAGAGCGACGACGAAGGACTCATGTCCTCGGTCGCTGAGAGGTACGCGCGCATGGTCGCGCTCTGGCAAGAGAGGCGTGAGGGTTCGGAGGTGCTTCGGTGAGCGCACGCGTCGCTGGTGCCCCGGTATCGTGGGGGGTCATCGAGGTGCCAGACTGGGGCTACCAGATGCCCGCAGACCGGGTGCTGCGCGAAGCCGCTTCGCTCGGCCTCGCGGCGGTGGAGGCCGGCCCTGAGGGGTTGTTGCCGCGAGATCCCACCGAGGTTGCCGGGATGCTTGACGGGTACGGCCTGAACCTCGTCGGGGGTTTCGTGCCGGCCGTACTGCACGAGCCCGGTGTACGAGACGAACAGCTCACCCTCGTCGAGCGGCGGGCGGGGTTCTTCGCCGCCGCGGGGGCCGACGTGGTGGTCCTGGCAGCCTCGACCGGATCGGAGGACTACGGAGAGGTCTTCGAGCTCGACGATGGTGCCTGGAGGACGCTTTTCGAGTCGCTGGAGGCGGTCGAGGATATTTGCGCCAGGCAGGGCGTCGCGGTCTCTTTGCACCAGCATTATGGGACCGTGATCGAACGCCACGACCAGCTCCTGCGCTTTCTGGAGGGCTCCGAGATGGGGCTTTGCCTGGACACGGGTCACCTCCTGATCGGGGGCAGCGATCCCGTCGAGGTGGCGAGCCTGGCAGGCGGTAGGGTCAACCACGTCCACCTTAAGGACGTTGACTGGGGGCTGGCCATGAAGCTCGCCGGGAGGAAGCTCGGCTTCAAGGAGGCCGCGCAGAGTGGTGCGTTTAGGCCCTTGGGAGAAGGCGACGTGGATGTCGGGCGGTTGCTGGAGGTGCTCGAACGTGGTGGTTACTCGGGGTGGTACGTACTGGAGCAGGACACGGTGGTGGAGACCGAGCCGAAGGAGGGAGAGGGACCGGTAGTGGACGTGGGCAAGAGCCTGGGATTTGTGGAGGAGCGACTGAACGGAGGTACGGGTAGATGAACAGGACGCGCAGACGGTTGTGGGTGCTGGCCGTTGGGCTGGTCGTCGCGTTGCTGGCGGCAGTGAGCTGCGGCGGGCAGCAGGAGAGCGGCGGTTCCGGGGCCCAGGGGAACGTGGCCCGCAAGGACATCCGGATCGCGGTGGTGACCCACGGGCAGGCCTCCGACCCGTTCTGGTCGGTGGTCAAGAACGGCGTGGACCAGGCGGCCAGCGACATGGGCGTCGAGGTCGATTACAGCGCCCCCGAGACCTTCGACATGGTCAAGATGAGCCAGCTCATCGACGCCGCCGTGGCCTCCCAGCCCGATGGGCTCGCCGTCTCCGTCCCCGACGCCGACGCCCTCAGCGAGTCGATCCAGAAGGCCAACGAGGCAGGTATCCCGATCGTGACGCTGAACTCAGGCGTTGACGACTACGAAGCCCTCGGGGCGCTCACGCACGTGGGGCAGACGGAGTTTATAGCGGGCGTGGGTGCCGGCGAGCGGCTCGCCAAGGAGGGCGTGGACAACGCGCTGTGCATCAACCAGGAGGTCGGCAACGCCGGGCTCGATGACCGTTGCGCAGGTTTCGAGAAAGGTCTCGGCGGGCAGGTCGAGGTCATTGCTGTGAGCCTGACCAACCCGACCGAGTCGCAGGCCAAGATCGAGACGGCCGTCAAGCAGAACCCTGATATCAACGGCATGCTGGCGCTCGGTCCGACAGGGGCAGACCCGGCCCTCAAGGCCCTGAGGGAAACGGGCAAGCTGCAGGACATCACGCTCGCAACGTTCGACCTGTCGCCCTCGGTGCTCCAGGCCGTCAACGACGGTGACGTGGCGTTCGCCGTGGACCAGCAGCAGTACCTCCAGGGCTACCTGCCGGTCGTGTTCCTTACCAACTACATTCAGTACGGCGTGATACCCGCCGACGTGGTGCTGACTGGGCCGGCCTTCGTCACCCAGGACAACGCCAAGCAGGTCATCAACCTCAGCAAGAAGGGCATCCGCTAGACGGATCGGCGAGGGGGCGACGTCGCGGCGCCGCCCCCTCTACGAAAGGAGGATCTACGATGGCGACCGCCGCCCGGCCAGCGGACGAGAGGGTCCGCAGGGTCGGTATTGTCAGGAAGCTACTCAACCGTCCAGAACTTGGCGCCGTGGCCGGGGACCGCGGG